>JAHEBL010000033.1:0-11970 GCA_024642265.1 Haliea sp. | reverse complement strand
TGCCGGTGCCGAAAAGTATCGCGTGCCGGTTTTATTTGTACTTTTTGTCGAAGTTTCGCCAGCTCTCCAGGGATTCCGGGTAGTCTGCCAGCCGCTTTTCTTTACCGACGTAAAGCCGTTCTTCGTTATTCAGTGTTTCGATGTACTCTTGCATTGGGACATAGTAGAAAAAATGTATTTCACGTTCACTGAAGTACCACACGCCCGAGTGCCTTTGGTATTTATCCTTGTACTTCATTGCCGCAATGCTGACGACGCCTTCAGGAGTCGTTTCAGCATGACTGTATACGGTTCCCGTGGCCGTGTCGTGGTCATCGCCAAACTGTACGATCAGGTCATGTGTCCAGTGATAGCCGGGGCCACGCTTTTTCAGCACGTCAACGAACATTGACGCTATTGCCTCGCGACCGGTCGCAAGGAGGAAGCTGCTCGGCGACTTGAACACCGCGTCCTCGGTAAATAGATTCTGCAACCTGGCGATATCATGCTCGTCACAGGAAACAGCATAATTCGTAACCAATTCCTGGATGGCCGCTCTCGACTCGAGCCGGTCAACCCTGCCTTCCAATTCCTCAAGTGATATCATTGCTACACTCTCTATCATCTATCCAGCACAGGCATCTTGCATGAAGCGTGCGACCCATTGGTGGTAATGCTGCAAGCCGGGTTCGTTTCTGCCGATGACAAAATGTGTATTTGCCCCGGACTCCAAGCCTCGCTGGATGCTGTTTCCAACCACGTAATCTTCATCTCTTACCGCCTGCAAAGTCATTGCCGAGAATTCCCGCGCTGCGAGCTCCTCGGCGTCAGACTGCGGCTTGCTGGCGCATAACAAGGTCTGCCGTGTAACCGTGGAGGACGGCGAGTCGCCCGGAAATACCTGGCTGACCAGGCAGTGTCCACCGACAATCCCGGAGATCGACAAATTCGGGAAGACAGAGTGAACAATGCGAATGTACTGGTTTCCATCCCATCCATCACCCTCCTCCTGGTCTAACTCACTCAGACTTTTACGGCCAAAGGTCAATCGCTGATGCGGTCCGTAAGTATCATGGACCAGAAGATTTCCAACTGTGTGTTTGCCAACGGTTTTCCCATGCACGGTATCGTGATGATAAACCTCCAGATAACCATCTATGGTTACTTTCCATCCTGGGCCTGGAAGATCACGCTGTTCGTACACATACCAGTTGCTCAAATCCAGTGACGCCAGTTTTTCCGAAAACTCACCAAGCCAGGCATCGATATCAAATGTCGACCGGGGATCCAGTGCCACCCAAATCACGCCAGCTTTTTCGCTGCAAGGTAACTCGGTCAATCCCAGTGTGGATTTATCCACTTCGCCGAACGTTTTAACTGCATTCAGCGAAACCAGTTCGCCGTCGGCCGCGTACGCCCAGGAGTGGTAAGGACAAACGAAACGCGCTTTCTTGCCTGCGCCTTCGGCGCAGACGATGGCGCCACGATGTCGGCATACATTCAGAAACGCGCGCACTACCCCGTGCTGATCACGAGTCAACAGCACAGGTTTCCTGCATATGGTTCGTGCGAGATAGCTGCCAGGCTCCGGCAGCTCAACAGAAAGTGCCAAACCCATAGGCAACTGCGTGAAAATCCTGTCGAACTCTCGCTTGAATCTCCCCTGGTCGAGGTAGGCGTCGACGGAAAGTTGCATTGGGGATTCGGCCCGGTCGGTGGTCCTGTTTTTGAAGTGATGAAGCGCCCGCCTGGCCAGGCCGCGCAGTTCTTCCTCGGGGTCTGTAAATCCGCTTGAGTCCTTATCCTTTCCTGCAACCGGCAATGTCATAATAATTCACTCACCGCTTTGGATTGCATCGGATTTTCTCTGCTATCGTGCGTTCGAGCCGGCGCAGAAAGCGCCGGGATATTGTCAATTACCGAGTCACTCTGCTCCAAAGTATGTTTGCGCATTGCATGATATGCGGCTTCGGGGTCCTTTTCCTTAATGGCAGCGAGGATAAGCTCGTGATCAGCCTGGTTGCGCTGCAACCCGCCTTCCAGAGACACCTGGAAGCGACGGTAAGGAATCAGTCTCGCCGCCAGCTCTGATGTGATCTTGATCAGCGTGGAATTTTTGCTTCCCTCCAGAATGAGGGAATGAAACACGCGACCCAACGCCGAGTAATTGTCAATTTCTCCCAGCTGCAATTTTTCTGCCGCGGCGATATGGATCTTTGAAAGTTCGAAACACTCTGCGCGAGTCATTCGCAGCGCCGCGAGCCTCGCAGATAGCCCCTCCAGTTCAGCCAGGGTTTCAAACAGCCCGAAAAAGTCATCGATATTGAACTCAGCCACGATGGCTCTTTTTCTGGCCTCTTTTTTTATCAGACCCGCCTGAACCAGTAAAAAAATCGCCTCGCGAACCGGCGTTCTTGAAACACCGAATCGTTTCGAAGTCTCTGTTTCATCAATGAAGCTGCCCGGTGAAAGCCGACCAGACAGAATATCGGTTTCCAGTCCGATACGTACAATTTCAGCCTGAGTCAGGTTGCTGTCTTTACCTTTACTACTGTCCGGTGTTGGCGTGTTCATCAACTCTCGCGTACAAACGTTCTCGATTTGTGTTTAAGCTGCTTCTGGGCAAGATTGTATACAATATTAATTTATTGTATACATCAAAATTTCAGGGCTGGCCTCGCGATCTACATGACCTTACTCACAACTTGAGTCGCGCCTGGCGAAATCGTATTTTCTCATGAAAATCAATGTGTTATTTATGTTACCTGGCCACGACCAGCATACCGACACACCTCCTGGCAACCGCCCCGCAAGCTGCCACGAGGCAACCGATCACAGGCCCTCTGCAGTCCGATTCCCTCTATGCTCTCCCTGCATCCCTAAGGCACGCCGATGGCTCCAGGAATAACCGTTGGCAACTCCAGGCTTTAAAAAGTACCTCCGGCATGGCGGCTTCGCCAGCCACCCGCAGGGGTGATGGATGGGTAGCAACAGCATGTTGGTGCCCGGCCCAGCCTCCTTTGTCACCGGGGCCACGGCAGCCAGGGCCATCAAAGGATCCGGGTACATCCTGCGTTGTGCGTGATGCTCGTGCGCCCACAGCGCACGAAAACCCGGCGATTCGACAAGCGTGGCCTGGGCACATCCGGCTACCTGAACTTTGCCCGGGTGATTCCCCAGGGCCTTGCAGTGACCCTGCCAGCGGCGGTATTTGCGAAATTTCTGCTGCGATTGCCAGGGTCGACCATGCTGTATTTCGTGATGTCGGGAGCGATTTACCTGGCTTGAACTTTGGGGTTTGAAATGCCGGGCGGGAAATATATTACCCTGCCCGCTGCTCAGGAGATAAGCTACTCAGTGATCTATACTGTCGAGGAATTACGTGAAAAGGATAGAGACATGAAGAAACTCAAAAACGAAAAGGAACTGGTAAAAAAAGCCATTGCAGCAGGAGTGAAGTATGGCGAGGAAAGGGGGGTCGTTGAATTTGAAGCTACAGATTCCGCCACCGAGAAAATCGAATATATATATCGACTGCTTGTGCATGACAAGATCATTCAGCCTTTACCGCAGGATCAGATTTCACAGTTGTCCATGAAACACAGACTTGCCATGTGGGCGTCAAAACTCGACTGAAGAATTGACTTCAGGACGTCACCAGGCCTATTGGTGCCAGCTTCCGGGATCAATCTGGTAGTAGACTTTCAGTTCATCATACAAATCGGGACGCATTTGCTGTAACTCCCGAGGCCTCTCGAAGAAGGCTTCTGTGGCGACGGCGAAAAACTCTGCGGGGTTCGTCAAGGCGTAGGCATCCATTACCGTCTCCTGGCCATGCATGCTGCGTATCTTCAGGTCATCAAAGTTCCTGGAGAAAATCGCTGCCCAGGATTTGTAGCTATTTCGACGCAACGGAGGTGCGCCATTGGTCGACCCGGACTCGGCATCCAGCTGGTGAGCAAATTCGTGTAATACCACATTATGTCCGTCAGTAAAGTCGCCTATGCCATTCTCAACGTCGTCCCAGGACAAAATAACCTTACCATTGCTCCAGGATTCACCGAGCAGATCATGCTTACCAACGGCTACCGTACCATCGGGCTGATGCTGGTCTCTTTCTACTTGAAAGCCAGCCGGATAGACCAGCACAGAAGAGAGGTCCGGGTAGACGGCTCCCCCCTTATTAACCAGAAGCAGGCAGGCCTCGGCGGCAATCATCACCCGCATTTCTTCCGTAACCGTCAATCCCCCGCAACCGTAAAACCGTTTACTGGCGATAAATTGCTTTATCAGTAGTTGCAGCCTGGCCTGCTCTTCCTTGGAAAGCGACGAGTAAAAGGGCAGTCGAGCCGCAAGAATGGTGAGCCATGATGCCGGGAACGGCCGCTTGCGAAGGGAGCGGCCGCGCCATCGTGTTATATAGACGTATACGCCGAGTGCCAGGAGAACGGCCAAAATCGGCAGAACCGGGATCATATACTGGTACCTGAACGAGGCCTCTCAGGGAATTGAGTTTGCCTCCTGGAAAGCTCTGATGATAGCGCTCAACTGTCTGCCGTGTAGAGCATAATTCCCGATATTGGCGTCACACCGCCCAGCTGACGATATTCGGGGTAATTGGTCACTTTTATCGCAATTGATACCCTTGAAAACTGACCACGCCCTGCTCCGGCTCGCCCGCTGCCACCAGTTCAGGTGGCGCAAACCTGGCGCAGGGCGCCCTTGCAGTAGGCCACGGCTTTGGGCAAAGTGACATTTTTCTCCTCCCGGGTTATCCGACATGCAACAGCTCACCGAAATGGACTACGCCTTTGTGCAAATGGAGAGCAGCCGCACCCCAATGCACATAAGCCCCATCATCTTTTACGACCAGTCAGCCAATGCAAATGGCAAGGTTCGCTTCAAGGAGATTCTGGAGGTTTTTGCCCAGAACCTTCACAAATCAGCCATTTTCCGACGAAAACTGGCAGGTGGCGCGATGGGCCTCGACACCCCGTACTGGATCGAGGACGCGGATTTCGACCTGGAATTCCATGTGCGCCATCTCGCCCTGCCCAGCCCGGGAGACTGGCGCCAGCTCTGTATTCTGCTAGCCCGACTGCATGCGCGCGGCCTGGATATGACCCGTCCCCTTTGGGAGGCCTACGTCATAGAAGGACTGAACGAAGTGGAGGGCCTGCCGGCCAAAAGCTTTGCGATAATGCTCAAGGTTCACCACGCGGCTATCGATGGCGTGTCCGCAGCGGAAATCCTCAGTGCCATCCACAGCACCAGCCCCAACCCGGCACCGGCTGCTATAGAGGATGACTGGCGGGGAGAGCAGCCACCATCGACCCTGAGGGTATGGTCAAACGCGTACCTGAATAACCTGAAACGCCCGCTCAAGCTAATCGAGACAGTGGGTGGACTGGTACCGGGTATTATCCGGGCCAACCGACTGGCCGGCGAGCACGGGGGTGAGTCAAAACCAAAGGCCTTCAACACCCGCTTCAACCACCGCGTCAGCGCGTTTCGGGTAACTGACGCAATTGTCCTGGACCTGGCTGCCGTCAAAGCTCTCAAAAACACCGTGGGAGAGGCGACGATAAATGACGTGATTGTTTCGGTCGTGGGTGGCGGCCTGCGCAAATACCTGCGGGCCAAGGGGGAACTGCCGGAAAGCAGCCTGGTATGCGGTGCGCCTATTAATGTCAGGTCAGAGCGCAACAGCAGCTCTGTCGGCAACCAGGTAGGCATGATGACCATCAACATGGCGACCGATGTCGACGATGCGCTGCAAAGACTGCGGGCAGTGTCTGAACACGCCCGGGAATCCAAGGCCTATTCTTCCGCCCTTGGCACCAGCGCCATGCTTGAGCTGAGCCAGGGCCTCTGGCCCTCCGTGGCTGGCATCGGCATGCGGGCAGCCACGCTGGCTGCCGTGTCCAGCGACATGGCCCTGCCACTGCATACAGTCGTATCCAATGTACCCGGGCCACAGGTGCCGCTGTACCTGGCAGGAGCCAGACTTCACATGCTGATGGGAATGGGCCCGACCATGGATATGATGGGGTTGTTTCACGGCGTAATCAGCGGCGCTGGCAAGGTCACTATCAACTTCGTATGCTGCCGGGAAATGCTGCCGGATCCCGGTTTCTACAGACAGTGCCTGGAGGAGGCCTGGGCCGACCTCGAAAGATCCACCATGCCGACAAAACCACCACGTAAAAAAAGCAGGCGCACAAGGAAAACCGCCTGAGCGGCAACCTCGCCTCCCAGCATGGTTGCCATGACCAACCACAACCGCCGTTTTCCAATTCAGGCGAGGCCTTTATTCCTGTTCCGCGAGGGGGTTAAACATCGCAGTCGCCTGTTTACTTGTCCATGTACTGCGCTACCCACTGTTCGCTGAGCGACCAGAGCCTTGCGGCCACCTGCGGGTTCCCGGCCTCTGCTGATTGCTTCGCTCGCCGGCAGTGACAGAAGTACCCGCCTGCGATTTCACTTACCGGCTCATGCAGGGCGCAATAGACAGTGGTCGCTGCGCCCTGGTTGGGGTTCTTGGTGAACGGACTGGCGAGCCGGAATGCTATTCGAAATAGCAGGGACTCACGGCCAAAGTCAGTAGTGACCAGCGCACCCGGGTGAACTGAACAGGCTGTCAGGCCCTGGGCCCCGTAACGACGTTGCAATTCGTCGGCCATCAGCACGTTACAGAGTTTAGCCTGGCCATAAGCGCGCATCACCCTGTAGGGCTCCTGTGCTTTGCCGAGCTTCTCGAAATCCAGCTTCGCCGGGTAACGGTGCGACCCGCTGGCTAACATAATGACTCTGGGAGAGTGTGCGGCCAAAAGCTTTGGCATCAATAGCTCGGTGAGCAGAAAATGCCCGACATGACAAACACCAACTGTTCGCTCAAAACCCTGCTTGGTGGTCATCAGGCTGGGCGCGGAAGAGCCGGCATTGTTGATCAGTAGCGAAAGCGTGTCCCGGGTATATTCCTTTGCAAACTGTCTGACGCTATTGAGATCACTCAGGTCAAGATGCATGGCACTGACTTTGGCCGCAGGGTGTTGGCGGCGAATGTTCTGGCACGCCTTGGCCGCAGCATCGGTATTCCGGCAGGCGAGGGTAACAATGCCACCGATACTGGCCAGGGCCCGGGCAGTTTCGTATCCAATACCGGTATTGGCGCCCGTGACAATAATGTTTTTACCGCCCAGATCATGCCCCGCAACGACGTCGTCAGCACTGCTGCGGGCATTGAATTGCCGATTGCTCATGTCCAGCTCCTGTGAAATGGCTTGGCGCAGTATCATCGAAAAGGTGCCCATTGGCACAACATGGGCGAGCTTACTCGCACCTGGAACTGTGCGCAGCAAATTCCCTACTAATCAACGATAGCTGCAGCCCGGGACACGCCAGTCGGTTGACCACACTGTTCATCCGGGGACTGGATCTGCGCAGTACATCGACTGAATCAAGGGGAGGATGCACAGTCCAGCCTGTCCTTACACATTGACCGGGAAGCGGGGCATGCCCTTCCCGGATTCTGCCAATTTCGGGTTGCCAAATAAGCGGTACAATTTAACGCCCTATCCTTGATCATTTTCTGCTACAATCCGCCCCGCATCGGTGCCCTTCGGTCTGCACCCTTCATCAGCCTCACAATCAGTGTGGGTTGATCACCTCAAGTATTCCAGTCCTGGATCGAGCCAATCGCAAGCATATGTTGCTATAACGCGTTCTGGTCAGGCGCTCTCTTAGAGAGAATTAGGAGCAAAAACACAAATGTTATTTAAAGATCTTGGCCTTACGGCCGAATTGCTGAGTGCTGTCGAAAAACAGGGTTACGAAGAAGCGACCCCGATCCAGCAACAAGCCATCCCTTTGGTACTGGAGGGCAAAGACGTATTGGCCGGCGCCCAGACGGGTACAGGTAAAACTGCAGGCTTCACCCTGCCGGTCCTTCAGCGCTTGCAATTGGCAAACAAGGAAGGCCAGAAACGCCACCCACGAGTACTGGTGCTCACCCCTACCCGCGAGCTGGCAGCCCAGGTTCATGAGAGCGTACGGGATTATGGACGCTACCTGCCGTTCCGTTCGGCCGTAATTTTTGGGGGCGTCAGCATTAATCCCCAGAAACAGAAGCTCGTTAAAGGTGTCGATATCGTGGTCGCCACACCCGGTCGCCTGCTCGACCACGTTCAACAGCGCAGCATTGACCTGTCGAGGGTAGAAATACTCATCCTGGATGAAGCTGACCGCATGCTGGATATGGGATTCATCAGGGACATCCGCAAGATACTGGCCATCATTCCCAAGCAGAGGCAGACCTTGCTGTTCTCGGCCACATTCTCTAAAGAAATCAAGTCACTGGCTGCCGAGTTTTTACATCAACCAGTCGAGATACAGGCTACTCCACAGAATACGGCAACCGAACTGGTAAGCCAGATCGTATATCCGGTCGACAAGCAACGTAAACGCGAGCTGCTATCTCACAAAATTGGCGAAGAGAACTGGCAGCAGGTTCTGGTGTTTACCAGAACCAAGCACGTGGCCAACAAACTGGCCGAACAGCTTGGAACAGATGGGATCACCTCCGCTGCGATCCACGGCAACAAGTCACAGGGTGCCAGAACCAAGGCCCTGGCAGATTTCAAGGCAGGACGTGTCCGGGTGCTGGTTGCCACTGACATCGCTGCCCGCGGCATCGATATCGACAAACTGCCCCACGTTGTCAATTTCGAGCTCCCCAATGTCGCCGAAGATTATGTGCACCGTATAGGGCGCACAGCGCGTGCCGGCCAGGCAGGTCACGCCATATCCCTGGTCTGCGTCGATGAAATCAAGCTGCTCCGGGATATTGAGAAGCTGCTTGGCTCGGACATCGAGAAGGTAAACGTGCCAGGCTATGACGTTAACCCCCTCATCAAAGCAGAACCCATCCAGAATGGCCGCAATGGCCGGAACAATGCGGGCAACGGGGGCAACCGCAATAGTAATGGCCGAGGCAGGCAACGCGCATCCGCTGGCGGTGGCAGACCCGGTGCCGGCAACCGATCCGGGGGAGCAAGAGCCCACTCGGGTGGGGGTAATCGCCGGGCGAGTTAAACCAGGTACATCATTCGCGCCCGGGCGCAAATCACAGCAGTGAAAGAGTGCACGCGGTGGGGAAAGTGTTGCCTCCTGTGTGGCGGCGCTGGTTTATCTACCAGCAACGCCATCGGGCCCTCCCCCATTTTGCTCTTTTTGATACTATGCCTTCCCGGTCATGATCGACATAAGTGGCAATAGCGGGGTTGGCATGAGCAGCGACAAAGGAAGTGATCAAAATTCACCCAACTATCGCATGTCCTACAGGGATGTGGCGATGCATAAGGTGATGTTACAGGATGTCGTTCGCACAGAAGCGTATGAAAAATCCATCAGTGACGTAGTCAGGCCGGAACACACTGTGCTCGATTTCGGTTGCGGCACCGGCATTCTGGCAATGTTTGCAGCGCGCGCCGGCGCGAAGAGGGTAATCGCAGTAGATCGCTCACCGTTTATCAAGACAGCTCAGGAGATCGCACTAAAGAACGGTTTCGAAAACATCGATTTTTATCATGACGATCACCAATCGCTGCAGCTGGACGAGCAAGTCGACGTCATTGTCTCGGAGTGGATGGGACACTGCCTGTTTTATGAAGCCATGCTCGAACCTTTGCTGGCCACACGTGACCGCTTCCTGGCGCAAGACGGGATAATGATTCCTGCACAGGTAAGCCTTCATGCCGGCCTGGTCTGCGACGAAGACCTGTCAGACGATCTATCCTTCCTGGCCGAGCGACCCTATGATATTGATTTCTCACCAATATCCCATGTGCCCCTCCAGCAGACTGATCTGGTGACACTGGACCCTGAAAGTATATTGAAAGACACCGCCCATTTGGGTTCGCTCGATATGCATCGCATCAGCAAGTCCGATAATCCAAGGGTGTTTTCCGGCACAATAAAAACCAGTAAAAAGAGCAGAATATTTGCCCTGTGCGGTTGGTTCAGCGCTGAACTGAGCCCCGGAGTGCGACTTGGTACAGGGCCCAATGACCTGCCCACACATTGGGATCAGGTTTTGTTCCCGTTACCCGAACCCTTCACAGTTGATGCCGCCCGGGAGCTGACCATCACTATCTCTCCTTTGACTGAACAGGTAGGAAAAGAACAATTCTGGTACTGGTCAATTACAGATGGAGAGAAGACAGTCAGCGTTAATGAGCAACAACAGCAACAAGAGCTCGCTGAGCTGCCAAGCGGAAAGCTGTAGGCAGCGGGGTTTACGGTCAGAGTGATATCCATTCGCCTGCGATGCACCGTATCCGGGACGGGATTCGCCAGACAGTTGGCGTACAATGCGTGACAGCTGTAAAAAGCCCGGATTCGAAAGATTAATCTACCAGCCTGCCCCTTTGATTCTATAATATCCTTCCCTCACTGCCCGGATAGCGCCCACTGATGACCACCGTATCCAGCGGCTCCACCGGCCGGGCGATCGCCTGGATGCTGCTGGCGCTGAGCTGCTTCTCCCTGCTGGCCGTTGCCAGCAGGGAACTCACTTCAACTATGGGCACTGTGGAAATCCTGTTCTGGCGCAGCCTGTTGGGCTGCGTCATTGTTCTTGTGTTACTGGCCGGGGCCGGCGTTCTTAACCGACAGGGATTGCAGCCTCAGCTTGTCGGTTGGCACGCCCTGCGCAATGTCACCCATTTCGCCGGCCAGTGCGCCTGGTTGATAGCGATCGCCGCCCTGCCGCTGGCGGAAGTATTTGCGCTGGAGTTCACCACGCCCCTGTGGGCAGCGCTGCTGGCGGCCCTTTTCATGGGGGAGGCGCTCAATCGTGGCCGCTGGATATCTCTGCTGTTGGGTTTCGCCGGCGTGCTGCTCATTCTGCGACCCGGCGCCGCGGTGATCAATCCCGCCAGTCTGGTGATGCTGGCCGGAGCCTTCGGTTTCGGCATTACCGTGATCGTGACCCGCAAGCTCACGCAGCTGCTGAAAGGCCACGCCCATGCGTTCCTGCTGGTACTGTTCTATATGACCTTGATGCAGGGACTGATGTCGCTGTCACTTCTACTGCTGAGCGCAGAGGTGCGCCTGCCACCGGCAGGGAGCAGGACGTGGCTGCTAGCGGCGGCGGTTACGGCGCTGGCAGCCCACTATAGCCTTACCCGAGCCCTGTCAAATGCCGACGCCTCGGTAGTGATGCCGATGGACTACCTGCGACTGCCGCTGATCATGGTAGTTGCCTGGTGGCTTTATGGTGAGAGCGTCACTCTGTGGTTGCTGCTGGGCGCTGCGCTGATCATCGCCGGCAACGCCTGGGGCCTCTACCTTCAGGTGCGCCGGACCGCGCCAGTGTCAGGATGAGGCGTCGACCCTATGAGTGGTGGTGCCAAGTTAGCTCACTGAACCTGGCGATATGGTGACGGGGCTTCAAGCGCGCCCTTTTGCCTGGTGGCATCTGGTACAGGGGACTGGGCCGGGTTTTCCAGCCAAACCATACGTTCGGCACATACAGATATTGTCGAGTATTCTCTAGCCACGACCCACCGCTTTGGAAAAAAAATCAACAGGTTTGGTAAAGATTCCGGGGCTGCCATGCCTGTGAGCATTCTGCAACTCCTTCAAGCCACGGTTGAAACTGTCAGTATTGAAGCCACTCACATGGCCCCGCTCCCAAAGCATGCTTACAGCTGACAGGGATTTATCATAGTCCCGGCCGAGGTCTCCGTTGTGTAAAGCCCGCACTATGGCCAGAGCGTACAGCTGTTTGCTCTGACCAGGCGCATTGCCCTCCTCGTCTGCCGCGGCTATGACGTCTCTGACGTCCACATTAATGCAAAATTTACTGAAGTCTTCGATCCAGTGTTGCACAGGTTCCGCTTTCATCTCACACCCACTGCTTAAGCCAATTTTCAGCACTCGCTAGACGCTAGCATCTGGAATAATCAGGCAGAAAGGAAAAACTGGAGA
>JAHEBL010000132.1 GCA_024642265.1 Haliea sp. | reverse complement strand
GGCACTCCCCTGAAGCCACTGATTACGTATAAAATCCTCTGCGACACAACCGCACGCAGCCGTGTGGAGACACTGGAGAGCAATAGATGGCAGCATCCGACAAGCCCGTCGTACTGATCACCGGGGCGAGTTCGGGCATCGGTGATACCACCGCCCGCAAATTCGCCGCCAATGGCTACAACATCGTCGCTGTGGCGCGCCGGCAAGAGCGACTGGAACAACTCGCCAGTGAATTGGCCGGCACTGCCCGGGTGGAAATTCTCACGGCCGACGTCGCCGACCCCCGGACACCAAAGCGCGCGGTGGCACTCGCCATGGCGACGTTTGGCCGCCTCGACTGCCTGGTCAACAATGCCGGGGCCGGTACCTGGGCGCCGGTGGCAGAGACGACCGACGAAATGATGGACACGGTGATCGATGTCAGCCTCAAAGGCCCCTTCCGCTTCTGTCGTGAGGCCCAGCCGCACATGCAGCCGGGGTCTTCCATCATCAACGTTGGTTCAGTGTTCGGCACCCTGGGCGGGCTGGACGGCGGTATCTATTGCGCGGTGAAGGCAGGGCTGGTGGGGCTGACCCAGACCATGGCGGCCCAGTACGGCGCCCAGGGCATTCGTACCAACCTGGTGGCGCCCGGCGTGATCAGGACGGACATGACTGATGCTGCCTGGGAGGCACCACCGTTCCAGCGGCTGAACCACGAAATGACGCCATTCAATCGCGAGGGCACTACCGAGGACGTGGCCAACGCGATCTTTTTCCTGGCTTCCGACCAGGGCAGCTACATCAACGGCCAGAGCCTGGCCCTGGACGGCGGCTGGAGCACTACCAAGTACCTCTGCCATGAAGCACTGGTGTGCGATAGAGTCCCAGGCTGACGGTAGATCGGGCGCCTGGAGCGCTTGTCCTGGCGTTCCGGTCCGGCGCCCACTGCGCGTTCAGCTGTTACCGTTCGATCGAACCCTGGCCGGCGCCGAAACAATAATCCGCCACGGCCTCGGCCTGCGCACCGCGCCCGCCCAGCTCCGACAGCAGCGCCTTCATCCGGTAGGTCCACAGGTGCAGCGACATCTCCAGGGTCATGCCCATCGCGCCCAGCATCTGGTGGACATCGTAAATCAACCGCGTCGCGCTCTCCTGGGCGTGCAGCGCTGCCAATGCGGCGTCGCCGGCATCCCCGGTCCAGGCCGCCTTCAGCGCCAGGCGGCGCACGCCCCCGGCCAGTACCGCGCACTCCGCCATGCGGTGGCGCAGGGCCTGGAAGGTGCCCAGTGGCCGGCCGAACTGCTTGCGCACGCTCAGGTGTTCCACCGTGGCGTCGATGGCGGCCTGCATCAGGCCCGCCATCTCGGCGGCGCAGGCAATGCGCAACCAGGTCCGCACGCCGGCGGCTTGCTCGGCCGCCAGCGGCGTGGCGGACAGCTTGCCCGCCAGTCTGCCCATCGGGTAGGCGTACAGCGACTCCACCGCCTCGACATCCTCCGGCGAGGGATGGGCCACGCTGACCTGCGCTCCATCGATGAGAACAAGTGTTTTGGCGGTCGCCACAAAGCGCCCCGGCCGGCCATTCTCGATAACCGCGAAAGGGCGCGGCAGTTCGATGTCCAGTTGCGGGCGCACCAGCATCGACAGCGCGATTTCCGCGGTACAGGGCAACCTGGCGAGTCGCTCCACCACCAGCGCGGCCGCGATGGGTCCCATCTCCGGAATGGCGGCGATGTCGAAGTACTGGCCGCTCTCCAGTTCGCGCTCCAGCTCCACCCCGTCCAGCGCAAAGCCGTGAAATTCCGTGGGTGTGGTCTCGAAACGGCTGGCAATGCGATCGATGGCGCTTGTCAGTGCTGACTGGTCGGGACTCGGGGTGAAATCCATCAGCGGGGCTCCCTTGGCAATTGCAGCAACTCGGTGGCGATCAGGTTCAGCTGGATCTCGGCCGCGCCGGAGGCGATGCCCGCGACGATGGCGCGCTGGTGGTGGGCCAGCAGCAGGGCATCGCCGCCGGCCAGGGCCTCGGGTACGTGCTCAACCACGAACTCCGCCACCAGGCGCTCGGCATTGACCGTGGCGAAGCGCGCAGCGCTGGCCTCCGGTCCGGGCGGCTGCCCCTGGCAGCGCTGGTCGATAATATTGTAGCTGTACAGCCGGGTCGCCTCGCAGGCAGCGTGGGCCCTGGCCGCCTGCTGCACGGCACCGGCATCGAAGCGGTTTTCCCGCTGCAGTGTTCCCACCGCCCGGCGCAGCATGCGCGAGGCCAGGGCAAAGCGGGGTATGCCGACCCGCTCCAGCGAGAGCGACAAGCGGATGATGTCCCAGGCCTGGCCCTCCTCCCCGAGCCGCGCACTGGCGGGCAGTTCCACGGCGTCAAAAAACACCTCGTGAATGTCACCCTCGCCAATGATGCTGGGAATCTGGCGCACGGTGATGCCCGGCGTGTCCATGGGCAGGAGGAAGATGGAAATGCCACGCTTGCCCGCATCCGTTCGGGCCAGCAGGAAGCAGGTATCCGCTGCGCCCGCATAGGAAGTCCAGATTTTCTGGCCATTGATGCGGTAGTTGTCACCGTCGCGTTCAGCGCGGGTGCGCAGGGAGGCCAGGTCCGAGCCGGCTTCCGGCTCGGAAAAGCCCTGGCACCACAGGGTCTCGCCGCGCGCCATGGGCGGGATGTAACGCGCCTGCTGCTCCTGCGTGCCAAATCGCATCAAAGTGGGGCCGATCCAGTTGACGTTCATGTACTGGCCGCCGCGGGGCTCTCCCGCCGCCCACATCTCCTCGGCGAGGATGAATGATATCCAGGGATCCGCCTCCCGGCCGCCCCACTCTTTCGGCCAGTGGGGAACCAGCAGGCCGGCATCCGCCAGGGCACCGCAGAAAGTTTTCGAGAATTCGGTCTGGGCCGCGGAGCCGGGGCCATGGGCCAACTCCTCCCAGTTGTCGGGCAGGTGCTCTGCCAGGAAGGCGCGGACGGTGGAGCGGAATTCCTGCTGCTCTTGGTCCCAATCAAAATTCATCGGCTTGGTTTCCGGGTCAGTAGATGAGTTTCAACGCAACTTGCAGCCGGGCGCGATTGCCTGCGCCGGCCCGGTTTCAGTCGCCCTTTTTCTTGTCGCCGATAGAACTGATGTAGCGCTCAATGCCGGCCAGGTACTGCGGGTTGAGCATCAGGGCGCTATTGGCCAGGCGCTCTACCTGCCTGGCCTGCGCCAGGCCCACATCGTGGGCCAGCTCTATGGCAAGTTTGGCCGTGCCCATCTGCTCGCCGTGCTGCTCTGCCAGGTGTTCGCAGAAGCGCATCACATCCTGCTCAAAGGTCTCATCGGCAAATACCTCGTGCACCAGGCCCATGACGTAGGCGCGATCCGCGTCGGCGGGCAGGTTGGCCATGATGAGGTAGCGTGTCCAGTGGGTGCCGATAATGCGCGCCAGCCGACTGACGCCGTTCGATGCGGGCAGCACGCCCATCTTGCCCTCGGGAAATGCATAGCTTGCGCTCTTCGCCGCCAGGCGAAAGTCACAGGACAGCGACATTTCCAGTCCGCCACCCACGCAGGGACCCTGGTGGGCCACGACAACAGGCTTCTCCAGGTGTTCCATTTCGTCATAGATGCGGTGCATGCCATGCAGTCCCAGGCGGTGCTTCTCCCTGATCGCCACGCCACTGCGCGCCGGTTCGGCGGGCTCGCCCGAGCGGTCTCGAAGGTCCGCCCCGGAACAGAAATAGCGGCCCGTGGCACGAATGAGCATCACCTTGAGCGACGGCGTGTCGCGAAAACGGTGCAGCGCCTCCTCGAACAGGGCCATGGTCTGGCCGGTCAGCGCATTCAGTTTTTCCGGGCGGTTCAGGGTCGCAATCAGGATAGCGCCCTTGTCTTCGACCAGCAGGTGTGGGGCTTCAGGCATTTCAGGCTCCTTACTCTGGCGACTCAACCGCGGGTTCGCGGCAGACCCAGTGTGCGCTCGGCGATCTGGCTACGATGAACTTCACTGGTGCCCCCGTAAATAGTGGTGCCCTGGGCGTGGCGGTAGGCCAGGTTGAGCGCACCCGCGGGTCCCTCGCGCTTGGCGAGGGAGTGCGGCGCGGTCAGGTCCAGCAGGTCCCTCGAATCGGTGAGGAACTTTTCCGATGAAAACAGCTTGGCCATGGGCCCGTAGCCCATGTTCGGCATTTTTTCGACGCCTGCCCACAGGGCGCGATTTTCTATGACTTCCGACAGGTGCACATGCAACAGGGCACGGGCCAGGCGTTTCCGGGCGTCCACGGTTTCGATGAGCGGCCGCCCCCCGCGCGTGATCTCGCGACACAACTGCACGGCCTCGGCCACCATGGCACGCTGAGATTTGGCGAAACCGCCGCCGTGTTCCATCTCCAGCGCCGCCGCCATGACCCTGACGCCGCCATCCACCTCACCGAGGCGATATGCGTCTTTCACCCTGACGCCATCGTAGTAGGTAATATTGGTGCGCTCATCCTGGAAAGTATAGACCGGCTGTACCTCGATACCCTCTGCATCAAGTGGCACCACGAACAGGGTCAGCCCCTTGTGCTTGGCCAAGTCCGGGTTGGTGCGCGTCAGCATCAGCACGTACTGGGCGATGTTGGCGCCACTGGTGAACATTTTTGAGCCATCGATACGCCAGTCGTCACCGTCGCGGGTGGCGCGGGTCTGGGCGGCGAACACGTCGGAGCCACAGCCGGGCTCGCTGTAGCCGAGGCTGCAGATCACGTCGCCGGAAATAATCCCGGTGAGAACGTCCCGCTTGAGCTCGTCGGTACCGAACTTCTGGATCATGGTACCCACCATCATGGTGGTACTGGTTGCGTGGGTGCTCCAGCCATAGTCCTCGAACACCTTGCGCAGGGCATTGATCGCATAGGGAGGCGCCTCCCTGCCGCCGTACTCCCTGGGCCAGCCCGGGAACAACAACCTGGCGTCGGCGAGCTTCTTGTGAATCCCGGCGTCAAAGCCATCGAAGGAGTAGTGTGCCCTGGCGCGCAGTTCCGGGGTCAGGTTCCCGGTGAAGAACTCGTCGAGTTCCGCGGCCATCTCGCGGGCTTCGTCGCCCAGGTCGAAATCGATTGATACCTCGCCCACGTCCGGGAGCGCTGCCTCTTCGCCGCCATACAGGCGCCGACCCGCCTCTTCCAGCAGCAGCGCCGGATCACCCCATACAAGCGGCCAGGCCTTGGCGCGCAGATTGTAGAGGTGGATATCGTATTCGGTGGACAGGCCATAGCCGCCAAAGGTATGCAGTGCCTGGGACACCGCCCGGGTTGCGGTGTCGGCGTTCCACCACAATGCCAGGGAGACCTGGGCGCCGGCATCGGGAAGGCCCTGTTCGATATCGTGTATCGTTTTCCAGGCGTAGTACTTGCCGCCGTCCACGTCAGTGATCAGGTCCGCCAGGGGATGGGAAATGCCCTGGTAGGTGCCGATGGGCTGGCCGAAGGCCACCCGTTCGCAGGCGTATTCCGCAGCCAGCCGGATAGCCTCCCTGGCCAGGCTTGCCAGCGCCACCGCCAGTAGCAGCTTCCACTCTTCGACAGCCTGCGCGAACACCGCAAGGCCGCCGGCGTCGCGGGACAGCACGGCCCGCTCCCCGCGCGCGAGGTGGAGTTCGGCAATGGGTGTCGAGGCCAGGTTGTCCTCGCTGCGCCGGTCAGCGGCAGCCACGGTAACCAGCACCACCTGGTCGCCGTCGCGGCTGATCACCGCATCGGCGACAGCACCACCGGCCACCCACTGCAGCGGCTCCTCTGCCGCATCGTGCAAGGCGAGGCTGAGCACCCTGTCACCGGCGAGCACCTGCTCGAGCAGTTCCCTGTGGCTGTCGCCACCGAGGAAGGCCAGCACCCTGGCAGCCACCAGCGTCTCGGCAAGCGGCCCCGAGGCCAGTGTCCGCCCGGCCTCCTCCATCAGGACTACCGCATCCATCAGGCCCAGTCCCAGGCCACAGGCTTCCTCCGGCACACGCAGGGCAAAGGCGCCCAGTTCGGCCAGGCCCTTCCACAGGTCGCGATCGAAGCCATCGGTCCCGGCGGCGGCGCGCACCTGCGCCATGCTGCTGTGCTCATCGAAGAACCGGGCGAAACTTTCTCGCATCATCCGTTGATCGTCGGAAAGGGCAAAGTTCATGGTGCGGCGGCTCCGGGTAACAGGGTTTACAAGATATGTCGTAAGCTTTTTCGCAGCGATAACAGCACGCAAAAAGCGCCCGCCAGAGTACTATGCGATGCAATCTTCAGTCAACAGTGATGTTTACTTGCCAATGGCGCAGCCGCTTTGAAACTGGGCACAGCCCGGACACCACGGGGCACACTGAGCCGCCGGGGCGAACGCGCGCAGCGTGCGCCGAACACACTGCCCGCGGGCGAACTCGCCGTTAAAAAAGAACTTGTTATAAACAACGCTGTTGATTTAAACTTACCGGGAATCGCGTATCGTATGCCCGGGGGAACCTCCTCCTGAACGCGCCCGTGAGCGGCCAGGCTGAACTGGCCTCCCCTTTCATCAATAACAGCGAGGATACCCTGACCATGTCAGTAAAAGTTTACGAGCGCATCCTGGATCTCTTTGAAGCTGAAGGTATCAACACCCTGTTCGGTATCCCGGACCCGAATTTCGTACACATGTTCCTCGAGGCGGAAAAGCGCGGCTGGACAGTCGTCGCCCCCCACCACGAAGCCGCCGCCGGCTTCATGGCCGAGGCCGCTTCGCGCATGACCGGCAAGCCCGCTGTCTGCATCGGCACACTGGGCCCGGGCATAGCCAATGCCGCGCCGGCCATACAGTGTGCGCTGGTGGAGAACTCCCCGGTTATCTTCCTCAGCGGCCAGCGCGCCCGGGTGACGGAGCAGCGCGTGCGCCGGGGTCGTATCCAGTTCGTCAAGCAGATGCCGCTGTTCGAGAATTCGGTCAAGTACGCCGCCTCGATTGAATACGCCGACCAGACCGACGAGATCATCCGCGAGGGGATTCGCCAGTCCATGTCAGGCACGCCTGGGCCGTCCTACATTGAATACCCGTCCCACATCATTGAGCAGGAGCTGGACGTACCCGCCCCGCTGCCGCCGGAACGCTATCGGCTCGTGAACCAGGGTGCAGACATCGACCGGGTCGCCGAGGCGGCGAACCTGATACGCAAGGCCAAGCGCCCCATCCTGCTGGTGGGCCACGGCGTGCATACCTCGCGCACCGGCGCCCAGGTCAGGAAACTGGCCGAACTGATGAATTGTCCGGTGATCCAGACCTCCGGCGGCACTTCCTACATCAAGGGCCTGGAGGATCGGACTTTCCAGTACGTCTTTTCAGATGCCTCGATCGAGGCGGTGACCAAATCGGACCTGTGCCTGGCCCTCGGCACGGAGCTGGGCGAGCCGGTGCATTTCGGCCGCTGGCGCTACTGGGTGGAGAATGAAGCCATCCGCAAGTGGATCTACGTAGAGCAGGACCCGGCCGCCATCGGCGTCAACCGCCCCATCGACGTGCCCCTGGTGGGTGACCTGCGCGGCGTCGTGCCGCAACTGGTGGCCGCGCTCAAGAAGACCCCGCGCAAGCCGGCGCCCGGCATGGCCAAATTCATGAAGGACGGCCAGGCGGAACTTGACTCGCTGGCCAGGGAGGCGCTCACACGCAGCGACGGCACCGGCAAAGTGCCGATCCACACCGCGCGCTTTGTTGTCGAGGCCACCCGGGCCTTCCCCAAGAACGGCATCATGATCCGCGACGGTGGCGCCACCGTGATCTTCCAGTGGACCTATTCCCAGTGCAAGCCGCGCGATGTCATATGGAACCAGAATTTCGGCCATATCGGTACCGGCCTGCCCTACGCCACGGGCGCAATGCTGGCGGATCAGGCCGCAACGGGCAAACAGCGTCCCGGCATGTTGCTCACCAGCGATTCATCCTTCATGTTCCATATTGCCGAGCTGGAAACCGCCGTGCGCTGCAAGCTGCCGCTGGTCTGCGTGGTCGGCGTGGACAACCAGTGGGGACTGGAGGTGGGCGTCTACAAGCGCACCTTCGGGCACGGCACCGCCGAGACCGGGACCCACTGGAGCAAGGAGGTTCGCCTGGACAAGGTTGGCGAGGGCTTCGGCTGCCACGGCGAGTATGTCACCCGCGCTGACGATATCGGCCCGGCGATCAAGCGCGCCTATGCCAGCGGCAAAGTGGGCGTGGTTCACGTCGCGATAGACCCGAAAGCGAACTCGGAGGAAATGCCGAAGTACCCGGAATTCAGGACCTGGTACGCCGAGGGTACGCAGTAGCCGGCACGCGCCGGCCCTCCCCGGCGCCGGGCCGCTTACCCCGGACCGGCGTCAATCCTCGTCGAGCAGGCGGATATGGTCCTGCCCCATGTAACGCGCCAGGTGGCGGTGGAAGTTGGTGATCTTCTGCTCCTGGTGCGGGTTGGGCAGGGTGCCGCGGAAACCCCTGGATTTCATCCCCCTCTGCACCCATTCCATGTTGGCAAAGTCCTGGGCCAGCACCGCGCCCCAGTTTTCCGCGGTCGCATCGGCGTAGACCCACTCGGTCCGGGGCTCCTGCCCTTCCGGAAAGCGCTCCAGCGCATAGGATTCAAAAATGCACTGGTTGGGATCGTCACCGTAGGGACGCGCCCGGTAGCACAGCGCGAACGTCACACCCTGCAGGATGGTCTGGTTGGGGAACAGGCTCCAGGCAAGGCCCGCCTCGGACATCTGCTCAGGCGT
>JAHEBL010000131.1 GCA_024642265.1 Haliea sp. | reverse complement strand
ACCAGGACAGCGCCTGGGAGCCCATCGCTTTCATTGCGGTTCCCGACTCCAGGTGCGCCGCGTAGGCGTCGCCAACCGTCTTGCCGTCATTGAGGGTGCAGGCATAGAACATTACCACCCCGTCCCGCGGGGCACCGTCGGCTGCGTTTATCGGGAAGGACATGGCCATTTCATGCCGCGAACTGCAATCCACCACCGCGTTGAACTCCGCGGCGATATCGCGCCCGGTACTGTTCCACTGCTCCATACTGGCGCCGAATGCCGCACCGTCCGGCCAGGAGCCCAGCCAACCCACATCAAAGTCGGCGCCGCTGTGAAACTGGGGGGTCAGGGTCCAGGCTGAGTAGCCGAAATCATTCTTGTTGGCATAATTCCTGAACTTTTCACTCACCTTGTCCAGGTCGGCCATGGACTTCCCGTCACGGAAATTACAGGCGCGGAAATCCACCGGCCGGGCCTTGGCTTCTATCACCTGGGCAGCCGATGTGAGTCCGCTCGCAAAGAGTGTTGCTGAAAGAGTCAGTACTGCGAATAGGGCTTTCATAATGGTCATCCTCATCGGTTGTGTCCCCCGACAGGTGCCGCTGCCCCTCACCCGGTAAGCATAGCCGAGTTGCCGGCATGTTCAAGTTCTGTCCACTACCTCAAAAAAAAGGTGGCGCCCGAGAGCGCCACCCCTGATTGGTCTTGCGCGTGCCTAGGGACGTTGGCCAGCGCGCACCAGCCGGGCGTCATATACTCCCGGGGATGAGCAACTGGCCACAGGACCCATGATTTCCATGCTCTTCTGCCATCCGCCGCCATTCAAGAAGGTTTCTACCGCGGCGCCGAGCTCCGTGTAATTGTTGAAAGCGACCACCCGCCAGAAGTCAAAGTCGATGTCACCCGCGCCCATACCCGGGAAAAACAACCAGGATGAAGCGTCGGTACCCAGCGCGGTCATTGCCCCGGAGAGCTTCCTGGCGGCCGCAAGGGCATCATTCGGGTTCTTGCCGTCACCCAGGCTGCAGGCATAGAACATCACCACGCCATTCCCGGGGGGCGCCTTGGGAGCATTGATCACCATGGAAGAGGCCATCTCATGGCGGTTGCTGCAGTCGACAACCGCGCCAAACGCCTTCGCGACCTCCCCGCCTTTGGTCATCCAGTTGTCCTGGGACTTGCCGAAGGCATTCCCGTCAGGCCAGGAGCCGAGCCAACCCACATCGAAGGCGTCCTCGCGATCGTTGGTGAACTGGGGTGTGAGGGTCCAGGCGGTATAGCCGGAATCGTTCTGGTCGGCATATGCCTTGAACTTATCGACGACCTTGTCCAGGTCCGCCATGCCCTTGCCGTCCTGGAAGTTGCAGGCAAAGAACTCGACCGGAACCGCTTTTTGTGCAGCATCCTGGGCTACCGCCGACTGCATCCAGTACATCGATACCGCCAACAACGTGGTTACCACTGTCACTATTCTATTCATTGGGTCTTTCCTCGTATTGGTTAGACCCCCGGTTACAAAGCTCCTGCCCCCGCCACTATAAAGGTAGACGAGTTTTCTTTTTGTTCAAGTCATGTCCAGAGTCCGACAATACCCCTGTTTTCGGCAACAAAAAAAGGGGCGGAAGGTGTCGCCACCCGCCGCCCCTGCATTAGGAGAGACTGTGCTTAGCTGTCAGCTTGCAGCGCCTCGGTCAGTGCTGCTTCGATTTCCTGGGCAGACACTGTAACCTCGGACTTGCTGTCGCGGGTGCGCTTGCGATCGGCATGATAAGCCAGGCCGGTACCGGCGGGTATCAGGCGGCCAACCACCACGTTTTCCTTCAGGCCGCGCAGGTAATCCCGCTTGCCGGTGACGGCTGCCTCGGTAAGTACCCGGGTTGTCTCCTGGAAAGACGCCGCAGAGATAAAGCTCTCCGTGGCCAGGGACGCCTTGGTGATACCGAGCAACTCGCGCTCGCCATTGGCGGGCACCAGGCCCTCAGCCAACAGGCGCTCGTTCTCCTCCAGGAATGTCGTGAACTCGACCTGCTCGCCCTTGATCAGGGTGGAATCGCCGGAAGATGTGATGACCACCTTGCGCAGCATCTGGCGAACAATCACCTCGATGTGCTTGTCGTTGATCTTCACACCCTGCAGGCGGTAAACCTCCTGGATCTCGTTGACGATGTACTTGGCCAGCTCCTCGATACCCTTGAGCCGGAGAATATCGTGGGGGCTGGGCGGGCCTTCCGAAACGACCTCGCCTTTTTCCACAAATTCACCCTCGAACACCGACATATTCCGCCACTTGGCGATCAGCGCCTCATAGTGGTCTGAACCATCAGGCAGGGTGGCGCTGTCGGTGGGCGTAATGACCAGGCGACGCTTGCCCTTGGTTTCCTTGCCAAAGCTGACCGTACCGGAGATCTCCGCCAGAATGGCCGGCTCCTTCGGCTTGCGGGCCTCGAACAGGTCGGCGACGCGCGGCAGACCACCGGTAATGTCGCGGGTCTTGGAACCTTCCTGGGGAATACGAGCAATTACATCACCCGCCTCGACCTTGGCGCCGTCCTCGAGACTCACCAGCGCGGACGCCGGCAGGAAGTAGTGGGCAGGCACGGTGGTGCCGGCCAGGCACAGCTGCTTGCCCTTGCTGTCCACCAGGCTCACCGCCGGACGAACATCCTTGCCGGCAGCGGGGCGCTCACCCGCGTCCATCACCGAGATGCTGGACAGGCCGGTCAGTTCGTCGGTCTGGCGGCGGATGGTGATGCCTTCTTCCATACCGCTGAACTTCACCGTACCGGCCACTTCAGTGACGATGGGGTGAGTGTGGGGATCCCAGTTGGCCACCACGTCGCCGGCAGAAACCTTGGCGTGGTCAGCAACCTTGATCAGCGCACCGTAGGGGAGCTTGTAACGCTCACGCTCACGACCCAGCGGATCGAGCAGGGACAGTTCCCCGGAACGGGATACCGCCACCAGGAAGCCATCTTTCTTGCGCTCGACAAACTTGAGGTTGTGCAGGCGCACGGTACCGTCGTTCATCACCTGGATATTGTCCTGGGCCGTCGCCCGCGATGCGGCTCCACCGATGTGGAAGGTACGCATGGTCAGCTGGGTACCCGGCTCACCGATCGACTGGGCGGCAACCACACCGATTGCCTCTCCCATGTTGACGCGGTGGCCACGTGCCAGGTCGCGGCCGTAGCAGGTGCTGCAGATACCGTGACGGGTTTCACAGGTGATGGGGGAGCGCACCTGGATCTCGTCGATGCCCATTTCCTCCAGACGCTTGATCCAAAGTTCATCCAGCATGGTGCCGGCGACAATGGCGATTTCCTCATCACTGCCGGGGCGATTGACGTCCCTGGCAACGATACGGCCGAGCACCCGGTCACCGAGTGACTCGATGATATCGCCGCCCTCAATAACCGGCGTCATCAACAGGCCCTGGTCGGTGCCACAGTCGACTTCCGTCACCACCAGGTCCTGGGCGACGTCAACCAGACGGCGTGTCAGGTAACCGGAGTTGGCGGTTTTCAGCGCCGTATCCGCCAGACCCTTACGGGCACCGTGGGTAGAGATGAAGTACTGCAGTACGTTCAGGCCCTCGCGGAAGTTCGCGGTGATGGGCGTTTCAATAATGGAGCCATCCGGCTTGGCCATAAGGCCACGCATCCCCGCCAGCTGGCGGATCTGGGCGGGTGAACCCCGCGCACCTGAGTCGGCGTAGATGTAGACCGAGTTAAAGGATGCCTGCTGCTCCTCCTTGCCCTCGCGATTGATCACCGTCTCCTTGGACAGGCCTTCCATCATCGACTTGGAGACCAGGTCGTTGGCGCGGGACCAGATGTCGATCACCTTGTTGTATTTTTCACCCTGGGTTACCAGGCCGGCCGCATACTGCTGCTCGATTTCCTTGACCTCGGCGTCCGCCCGGGCAATCAGCTCTGCCTTCGCAGCGGGAATCTCGAAATCGTTGACACCGATGGAGGAACCGGAACGGGTGGAGTATTCGTAGCCGGTGTACATCAGCTGGTCGGCAAAGATGACGGTCGCCTTCAGGCCAACGGCACGGTAACAGCGGTTGATGATGCGGGATATCGCCTTCTTGGCCATATCCTGGTTGACCATCTCAAAAGCGATACCCTTGGGCACGATCTCCCACAACAGCGCCCGACCGACGGTGGTATCCGCCACGAACGTGCTTTCGAGGCGCTCGCCCTCGTCGGTGTTAATCACTTCGTGGACCCGCACCTTCACTCGCGCCTGCAGGTGCACGTGGCCGCCGAAGTAGGCGCGGTGTACTTCCGATACATTGGCAAAGGAAGTGCCCTCGCCCTTGGCATTAACCCGCTCGCGGGTCATGTAGTACAGGCCAAGTACCACGTCCTGGGACGGCACGATGATAGGCTCACCGTTGGCCGGCGACAGGATGTTGTTGGTTGACATCATCAGGGCACGCGCTTCCAGCTGGGCCTCAATGGTCAGCGGCACGTGGACGGCCATCTGGTCACCGTCGAAGTCAGCGTTGTATGCCGCACAGACCAGCGGGTGCAGCTGGATGGCCTTACCCTCGATCAGCACGGGTTCAAACGCCTGGATACCCAGCCGGTGCAGGGTCGGCGCGCGGTTCAGCAGCACCGGGTGCTCACGGATAACCTCTGCGAGGATATCCCAGACTTCCGGTGGCTCGCGCTCGACCATTTTCTTGGCCGCCTTGATAGTGGTGGCCAGGCCCCTGGCCTCCAGCTTGCCGAAGATGAACGGCTTGAACAGTTCCAGCGCCATCTTCTTGGGCAGACCACACTGGTGCAGGCGCAGGGTCGGGCCCACCACGATCACGGAACGACCGGAGTAGTCGACCCGCTTGCCCAGCAGGTTCTGGCGGAAACGGCCCTGCTTGCCCTTGATCATGTCGGCCAGCGACTTCAGGGGGCGTTTGTTGGAGCCGGTGATGGCACGGCCGCGACGACCGTTGTCCAGCAGCGCGTCCACTGACTCCTGCAGCATACGCTTTTCGTTGCGCACGATGATGTCCGGCGCATTAAGGTCCAGCAGGCGCTTGAGACGGTTGTTGCGGTTGATGACCCGGCGGTACAGGTCGTTCAGGTCCGAGGTTGCAAAACGGCCACCGTCCAGCGGTACCAGCGGACGCAGGTCCGGCGGCAGCACCGGCAGCACCCGCAACACCATCCACTCGGGCTTGTTTCCGGAGCCGGCAAACGCTTCCATCAGCTTGAGGCGCTTGGACAGTTTCTTGATCTTGGTCTCTGAATTGGTCGCGGGGATTTCCTCGCGCAGGGTGGCGATTTCATGGTCGAGATCCAGCTGCAGCATCAGGTCCTGGATTGCCTCGGCACCCATCTTGGCGGAGAACTCGTCGCCGAATTCCTCCATCGCCTCGTAATACTGCTCATCGGACAGCAACTGCCCCTGCTCCAGGGTAGTCATGCCGGGATCGGTCACTACATAGGATTCAAAATACAGCACACGCTCGATGTCGCGCAGTGTCATGTCCAGCAGCAGGCCGATACGTGACGGCAGCGACTTGAGGAACCAGATATGGGCGACCGGGCTGGCCAGTTCAATATGGCCCATGCGCTCCCGGCGAACTTTCGCCAGCGCCACTTCTACGCCACATTTTTCACAGATGACGCCGCGGTGCTTGAGGCGCTTGTACTTGCCACAAAGGCATTCGTAGTCCTTTACCGGGCCAAAAATCTTGGCGCAGAACAACCCGTCCCGCTCCGGCTTGAAGGTCCGATAGTTAATGGTTTCCGGCTTTTTCACTTCGCCGAACGACCAGGAGCGAATCATCTCCGGTGATGCCAAGCCAATACGAATGGCGTCAAACTCTTCTGTCTGTCCCTGGGACTTCAACAAATTAAGTAAGTCTTTCAAGGCGTTTCCTCCACGAGGTTATTGCTACCAGGTTGAGCGGCGCTGAGCGCCGCTGTCACCACTGAGTCCAATGTTACGTTTGTTACTCGCTCTCAAGCTCGATATCGATACCCAGAGAGCGAATCTCCTTAACCAACACATTGAAGGACTCGGGCATTCCCGGCTCCATTCGATGATCACCATCGACAATGTTCTTGTACATCTTGGTGCGGCCGGCCACGTCGTCAGACTTGACCGTCAGCATTTCCTGCAGGGTGTAGGCTGCACCGTAAGCTTCCAGTGCCCAGACCTCCATCTCACCGAAACGCTGGCCACCAAACTGCGCCTTGCCGCCCAGCGGCTGCTGGGTTACCAGGCTGTACGAACCGGTCGAACGCGCGTGCATCTTGTCATCCACCAGGTGGTTCAGCTTCAGCATGTACATGTAGCCGACGGTTACCGGGCGATCAAACGCCTCGCCGGTACGGCCATCGTACAGGGTGAACTGGCCACTTTCGGGCAGGTCAGCCAGCTTCAGCAGCTCCTTGATGGACTCTTCGGCGGCACCGTCAAACACCGGGGTCGCCATCGGCACACCGCCAACCAGGTTACCGGCCAGTTCCATGACCTCCTGGTCACCAAGCGACTTCAGGTCTTCCGCCCTGCCGGCGCCATTGTTGTAGATGCTGTCGAGGAACTTACGGATTTCCGCAACCTTGCGCTGCTCCTTGATCATGGCGTCGATCTTGTCGCCCAGACCCTTGGCAGCCATACCCAGGTGGGTTTCAAGAATCTGGCCCACGTTCATCCGTGACGGCACACCCAGCGGGTTGAGCACGATGTCCACAGGCTCGCCGTTTTCATCGTAGGGCATGTCTTCAACCGGCATAATGACCGAGATGACACCCTTGTTACCGTGGCGGCCCGCCATCTTGTCACCGGGCTGGATACGACGCTTGATCGCCAGGTAGACCTTGACGATCTTGAGTACGCCCGGGGCCAGGTCGTCGCCGCTCTGCAGCTTGCGCTTCTTGTCCTCGAACCGCTCTTCCAGCAGCTTGTTCTGCTCCTCGAGCTGACGCTGGGCAGACGCCAGGGCATCATTGAGCTCAGACTCGGACAGCTTGATCTTGAACCACTGGTCACGCTCCAGATCCGCCAGTACCGCGGCGGTAAGGACAGTGCCCTTGGCCAGGCCCGCGCCACTGACAGTCTTCTTGTCGCCCAGCAGGTTCTCCAGGCGGGCGAAGGTGGCCTCCTCGAATATACGGTACTCCTCCTTCAGATCCTTGCGGTAATCGTCCAGCTGGTACTTCTCGATCTGCAGGGCGCGAGTGTCTTTCTCAAGACCATCGCGGGTGAAAACCTGTACGTCGATCACAGTACCCTTGGTGCTTGACGGCACACGCAGGGAGGTGTCTTTCACGTCAGACGCCTTCTCACCGAAGATGGCGCGCAGCAGTTTCTCTTCCGGAGTCAGCTGGGTTTCACCCTTGGGGGTTACCTTGCCTACCAGAATGTCACCGGCATCCACCTCGGCACCGATATAGACAATGCCGGACTCGTCCAGCTTGGCCAGCGCACTCTCACCTACGTTGGGAATATCCGAGGTGATTTCCTCAGAGCCCAGCTTGGTGTCACGCGCGATACAGGTGAGTTCCTGGATGTGGATGGTGGTAAAGCGGTCCTCTTTCACCACCCGCTCTGATACGAGAATGGAGTCCTCGAAGTTGTAACCGTTCCAGGGCATGAACGCGATACGCATGTTCTGGCCCAGGGCCAGCTCACCCATGTCTATGGACGGACCGTCGGCAAGAATGTCACCGCGCTCAATCACATCACCCTCGCGCACAATCGGGCGCTGGTTGATACAGGTATTCTGGTTGGAACGCGTGTACTTGGTCAGGTTATAGATATCAACCGGTGCCTCGTCAACGCCGGCATCCGCCTCGTTAACCCGCACGACTATGCGGCTGGCATCGACCGAATCGACCACCCCGGAGCGCTTGGCGACAACACAAACGCCGGAGTCGGCTGCCACATAGCGCTCCATACCGGTACCCACCAGCGGCTTGTCGCTGACAAGGGTCGGTACAGCCTGGCGCTGCATGTTCGAGCCCATCAGGGCGCGGTTCGCATCGTCGTGCTCAAGGAACGGTATCAGGGCCGCCGCCACCGAGACCACCTGCTTGGGCGACACGTCCATGTAGTCGACGCGCTCGGGCGGCATAACGGTAAATTCGTTGAGGTGACGCACAGCGATGAGGTCATCGACGAACTTCATGTTCTTGTCCAGGGTCGCTGACGCCTGGGCAATCACGTGCTCCGCTTCATTGATGGCAGAGAGGAACTCGATGTCATCGGTAACCTTGCCGTTCACCACCTTACGGTAGGGACTCTCCAGGAAACCATAGTCATTGGTGCGTGCATAGGTTGCCAGGGAGTTGATCAGGCCGATGTTCGGACCTTCCGGTGTTTCAATTGGACATACCCGGCCGTAGTGGGTCGGGTGTACGTCGCGAACCTCGAAACCCGCGCGTTCGCGGGTCAGGCCGCCCGGCCCGAGCGCCGAAACCCGGCGCTTGTGAGTCACTTCGGACAGCGGGTTGTTCTGGTCCATAAACTGGGACAGCTGGCTGGAACCGAAGAATTCCTTCACCGCCGCCGAGACCGGCTTGGCGTTGATCAGGTCCTGGGGCATAAGGCCTTCGCTTTCGGCCATCGACAGGCGCTCCTTGACCGCACGCTCAACGCGGACGAGGCCAACCCGGAACTGGTTCTCTGCCATTTCACCCACCGAGCGCACGCGCCGGTTACCCAGGTGATCGATGTCATCGACCATGCCGCGCCCGTTACGGATGGCAACCAGGGT
>JAHEBL010000032.1:21148-34150 GCA_024642265.1 Haliea sp. | reverse complement strand
CGGTCTGGCCATAACCCTGGATGATCGTGCAGGGAAACGCCTCCAGAGCCGCCGCCACCACCTTCTGCGGCATGGGTCCGCCACCGTACTGGATATTGCGCAAACTGCTCAGGTCGAACTGGTCAAAATCCTCAACCGCCATCATCCAGTTGAGCATGGTGGTAATACCCAGAAAGGCCGACACACGCTCGCGCTGGATGACCTCCAGTGCCAGCCTCGCCTCGAAATTGATCAGCACCAGGGGACAGCCGTGCGCCTGGTAGTTCATTGCCAGCCCGACCGGGATATGGAACATCTGCCCGGTGAGCATGTAGACATCCCCGGGGACGATGCGCTCTGCCACCGTCTGGTTGAGCATGCCCATATAAAGTGAGCGATGCGTGTGCAGCGCCCCCTTGGACTCGCCGGTGGTACCGCCGGTATAGAGAATCAATACCGGGTCGTCGTCGCCGACAGCGTCCGACGCTGCGGGTTCGGCATCGCTGCCGGTGGCCAATAGCGCTTCATAGGATCCGTCGCTGCCCGCGCCAAACCCAAGCCAGTGCTCTGCTGAAAGCTCGGCCTGCAGCGGCGCCTGCAGGTCCGCATATTCATCCGATATGACCACCACCGCCGGCTCGCCGTCAGCCAGGATGCGAATCATCTCTTCGGGGCCAAGGCGCCAGTTGATGGGCTGGGTAATCAGGCCACAGCGCGCGCAGGCGTAGTAGACCTCCATGTATTCGATACAGTTCCTGGCGATAACGGCCACGCGGTCGCCCTTGTGCAGGCCGAGCCCGTCCACCAGCGCGTTGGCCAGGCGCCGGACGCGCTCGTCCAGCTCGCCGAAGGTCATCCGCCGGTCGTTGGGTACATCGATGAGCGCCTCCCTGGCGGGGGCGAGACGGGCATACTTTGCGGGTATCTTGCCGATATTCATTGGCGTGCTAATAGGAAGAGTCGAGTTCGACGTGACGCTTCAGGATTCGCCAGCCGCCGTCTTCCTCGATCAGCGTATCGCGGTAGACACCGGTCGCCAGCAGCGCCGCCTTGCCATTTTCGGTGGCGACCAGGGTCAGGTTGGATACCACCACGGGTTGCCCTGACTCCTCCTCAAAGAAAATGTTGGAGATAACATGACGACGGACATCGGTTTGCTGGGCCATCGAGTCATGCATCAGCTGCATAATTGCGGCGCGCCCCTCAAAGGGACCGATCAGGTCTCCTCCGGCAATACGCATGCTCATCGTCGCAGCGCCGGCAAACCCGCTTTCGAGCAATTCCATGTCACGCTCGTCATAGGCATAGGCGGCCCGGCCCAGTAATTCGTGGATCGCCAGCTTCTGCTCCAGCGCCAGGCTCATGACGCCACCTCCATACCCAGCACATCCAGCGTGCCGCGCCAGGCAAGGGAGCCGCCGTCGATGACCCACACGGCCCCGTTGACAAACTGCGATTCAGGGGAGGCAAGAAAACAGACCAGCTCGGCGACATCCACCGGCTGGCCCATACGCGGTACCAGGTGCGTCATGGTCATGGTATTGAGCATGGCCTTCGGGTCGGGCGCCGCGGCAAGGAACTTGTCGACTATCTGGGTGTGAATGGAACCGGGGCAATAACAGTTGACCCTGATGCCGTCGGGGGCAAGGTCAACCGCCAGCATTTTACTCAGCTGCATCACCGCTCCCTTGCTGGCGCCGTAGGCCTGGCACTGGGGATAGCCGGACAGGGAACTGGTGGAACCGGCGTTGATGATAGAGGCGTGAGCGCTGTCGCGCAGGTAGGGCAGTGCGTATTTGGAACAGAGCCAGACACCGGTGACATTTACACCCATCACCTTCTCGAAGGTTTCCCTGCTCATGGACTCCAGCGTGAGCTCGCTGCTGAGCATGCTCTCGTGGATGCCGGCATTGTTATGCAGGATGTCGATACCCCCAAAGGCTTGCGCCGCCGTCTTCATCAGCTCGGCGACCTGCAGCTCATCGGTAACATCACAGTGGCAGTAGATCGCCTCACCGCCGGCGGCACGGATCTCCTCCACCAGCAGCCGCCCCTGCTCGTCATTCATATCGGAGACTACCACCCGGGCGCCCCTGCTGGCGGCGAGCCTGGCAGTGCCGGCACCGATGCCGACCGCGGATCCGGTAATGACAAATCGCAGACCTGAAACTCCCATCGGGCATACTCCTTATAATTGTGTGGAGCATAGTAGATACGATTTGAATAATATTCAAGATAATGATTCTGCGCAATCGGACATTTATGGCATAGTCTTGTTTTCCAACGCGGACACGTGGGTCTCATGAAGCGAAGTCAGTCAGCCAGGAGCGCAGGCGCCCGGTCGGAAAAGCGGGATTCTCGCGGCGACCAGCGCCGCCGGCAAATTTTCAGGTCGCTGCACGACTGCATCCTGGCAAAAGGCTACGTCAAGACCACCCTGGCGGATATCGCCGAGGGCGCCGACATGTCCGCCAGCCACCTGCTCTACTACTTCAAGGGTAAGGAAGCGATCCTCGAGCAATACTTCGAGAGCGTTTCAGAGCGCTTCCTGGCGCGCATCGACGGATTCAGGGAGCAGCCCCTCCGGGACCAGATCCAGTCCCTGGCAGATTTCTGGTTCAAGGGAGAGGCCAGCACCCGGCAGGAGATCGGCTTCATGCTCGAGTGCTTCGGGGCGGCGGTAAATGACCCTGTGCTGCAAGTGACCAAGGCCGACTTCGATATTCGCTGCAAGGCCTATCTTGTGGATATTTTTCGCATGGCACCAGCAGTGGTGATGGGCGACACCAAGGACGCCGCTGAAATTTCCTATTCTGTGATGATCGGTTTGCGTTCGGCTGTGTACTTCGACGACGACATAGACCTGAAGGATGCTCACCGACTGTTCGTCCGCAGCATGCTGGTCATGTGCACACTTGAGTAGGTCGCGGCACCGGCACTCCTGGGCGCTCAGCGCGGCACGGAAATCTCCGTCCTGGGCATCTCGTCGGGCATACCACCCAACGCCACCGCGCAGCGCGAGAAGCCGTTGAAGTAGGCCACCACCAGAGACAGGTGCAAGAGCTCCTGCGGGGTGAATTCAGCCTGCAGCTGCCGGCGCAGTTGCAGCGCGGGTACACCCGGGTTGTTCAGGTACTGGTCAGTAAAGGCAATAATCAGTTTCTCACGGGGCGTCAGTGCGCTGAGTTCAAACTCACCACCGATCATCTGCACCTTGTCCTCGTGCAAGCCGGCCTCTATGGCGATGTCATAACGCACCGCCTTGCACAGCACACAGCCCACCTGCTGCGCATTGCGCAGGCGCGCTATTTCTATTTCCGCCGCGTTTAGGGGGCCGTCATCCCAGATGGCGGCATTCAACGGCAAGTAATGAGCCAGTGTCTGCGGCACGATGCCCAGGGCTGAATCGCGGATGACATTACCCGTGGACGAATCGGGCGCGCGCACCCGCGCTGCGCCCGCCATCAGCGAGACTGCCCGGGGCTGTCCGCCAGGCCCCAGACCAGGCCCAGGCGGATCATGCCGTCGAACACGCCCAGGGCCTGTAACAGCGCCACCAGGCCTACCTCACCGAAATGGTGTTTAACAGCATCGGCGTGGTCATCGGTAATAGCGCCAGCGTCAATGGCATGCACCTCGGTAAGCGCCAGACAGGCGCGCTCCGGCGCATCGAAGTGGGGGCTGTCGGGCCACTGCCTGAGCTGCGAGCGCTGCTCGGCCGGCACCCGGACTTCCTCCAGTAACCAGTCACCTTCACTGCGATGCAACTGGGCGAGGCGCAGGCGACACAGCTCCAGGGTTGCCGCCGGCACTTGCGGCAAATGCCAGAGCGCGGCGTAGAGCCCCTCGAAGCGGTCACCGATACCGGGCAGCTGGTTCATGAGTGCCTGCCGGTCATCACCCGGTGCGATCCAGGACATTGTTACCTCCCGCGGCGGTTCACGCCCGTGACTTCTTCGCCAGAGTCTAGCAGTGACGGCAGACCCGTCAACCAGGCCATCAGCTGCCCGATGCAATCGGCCGGGGATCATTCGGGTACACCCACTCGTCGCCGATCACCTGGGCAACCCTGAGTGCGGCGGGAATGTTGCCGATACCGATCAGTCGATCCGCCATCTGGTGCCAGTGGTATATCCTGGCTTCCTGATAGGACAGTGATACACCTGCGAAACCCGGCGAGGAGACGGACTTCTGGATCATGGACCCCATCCGGGTATCCTCCAGCAGTACCTTCTTCAAGCTCTCGCCTGAGTTGTCGGTCCACATGTCGGGTTGCGGCTTGTCTCCCCAGTCGGGCGCCAGCGTCCAGGTCTCCAGCCGGCACTTGTCGGGGCCGTTGGGCCAGAACAGCAGCGGCGCCAGTACCCGATGGTTCAATGGGGACACCCAGTTGGGAAAAATATTGTAGGACTGGGTACAGGTGCGGGCTAGCTCGCCCACGGTATCTATGGTGTTGCCGCCGCGGGGCAGCTCAACAGCAGCCTTTACCGCACTCCCCTCCCGGCCCGGCGCGACCATTCGTCCATGGCCGTTGGCATACAGCGTGTTCACATTGCGCCGGTCATCGAGCATCGGTGCAACAGTTTTCGGGTGCACGGTGCGCACATGGTAAACCTCGGTATTGGTTTCCATGGCTATCTTCCAGTTGCAGTCCAGCTCGAACACATGACGCGCCGCCAGGCGGCACTGGTCGAACTGAAACTCCTGCCACTCCTTCGCGACCGGCCCGAGCCAGTCGGTCAGCGCGGGCGCATCAGGGTCAAAGTTGACAAATACCAGCCGGCCATACAGCTCACAGCGGATCGGCGCCAGACCGTGCCGGCTGTAGTCCAGATTGCGGAAATCTTCCGGGTTACGAGCGGCCAGCAGCTCACCATCCAGATTGTAGCTCCATCCGTGGTAGGGGCAGGTGAACCTGGCTCTGCTACCAGAGCTCTCCGCCACAACGGGTGCACCCCGGTGGCGGCAGATATTGTGAAATGCCTTTATGACGCCCGACTCGACATGACTCAGGAGCACAGGGGGGCCGGCCAGGTCCCACACTCGGAAACACCCCGGCTCGGGAATTTCGTCGAGATGCCCCGCCAGCAACCAGGTACCACGCCAGATCCGCTCCTGCTCCAACTGATAAAACTGCGCGCTCGCATACCTTCCGCCGGGGATCATCGGCAGCTGCGGAAAACCCGTGGGGGGCTCCGTACGGCTTGCCTCGTATTCCATGAGTTTTCGCTGCCGCTCTATTTCATGTTCCTTCATTGCACTCCCTCAAAACTTGCGAATCGCCGCAGTGAGCCTCGCCAAATTGCCACCTGTCCCCTATCTGATATGATGTCCCGACATAAAAAGTGTGTTTGCCGATTTAACAGCAGTTTAAAGGGGCAGCACCAGGGAAATCCCGGATCATGACGCTTTTCCGTAAAAGATGGTTACAGGTTTTGCTCATACTCGCCGGGCTGGGGGTGGGCGCGGCGCTCAGTTGGGCCGCGCTGGATACTATCATTCACGCCACCGGGGATGACAAATTCTGCAGCAGCTGCCACTCGCACGCGCCTATTGGCGCTTCCTACCGCGAGGATATCCACGGGGGCAACAACCCTACCGGCTGGCGCGCCACCTGCTCCCAGTGCCACATTCCACAGGACAATGCCCTGCACTACCTGTGGGTCAAGGGCATTCACGGCGTGGTTGACCCGACCATGGAGCTGCTCAAGGAACCCCATGAGATTGACTGGCATGGCAACCGCGAGCGCCGGGAGGAATATGTCTACGACTCCGGCTGCCTGAGCTGCCACCTGTACCTGCAGGAGCAAACCCAGGCCAACCGCAAGGCGTTCCGCGCACACCGTCGCTACTTCGCAGAACCCGATGAAATGAACTGCGTGTTCTGTCATGAAAACGTGGGTCATCACCGCCTGGGCTACCATCTCGAAGCGATGGGCTGGCAGCAGACTCAAGGAGAATAACAATGAAATGCACTATTCGGCTCTGCCTATTGTTGGCGTTACTCGGCCTGCCGGTGGCCCACGCCGCGGATACCGCTATAAGCATAGCGCCGGTCAAGACCCTGAAAGTGGACCGCGGCCTCACGGCGGATGGGAAAGCCTGTATCACCTGTCACCAGCAGATAGCGCCAGGCCAGGTAGCGGACTGGGCCGACAGCCGTCACGCCCATGCGGGCATTTCCTGTATCGACTGTCACCAGGTCGCCGAGGACGCACCGAACGCCAGCCGCCACGCCAATGTGGAAGATACCCCGGTGTTCGTCTCCGCACTTGTCTCTCCTGCTGTCTGCGGTCGCTGTCACGTCGATGCCAAAGAACAGTTCGATGCGTCCGGCCATTTTCGGGCCTACCGCCAGATCATCCCCAAGGACAGCCTGCACGCTCTGCAGGTCGTGCACGAGGGTCGTAACCATCCCGAACTGTCCGGCGCCCCCGGGGAGACCGGCTGCATGCAGTGCCACGGTACGGAGATCAAGCTGGACGAAAACAAGCGACCCACCCCGGAAACCTGGCCCAATAACGGCATGGGCAATATCTACCCCGATGGCAGCACCGGCAGCTGTACCGCTTGCCACAGCCGGCACAAGTTCTCAATCGCCGAGGCCCGCCACCCCCATGCCTGTGCCTCCTGCCACCTGGGGCCCGACCATCCGAACATCGAAATCTTCAACAATTCCAAGCACGGCCACATCTACAACACCGAGGGTGACGAGTGGACCATGGACAGCGCACCTGATGCCTGGGAGCCCGGCGACTACCGGGGGCCGACCTGCGCCACCTGTCACATGAGCGGCATTGGCGAGCTGCAGGTCACGCACAATATTTCCGAACGCCTGTACTGGAACCTGTGGGCCAAGAAATCTGACGTGCGCGGTTCCGACGATGTCCTGAGCCCACTGCTGGGCGACGGCCCCGCCGGACGTGAGAAAATGAAGACAGTCTGCAACAACTGCCACAGCGAGACGCATACCAATAATTTCTTCACCCAGGGCGACAAGGCGGTAATGCTCTACAACGAAGCCTATTACACTCCTGCTACCGCCATGCTGGATGAGTTGCGGGAGAAGGGACTGCTCCGGGAAAACCCCTGGACTGACGAGTTCCAGATCACCTATTACTACCTGTGGCACCACGAGGGCAGAAGAGCCCGCCAGGGCGCGATGATGGGCGCCCCGGACTATGCGCACTGGCATGGCTTCTTCGAGCTGCAGCAGGATTTGTACAAGCTCGAGCAGATTCACGCCCGCCGACTCGAAAGCGGCGAGATCGAGTAACGCCGCGCCTCTCCTCCGGACTCGCCAAACCGGGCGAGCTCCGGCGTTTCGTCGGGCTGAACCGCCGGCAACCGGATCCCCGGCCCGCCCCGCTCCTGCTACATCATGCCTGTGGCGCCGGGGACACCAATCCGTCAGAATCAATGGCGTGTCACCCAAACCACTTGCCCGGCCTGGAGCACAGCGATGCCTGATATCTCTTTTGACCGATTCTACCGCTACGATGAACTTTCGGGGCTGCTCAAGGCCTACGCGCGGGAATACCCGGATCTCGTTTCGCTGGAAAGCATTGGCAAGTCCTATGAAGGACGGGATATCTGGGTAGTCACGCTGACCAATAAAAAGACAGGGCCTGCCGAGGACAAACCTGCATTGTGGCTGGACGGCAATATTCACTCAGTCGAAGTAACGGCCTCCAGCGCATGCCTTTACCACATTGAAAAAATGGTCTCCGGCTTTGGCATCGACAGAAAGGTCACCCACTGCCTGGATACGCGCACCTTCTATGTGTGCCCACGGGTAAATCCAGACGGGGCCGAATGGGCACTGGGCGAAATGAAACGCAATGTGAGGTCCTCTGTGCGGCCCTATCCCCATGCCGACGAGCAGGTCGACGGCATCAGGATAATGGATGTGGACGGCGACGGGCGCGTGCTGTTCATGCGCCAGTCTGACAAGAACGGCCCATGGAAAGCACACCCCGAGGAGCCTCGTCTTCTGGTGCGCCGCGAACCTGACGATTTCGAAGGCGATTTTTATCGCTTATTCCGCGAGGGTGAAGTCGCCGGCTACGACGGCGCTACTGTCACACACACACCGCCCCGCGAGGGCCTCGACCTCAACCGTAACTTCCCCGCCTACTGGGCCCCGGAAGCAAAACAAATGGGCGCGGGGCCCGCCCCGTTTTCAGAGCCGGAAACCCGCGCACTCGGTGATTTCATCAGCACGCACAAGAATATCGTCACTGCCGTCGCCGGACACACTTTCTCCGGCATCCTGCTGCGCTCCTGTTCCAATAAGCCCGACGCCGAAATCCCGGTCGATGACCTGCGCGCCTACACCAGGGTGGGCGAACTGGGATCGGTGCTGACCGGCTATCCCGCCGTCAGTATCTACCACGATTTTCGCTATCACCCGAAACAGAATATCGCAGGCGGTTTCGACTGGGTCTATGAGCACCTGGGGATCTACTTCTGGACGATTGAATACTGGGCGCCACATAAAGCGGCGGGCGTGGACATGACCAGCCAGAAGTATTCAGACTGGCTGTTCGACCATAAAGCGGAGGATGACCTGGCCGTCTTCCGCTTCTTTGACCGGGAATGTCCCGGCACGGCCTACGTTGATTGGTATGAGTTCAATCACCCACAGCTCGGCCCACTGGAAATCGGCGGCTGGGATATTCTGAACTCCTTTCACAATCCCCCACTGCATCTGCTTGAAAAGGAAATTGCCCCGTTTCCCGAATGGTTCGTCTACCAGGCGCTCATGTCGGCAAAACTGGAACTGGTTGAGGCCAGCGCCACCAGGCTGGGTGACAAGACCTACCTGATTCGCCTGGTGGTCGAAAATGGCGGCTATCTTTCGACGGCAGGCAGCGAAATGGCCAGGGAAAACGGTGTCTCCCGCGAAGTGGTGGCGGAGATTGAGCTGCCCGACAACGCGACACTGTTGCGCGGTAAAACCTGGCAGGAAATCGGGCATCTGCCCGGTAGAGTCACCATGATGGCCTCGCCGGTCTTTATGGGCACCGGATTCGACGCCATGGACAGGCGAAGCAGTCGCGCCAGCATTGAGTGGCTGATAGAAGCCGCGCCTGGCACCACAATAAACGTGACTGCGCGACAGCAGCGCTCCGGCAAGGTTCAAGCGACCGTCTCCTGCGCCTGAAAACGCCCGATTCAGTGCATCGCTGAGTCGCAGGCACCATAAAAGCGCACTTCCCCACCACTTTTCTCACATAACGTGGCTGACTCTGGTGCAGCGCCGGTCAGTGATCGGCCTGAATACACTGTTTGAGCCCTGCCCGTGAGTGTTGGCCCGAATCTTGCGACAAGCACGGCGGATATCAGCTCCTGCCAGCCAGGCCAATGTCCGGCTTTCCTATGGAAAGCCCAATGCCACTCAATCAAGGAACCCTCAATGAGCGCAAATTCTTCCCGCCTTCAGGCCATTCAGAGCATTACCAATCGCAAACCTGTCGAGGTCAGCAAACCCGACCACCTCGGGAATATCTGGGCTGAGGATGTCTTTAACCTGGCCAGGATGGAGTGGGCACTTTCCAAATCAGCCTTCAAGGCGATGAAAAGCACGGTACAGACCGGTGCACCACTCGACCCGGCCACGGCGGACGTCGTGGCCGCGGCGATGAAGGAATGGGCGGTTTCCAAAGGCGTCAAATTCTTCTCACACATTTTTTACCCCATGACCAACATCACAGCGGAAAAACACGACGGGTTTATCATCACCAACCCGGATGGCGGCGCTATCACGGAGTTCACGGGCAGTTTACTGATCAAGGGCGAGCCCGATGGCTCGTCCTTTCCCAACGGCAGCCTGCGGATGACCAGCGCGGCACGCGGCTATACCGCCTGGGACCCCACCAGTCCCGCATTTATAATGCAGACGGATAATGGCGCCACCCTGATGATCCCCAGCGTATTCATGTCGTGGACTGGTGAAGCGCTGGACAAGAAAATACCCTTGCTGCGCTCGAACGCCGCGATGGACAAGGCCGCCAGGAAGGTCATCTCCCTCGTGGGCGAAACCGATATTGCGCCGCTGAACTCCAGCTGCGGCGCCGAGCAGGAATACTTCCTGGTTGATGCAAACTTCGCCAGCCTGCGCCCCGACCTGCTGCTGGCGGGCCGCACCCTGTTCGGTGCTTCGCCGGCGAAAGGACAGCAGTTCGACGATCACTACTTCGGTGCAATTCCCGCCCGGGTCCAGGTTTTCATGCAGGACTACGAGGATCAGCTGTACAAGCTCGGCATTCCGGCGAAAACCCACCACAACGAGGTCGCCCCGGGACAATTCGAAATCGCGCCCTACTTTGAGGCGGCGAATATTGCCGCTGACCATCAACAGTTGATGATGACCCTGATGAAAGCCACCGCAGCAAAGCACGGCTTCATGTGCCTGCTGCATGAAAAGCCGTTCGCTGGCGTCAACGGTTCCGGCAAGCACGTGAACTGGTCTGTCGGTAATTCGACCCAGGGAAACCTGCTGGACCCCGGCAGCACACCTCACGAGAACCTGCTGTTCCTGCTGTTCTGCGGCGCTGTCATCAGGGGAGTACACCTGCACGGTCCGTTATTGCGGGCTGTTATCGCATCGGCTTCCAATGACCACCGCCTGGGCGCCAATGAGGCACCGCCGGCGATCCTGTCAGTGTATCTCGGAGACCAGCTGGAAAAAGTCTTCATGGATATCAAGGAAGGCAAGCTGATGAGCTCTGCCCGGGGCGGGGACATGGATCTCGGGCTCTCCCAGATCCTCAAGTTCGAGCGGGATCCCGGCGACCGCAACCGGACCTCGCCATTCGCCTTCACTGGCAACCGCTTCGAGTTTCGCGCGGTGGGCGCGTCCCAGTCCGTATCGGGCCCGCTAGTGGCAATGAACACCATGCTGGCCGATTCTCTCGACTGGATCGGGACAAAACTTGAAGGCGCCCTTGCTGCAGGCAAAAGTACCCCCGCAGCCGTTATCGCGGTCCTCCAGGAACTCATGCAGCAACATGGTAATGTCGTGTTCGGTGGCGATGGCTACTCCCCCGAGTGGCACAGGATGGCTGTCGAGGAGCGTGGGCTGAAAAATATTCCCACCACTGCCGACGCCCTGCCCGCGCTGCGGGAGGAATCCGTTAAAACGCTGTTCAAGAGCACGGGTGTACTGAGTCCGGTTGAACTGGAGAGCCGCTTTGAAGTGTACGCGGAACAGTATCTGCTCTCGATCGAGGTCGAAGCCAAGCTTGTGATCGATATGGCCAAAACCCTGATCTACCCCGCGGCCATCGATTACCTCTCGACCCTGTCAGGCACCAGTGCCGGTATGGCCGCGATGGGGCTCGACCTGGACAAATCAACGGCGAAATTGGTGGCAGAACACACCAACGCCATGATGCTCGCGGTGGCAAAACTCGCCGAAGCACTGGGCAAACACGACTTCACCACCGTCGAGGAGCACATGCAATTCTGTGCCGGCGACATCCGCTCGCTGATGAATGAGGTACGACTGCACGCCGACGCACTGGAAGTAAACGTCGCGGACGCACTGTGGCCACTGCCAAAGTACCAGGAAATGCTGTTTATCAAGTAAAAAAACCATAAGGGGTAGACTGAAGTCAGGCGGGCGGCTGTGACAGCGGGTTAGCCGGTGTCATACTGCGCGCATGAAATCATTTATACCCCTGGTCAGGGCCGAGTGGCGCCTGTTGCTGTTCGGCTTTGTGATGACGTTCGGCTCCAGTCTGGGCCAGACCTATTTCATAGGCCTGTTCGGCGGCGATATTCGCAGCGACCTGCAGCTCAGCCATGGCGCCTTTGGCGCCATCTATTCCGCCGCCACCCTGGCCAGCGCCATTCTGCTGCTGCGGACCGGATCGCTGATAGATCATCTGGAGCTGAAGCACTACGCATATATGGTTGTGTTCGGCCTGTGCATCGGGTGTCTGATGATCGCCGGCAGCGTGGGCACCGTGACACTGTTCCTGAGCGTGCTGGTCCTGCGCCATCTGGGGCAGGGCCTGATGGGTATGGCCGGGCCCACCACTTTGGTGCGCTACATCGATCACCAGAAGGGCAAGGCCAACGCCCTGGGAGGTATCGGCTACTCACTGTCTGAAGCCATACTACCGTCCATCGTGGTGGCGCAACTCGCCCTCATGAGCTGGCGCCAGTCCTGGGTAGCCTGGGCGCTCCTGCTGGCCGTCACGGTTCCGCTGGCAACACGCGCCCTGCTGCGCGGACACGAGGTGCGGCACGCGCTGTACCTGGAGAACGTCACCGCCGGCGAGGCCGAACAGGCCAACGTAAAGCAGCGCAACTGGACCCGCGACGAGGTGGTGCGGGACCCGCTTTTTTACCTGTTCATGCCCGCGCTGCTCGCCCAGCCCATGCTGTTTACCGGCTTTATGTTCCACCAGGTGCACCTCACCGAGGTAAAGGGCTGGTCCCTGCCGGTGTGGGGTGGCCTGTACGTGCTATACGCTGTTGTTTCGACTTTTTTCAAACTCTGGGCGGGGGTACTGGTGGACAACTACGGTGCCATCCGCCTGGCACCAATGGTGTGCCTCCCGCTGGGACTTGGCCTGCTGTTTCTCGGCAGCTCCAGCAGCCTGCTGGTTGCCATACTGTTTATGGTGCTGCTGGCGGTTTCGGTGGGGGCTTATTCGACCCTGTCCTCCCCCTTCTTCGCGGAAATGTACGGCAGCCTGCATCTGGGATCAATCAAGTCCGTAACGACGGCGGCCATGGTATTTGCCAGCGCCATCGCACCGGTCCTGATGGGCTGGCTGATCGACCGCGGAGTCAGTATGGATACGATGGCATACGGCTCTGTGGCCTATGTGCTGCTTGCGAGCGGCATGGCCTGGTGGGCCCGCTCGCTTAAATACAGCTAGTGTAGTGCTACACTTCGAAGCGGTGTTTGCGAAACCAGATGGTGGCCCACAGGAAGGCAGCCGCCACCAGCAGGCCCAACAGCATCCCGGTATAGTCCAGCTGCCACCACTGTGGTTCATAAAAATA
>JAHEBL010000032.1:0-21048 GCA_024642265.1 Haliea sp. | reverse complement strand
GCTACACTTCGAAGCGGTGTTTGCGAAACCAGATGGTGGCCCACAGGAAGGCAGCCGCCACCAGCAGGCCCAACAGCATCCCGGTATAGTCCAGCTGCCACCACTGTGGTTCATAAAAATAGAATCCCATCGGGAGCTCACCGTCCACACCGGGATGCGGTATGTGATTGGAAATGGCATCCGCCACATAACCACTGCCGATAAACAACTTCTCCAGCACTATCAGCGCTACCGGGATGCCCAGCGCCCACATCAGCGGCGAGCGCCGCGCCACCGCCGAGCACAGCAGCAACCATGCGTAAAACGGCAGCGTCCAGGCCACCCAGATAACGCAGCCACTGACTTGCCCCCTGAATAAAGCCAGGAAGTCGACGTTATCCAGCACCGTCTGCACCGGGTTCATGTCCATGCGCCAGGTGATCAGCATGGCAAGACCCACCGAAGCCAACTGCGTGAGCATGGAAAATGCCAGGTATATCGCTGGTGCTAGGAGGCAGACGGCGGCCATCTTGGCGGCCACTTCCTGCACCTCCGACACCGGCATCGATTTCCAGAAGAGCACACTGCGATCACGTCGGTCGTTGTGCAAGGTACCCAGCAGGTAATTGATTGAGGTACCCAACAGCAATAGCAGGAACAGGCAGTGCAAGCCATTCAGTACCGGGTTGAGGGATCCTATGAGCAGGCCGGAATCTTCCTCAACCTTCTCGCTGCGCTGCGGATTGAAGTTCCATTCGCTGGAAAAATTCCAGTCCTCGGCATCGGCGTCCTCGCCGGTGCTTTCCCGACTGACAACGTAATCCTGGTTTATCTGCCCTTCGTCTATGCTGATCGAAATATTCACACCCGGCTGGGGATTTTTATTGTGCAGAATGTCTATCACCAGGTCACCGGTCACGGTGATACTGTTTGCAAAGATGACACTGGCCAGCAAGCAGGCGATAAACACGCCTGCCATGGCCAGTGGCGCCAGCATGAACAAGCCTCTGTTCTCCTGCAATTCACGCCTCAGAAGCGCCTGCACTTTATCTCTTTTTGGGTGACTCATTGCTCCACCCCCGTTCCCATCTTGGCTACAAATATGTCTGACACCGTCGGCACCCTTGGCTCTCCCAACTGCACTAACGCCTCTCTTGGTGTGTCCTCAAATATAAAGGCCTTACCGCCGAGAATGGATCTTTGGCCAATTGGCTTCAGCGCTTGCGCCTGCTCTATACCGGGCCCGACTACATGCAGCTCCAGGTAGCGCTCGGCGAGAGTATCCATACGTTCATTGAGAAGTGTTTTTCCCGAGCGGATAAACATGACATCCGTCAGGATATTCTCTACCTCGTCTACCTGGTGGGTAGAAATAATTATCGTGCGCTGCTCATCGTAGTAGTCATTCAACAGCTGCTCGAAAAAGTGTTTTCTATACATGATGTCCAGGCCAAGGGTAGGCTCATCGAGCACCAGCAGACGCGCGTCCACGCTCATCACGATGGCCAGGTGCAATTGCACCACCATACCCTTGGAAAGCTTCCAGATACGGCTTTTGAGACCTACCTCGGTATCTTCGAGGAACCGCAGCGCCCGCGCGCGGTTGAAACGGGGGTGCACGCCGTCGACATAGTCCAGTAACTGCTTAACAGTCATCCAGCCCGGCAGCACTGCCGTGTCGGCAATGGAGCACACCTGATCCAGCATCTTGCTGCGTTGATAGCGCGGATCAAAGCCCAGCACATCGATCTCCCCCTCGCAGTCACACAGGCCCAGCAGTGAGCGCAGGAGTGTCGTTTTGCCCGCACCATTGGGTCCGATAAGACCCAGTATCGTGCCGGCACGGACGCGCATGTCGATCGAGTCTACCGCTTTATCCTTGCCGAAATATTTTTTGATTCCTGTTGCGTTAATGATGGTCGCCATCAGCTGTGCTCCCCTGCCACGCGCAATTTTTCCGCAACCATATCCATATCGATACCCAGTTTCTTCACCCGTTCCATAAACGCTGGCAACTCATCCGTGAGAAACTTCTGTTGCTCCTGCTCGGTTAATGATTTCCTCGCACCAGTGGTAACGAACATACCCAGTCCTCGACGTGTTTCCAGCAAGCCCTGATCCACCAGTTCCTGGTAGGATTTTGCTACGGTTAAATGGTTGATCTGATAGTCTGTTGCGATCTGGCGCACGGACGGAACCGCCTCACCTTCCGGGAAACTGCCATCGATAATGCGCTCCACTACCAGATCCCGAAGTTGCCGGTAGATGGGCTGCTTGTCGTTCCACTCAATAAGCACTGTTAGACCCTGCCTTGCACGCGCCAGGATTAATCCCGCTGCGTGATCTCACCGGAACCCATGACTGAAGTCGACGCCTTTGGCTTGCCGTGGTAGAGCAGGTCTCCACTGCCGAGAATTTCCGCTTCGAGCGCCTCGGAAACTCGCATTTCGACGTCACCTGAACCAAGAATCGTCACCTTGCCCACTCTCGCGGCGACACCTTTCATTTCAACGTCGCCACTGCCCATCATAGCCACTTCGAGAATGTTCGCGCTGCCCTCGTCCTGCACGACGACATCGCCGGAGCCCGCGATTTGCGCCTTGATAGTATCGGCTTCGATACTGCCCAGCTGTATATCGCCACTGCCCTTGATAGTCATACGGACAGAGTCCGCGCTGACATTGACGGCCTGCACGCCTCCTGAACCGGAAACCTGCAGCTCGAGAGCGCCGGCTTTCACATCAAACATGCGAATCTTGCCAGAGCCCTCCACCGAAACCAGCAGATCGCCAACCGCCAAGGGCTTGACAAACACATCACCGGAGCCCATCAGCAGAATCTGCTTGATAGCCGCGGTACTCAACTTGAACTTCACGTCGCTCACCCTGTCGCCGTTGGCCGTGACGCCCAGGTGCAGCGTGTCCCCCTGAAGCACGAAGGGCGGCGGGTTCAGCTGGCCGTCGTTGCCCTTGATCTTCAGGGCGTTGGCATCGCCCTGGGTAATTTCAAGCTCGTTCGAACCGACCAGTTGCACCCGGACAAACTCCAGGCCCTCGACGCTGGTGACATCCGCCTTGGCCGCAGCAACAAAGAGGCTGCCCGACAAAATAATCGCGGCGAACACTACGGCTCCGCCCTTCCAATCGCCCGTGCGGGTTAAACGTCGCAATGCAGTCATGATGCTCACCTCGTTGATATAGTGCTATACATAACTATAGCACCCAAATCAGTATTTGCAAGTTTTTATCGCAGCCCCGGTCCGTGATCTTCACCTCACCCCTGCAACGCTCCAGCCCGGGACCCGGGGAAAAACAGCTAGAGTTCAAGTTCGTCAAACTCCCCCAGGCCTGCCAGGAACTGGTGCAGGGCGGCATTTACCGCTGATTTGTCTGTTGCCTCGGACAGGTGGCGCACGCTGTCTGTTATCGCCAGCCACCAGCGCATATGCTTGGCACTCAACTGCGCCGCAACTGGAATGAGGTCGTGGACAGTGGTGAGGTTTCGATTAGCCACGGCTTTCAAGCGGGCCATGGCGTCGAGATCCAGAGGCGGGTTTGCCATGAACTTCCTGAACAGGAGGACGACCAGCTTAGGATCGTCCTCCAGCGCCCGGGAGTCTGCCGGCTCTTCGTCCTCGTGCAGCAGTCCGATGTCCAGGTGACTCAGTATCTCCCGCAGTGCACCCCGTAAACTTTGGCGTAATTCGTGGCGCCTTTCCTGCTCGCGACGGCGCTGCAGCAGGGAAAACAGCCCGATCAGGAAAAAACCCTCCAGACAGAACCCGATCAGCTCGGGTACCAGGTTGTCAAAGACGCGACCCTCGTTGCCGGGATTCAAAAACACGACCAACAGGTATGAACCTCCCAGGCCGAACAGCAGCATGGGGGCCAGCAATATGAGGCGGTTTATCATCGGGTGTCCTGCCCGGCCTCGGGATCGGCAAGAGCGCGTATTACCGCGGCAATTTTCTCCGCCTCCCTGGGCGTCAGGTCGAGCGGGACATTCTGGATGTATACGACAAGGTCCTCCCGCAGCGGCACCGGAAAGATATCGTGCGGCCGGCGCGGCGGGTCGAGTGCCAGCTGCTCCCGGGCCATCGCTTCGGCGGGCGAATCCTCCTGCAGGCTTTGACGCGTCGCTCGCAGTTCACTCTGGTGTGGCCGGAAAGCGCCGGGGTCACTGGTCCAGCTGATGAAATCCACCAGCGCGTCCTTGAGGCGAGAACGATAGACTTCCAGGCTCTCCGGCCGAACAGTCGAACCCTGTATTTTGTGGAAGCGCGCTACCAGGGCATCTACATCCACGAGACGCATATCATTGCGCTCATGGGATTTAAGCTGAATAAGAAGTTGCTGGGCCGCAAGTTTGCGCGCACGGGCGGTTGAGGGGTTGTAAAGGCCGGAGACGGCCGCCTGTCTCAGAAAATCATGGAAGCCCGCCTCGCTGTAATCCGCTTCTGCCACTGCCGCTCTCTCCTCATATTTCCGGCTCGGTGTGGCCAGGCGCGGCAAACAGTGTAATCGCATACGTTGTTGCTGGAAAGCTGGCCTCATCGCACCCACCATGGTTGACCGACTCAGCCGTTAATGACGTTGACCCGCAAGCCGGTGCTGGCCTGCGGCAGGCTGGTAGTGAGCAATGCGCTGGCAAGTGCCCCACTGTCGGCGCGCACAAGTAACTGCAGCTGGCCGCTGGCGTCTCGGCGTCGACCCAGGGTTTCCACTCCGATGCCCTGCAGGCGACCGTCCACCACCGTGTAGACGCGATTGTCACCGTAGAGGCTCTGCACCGGAATACCGGTGACCTGTTGCAGCGGCGGCAGGACCACAGTGACATCGAGAGCTCTGCCCAGCTCAAGGCGATCGCCATCACCGGTGACACGGAACAGCGCATCGAGACCCGCGCGCCCACCGCTCACTTTTGCTGCCAGTTGCTCCAGCTGCAGCTGCTGGCCCACCCCCGCACCGTATCGGGCCGCAACAGTCTCGCCACGCTCCAGCGCTTGCCTGATCGACTCGGACGCCGGGCCCGGTATAGTCACCCTCACCTGCAGTGCAGCAGTGTCATATACGGAGAGGAGCATCTGTCCATCGCTGACCCTGTTGCCGGGAGATACGTCGACACTGGAAACCTTGCCGCGAAAAGGCGCCACTACCCGGGTACGCGCCAACCGCAGCTCCTGCTGCTGCAACAGGGCCTCGGCCCGTTCCAGAGACACCGCGGCTATCGCCAGTCGCTGCGGATGGTTGTCGACCTTGAGTTGCTGTTCAGCCAGCACAATCGCCTGGCGGGCAACGGCAGCCCGGGTATCCTCCAGCTGTTCCGCCGCCACCAGGTTCTGCTTGCGCAGCTTTTGCAGGCGGTCGCGCTTGGCGAGCGTCAGTTCGTATAACTGCCGCATATGTTCGAGAACTTCCACATCCACTGCCTGCTGTTGGCGTATGCTTTCAAGGCTGGCCGTGGCCTCGGCGACATCCGTCGCGGCCTGATCCAGGCGCAATGTTTCATCGGCATCATCCAGCACCACCAGTATCTGCCCTTTTTCAACCAGCTCACCCTCACGCACATTGACCACATTGACCGTGGCGGTCACCGCTGCTGTGAGCTGCGCATGGTGAGGCGTTTCCACCCGACCGAACAGACGTAACTCAGGTGAGATATCATCCGTTACCACCTCCATAGTCGTCACCGGCCAGGCCTTCTCTTCCACCACGCTGGCGTCATGCTGCGGTGCCGTTGCCATCAGAGTGGTGGTGGCCGCCAGGCCGACAAAGCAGACCAGGGCCAGGCTACGATTCTTGCGTGACAGCTTACTGCGCAAAGCGAACTTCATAATCGACTCCTTTTTGCCGTGCCGAAGTCAGTTGTTCCAGCACAGACAGGATGGTGGGAATGACGAACAGGATGAGGGTGGTGCCGTACATCAGGCCGAAACAGATCACTACCGCCAGCGGCACCATGACCTCACCCATGGGCGAGCTCTCCAGCATCAGCGGAGCAAGGCCCAGGGTGGTTGTGAGCGAGGTCAGGATCACAGGACGCAGGCGCAGACTGCAGGCCTGCTCAAGTGCATCGTGGGTATCCATACCCTGCTCCCGCGCCTCCCGATAGGATGTAATCAGGATAATGGAGTCGTTGACGATGACGCCCGTAAGAGTGAACACGCCCATGATCGCCAGCGCACCCAGGTTGAGGTCAAGGGCATAGAGCCCGAGCAGCGCGCCGGTAAGCCCCAGGGGTATCGCCGTCATCACCGCCAGTGGCCAGCTCCAGGATGCAAAGACCCAGGCCAGGATCAGGTAAATGAGCAGCAGGCCGATGCCCGCGCCCAGCATCATGTCTGCCAGTGTTTGCGCCTCCTCGGCGGAGCCCTCCCCCAGTCCATAGCTCACATTGTATTTACGCGTCAGTTCGGGGATTACCTTTTCCTCGAGCGATGTGATGATGGCCATGGCAGTGTTTGCCCTGGTATCGATGTTTGCATAGACGTTAACCGACTTCAGCGCACTGCGGTGGTTGATGCGCTCAATCCCCCGGCGACTGCTGATTTGAGCCACCGAAAGCAGCGGCAGCGTTTCACCGCCAGGGGTGGCGATAGGCAGGTTGTGCAGGCTGTCCAGGCGATCGCGCTCATCCATGGGAAGGCTTACCCGTACTTCCATTTCAGCATCGTTTTCAGTAAAGAGCTGCACCCGGTATCCTTCAAAGGCAGAACGCAGTTGCCGACCGACATCGGCGGGTGTCAAACCCAGGCTGCGGCCCTCAGTAGTCAGCGAGATGATCCACTGCTCCTTACCGTAGGGGAGGTCATCGAAGACATTGGTCACACCGGGATAAGTGGCGATGCGGCGGGCCAGTTCCTCAGCGGCGATCTTGAGCGTATCGATGTCAGCGCCCGAAAAATACAAGCCCAGATCGGGCTGGTTACCGTCACCGGAGCCGACACGCAGCCGCTCAACCAGGGGTGATTGCGGCAACCGCGCCTGCCACGCGGCGATAAACTGGTCCAGTGTCACCTTGCGCTGCTCGGGTGAGATGAGTTCCACCCACAAGGTGGCGTACTGACTGCCGGTTTTGGGCTGCTCGTCAAAAAATGCCCAGTTGCGATTGATAACCCGCGTGACAATCAGCCCCCCACCGAGGGCTTCATCCGTTTCCACAGCCGCGGTCGTCATGGTGTCCAGCCAGTCCTCGATCTGCTCCTCGGTGGTGCCGGCGGCGAACTGCATATAGGCATCGGCAAACTCAAAATTGACATTAATATTGAGATCGGGCTTCACCCGACCGCTCATCAGCAGCGTCAGGGCAACAGCAAAACCAAAGACCGCGATAGCCAGCACCGAGCGCCTGTTGGCCAGGGCGCCACGCAGGGCGGGCAGGAACAGGCGGCTGCGAAAATAGTCGAAGCGGGTATCGAACCAGCACCGCAGGCGGGAGGGTGTCTGCTGCTGCATGCGGGTGAAACTGTGACGCAGGTGGCCGGGCATTATCAGGAAACACTCCACCAGCGACGCGATGATCACGCACACCATCAGCAGGGGAATTTCACGAATAAAAGGCTCGTCGATAACCAGTAGCGGCAGAAACGCTGCCAGCGTCGTCAGCGAGGAGGCCATCACCGGTGCGAACATGCGCTGGGCGCCCTGGGCGGCCGCCACTTCCGGACTGTGGCCAGCTTCAAACTGGGTCAGCGAATGCTCCCCGACGACGATGGCATCGTCCACCACGATGCCCAGACCCATCACCACACCAATCATGCTGATAAAGTTTATGCTGCCACCGAAGGCGTGGAAAACGGCCAGCGCGCCAAGAAAGGACACAGGTATTCCCAGCGTCACCCACCAGGCGACCCGGCCGTTGAGGAACAGGAACAAAATGGCGACCACCAGCGCCAGCCCACCGACACCATTTTTGAAAACCAGGGAGATCTGGTCCAGGGCGAAGCGCCAGGCCTCCAGCCACAGGGTGACCTTGATACCGCGCGCCTCAAGGGCAGCGGCATTGTCGGCCTGCCAGGCGTAGAGAACATCCGCCGCGTCCAGGGTGTCGGATTCGGGTCCACGCCGCAGCCTGATCATGATGGCCGGGCGGCCATCATAAAAAACCAGGCGCTGGTCGTCGCGCTGCCGCCGCTCGATAGTGGCAATGTCACCAAGTCGCACCAGCTCTGCGTTATTGCCAGCTTGCAGGGGCATGTCGGCGAATGCCTCCGCGCTGCGGCGTTGCTCCAGGCTGCGCACCTGACGCTGCAACTGGCCATCACCCAGATTACCTGCCGGCACATCCGAGCTGCCCTTAAGGACGCTGGTGGCAATTGCCGAAAGGGGTACTCCCAGTTCGAACAGCGTGCGGCTGTCGACCTGTATCGCGATCTCTTCATCGGGAACGCCGCGGAATTCGACAGTGTCGATGCCGCGGGCAATCAGCTCGCGCTCGATTTCCCGGGCGACCGGCACCAGCTCGTCGAGTGTTCCCTCGCTGGAAATCAGGATGGCGGCAACGGTGTCCAGATATTCGCTGCGCTGCACGACAGGCGGCTCAATGTCGATCGGCAGGTCGCGCACCTGGCTCACCCGCTGTTTGACACGATCCATGGCATCGATCATGTCTGTACCTTTGTCGAAGGTGACACTGATCTCGGCCACGCTGTCAGAGGTTTTCGATGTCAGGCTTGCCAGCCGGGTGAGCGAGCGCAACTGCTGCTCCACCGGCTGGGTCACCAGTCGCTCCACATCCTCGGCGCTGGCACCCGGCCAGGCGATGCTGATGGCTGCTTCGGTCGAACCCTGGGCCGGGTTGAGCTGAACCGTGAGCTGCCGTATGCCCCAGAATCCCGCCAGCGCGAGCATGATCATCAACAGGTTCGATGCCAGTCGGTGGCGCGTGAAGGTATCGATGAGGTAATGGGGCTTGCTGAAATCGGGGCTGTGCATGACTGTATCCGGCTTTATGCATACTGTTATAGGTAACTATAACACCAAATCTCTACGACACAAGCCGGACCCTAGAAGATTTTGTTCTAGCATGAGCTTGCAGTAATAGCCGAAATATTTTTTTCTTTTATATCTGCAGGTTAGGTATTTTTATTAAAGTGAAATAAGCGATGACGCGCAGGTCGTGGAGTGGTGGCGGAACCAGAGCAGAGCCCTGTCGGCTGGCTAACTCTGGTGCAGTTCGCGAATCAGCGCCGGTATTTCGCCAGGGTGCAGCACGGTATGCGTGGGGTCTATTCCCAGCTCAGCGTCCAGTGGCTGCTGGTGCCGGATCCAGACGGAGGTGATGCCGCTGCCGTGAGCGCCGGCAATATCGGCGGCCAGGCTGTCTCCGACATGAATGGCCTCATGGGCCTCACAGTTGGCGAGCTTCAGGGCCTTGTCAAAAATCGAACGGGCCGGTTTCTGCTCGGGCTCCTGGCCGCCGATAATGATGTGGTCCACATAGGCGGACAGTTTCACCGCCTCCACCTTGGGCACCTGGGAAAACTCCGGCCCGTTGGTGATCACCACCAGGGTGAACAATTTGCGTGCCTCTACAAGGAATTCCAGGATCCCGGGGTAAAAGTGGAAGGCTGCCAGACGATCGCTGTCGAACTTGCGCTGCAGGGCCTCGGCCGCCTCCTCGCTGACGCTGTCCACCCCCTCCCCGGCGAGCAGGTCGCGAATCAACTGCAGGCGAAAAGCGGCCTCGCCCTCGTCCTTGATAATGGGAACATAGCGCTCGCGCTGGCTGTCACTCCAGTTACGGTAGATGCCCTTCACGTAACGACTGGCAACACCCTGGGCGTCGATATCCGGACCATATTGCGCCGCCAGCGCCAGCGCCATCAATTGCCTGGCACGCTCATTGGCGCCCTGCGTATCGCACAGGGTTTCGTCCAGGTCCAGGAAGAGGGCTTTAAGCATGGCAAACTCCGGGGGATAATAAGGCGTATGATGCCACAAAGCACAAGGGGCTGGCGCATGTCATCGATTGGCTGTCCTCTGCGGTAGCGCACGATCCCGGCGCAATCACTCGACGGAAACCACAACAGGAGACGTGAGCAATGATTTCCATGACAGTCACTGGTGAGACCAGGTCTCCTGGCGATATCGACCCTGCTACACTGTTGCTGTTGGCGCTACGGGATACCCCGGGACTGGCCGGCACGAAGTACGGCTGCGGCGCGGCGCAATGCGGTGCCCGCACGGTACTGATCGACGACTCCTCCGGGAGATCCTGCCTGCTGCAGCGCAGCGGTGGGTGACAGAGACATTATCACTATCGAAAGCTACTCAAACTTAAACAGGCGACAACTATGTTAGAAAATTTACGCGTGGTCATCACCGGCGCCTGCGGCTCCCTCGGCCAGGCAACGGCGGAAAAGGCCCGGCAGTCAGGCGCCCACGTTATCGGTCTGGATATCGTGGACACAAACTCCGCAGCACATACAGATGAGTATCGGCAGGTGGATCTCATGAACCGTGAGGCGACCCTGGCATGCTTTGGCTCCCTCGGAAAAATCGACGCCCTGATCAATATCGCAGGTGGCTTCGCCATGGGCGAGGACGCTTTTTCCACCGCCTCCGAGCAGTGGGACTGGATGTTCCGGATCAATGTCGACACCATGCGCAACGCGACCATGGGAGCGGTCCCCCTGTTGCAGGCCCAGGGCGGTGGGGCCATCGTCAATATTGGTGCACTGGGCGCGCTGTCGGGCCAGGCTGGCATGAGCGCCTACTGCTGCGCCAAATCCTCGGTTATGAAACTCACTGAAAGCCTGTCGGCGGAACTGCGGCACCAGGGCATCAATGTCAACGCCGTCCTGCCGAGTATTATCGACACCCCACCCAATCGCCAGGGTATGCCCGACGCCGATTTTTCCCAGTGGGTGACCCCCGCGCAACTGGCCGAGGTAATTTGCTTTCTTGCCTCCGACGCAGCCAGCGCCATCCACGGTGCCCTCATTCCAGTGCGCGGACTGGCCTAAGCGGACACCCCGCTACTTTTCACCTCTTTTACGATCCGCCTGCCCCTTAATGGCGGGCTTATCTGGGGCATACGCCACTATTTTGCTTTGAACATTTCATAAGGATGCTTATAATAGCGTTCGCTATTGTATGGAAAGCAGCTATGGCAGACCAGGACAGCGGGGCGAAGCTCAGCTTCGAATTACACACCGCGGCGCGCCTCATGCGCCGCAATTTTGACCGGCGTGCGCGCGAGCACGAGCTCAGCCGGGCCCGCTGGCAGGTAATGTGGGTGCTTGCCCGGGAACAGGGGCTGAAACAAGCGGAACTGGCCGAACGCCTGGACATGGCGCCAATCAGCCTGGGCCGGCAGCTGGACAACCTGGAGCAGGAGGGCCTGGTGGAGCGCCGGCGCGATGCCTGTGATCGCCGTTGTTTTCGTATTCACCTGACGGATGCCGCCCAACCGGCACTCAAGGTACTCAAGGCACTGGCGGACCAGACCCGCGCCGAGGCACTGGCAGGGCTGTCGAAGGACGAAGTGGCACAGCTACAAAATTTGTTAAGCCGGATCAGGCTGAACCTGAGCGGCGAGGAAAACTGATATGTCCGAAGCGACGAAAAGCGCCCTGACCCGCAATGCCTGGCTTGGAGGGGGTATAGCCGTGGCACTGGCAGTGGCTGCCTGGTGTTTCTATGACGGCACAACCGTGGACACCGAAAATGCCTATATCAAGGCGGACAAACTGTCTCTCGCAGCTGAGGTCAGCGGCGTGGTCACCGAGGTACTGGTCAGGGAAAACCAGCCGGTAAAAGCGGGAGAAGTCCTGGTCGTCCTGGACGACTATTCCTATCGCCTTGCGGTCGCTGAAGCCGAAGCCCACCTGGCGCAGGTGAAGAATCAACTGTCCGCCAAACGGGCCGACCATGCCGAGGCCCGGGCAGCTCTCGAGCAGGCAAACCAGGACGCGGAATTCTATCAGCGCCAACTGCGGCGCAACGAAAAATTGGGTTCGGTGGCCGTATCAGAGGCTCAGCTGGACGAATCTCGCCAGCTGCTCGCCCAGGCCCGCTCCCGCATTGCCATCACTGGCCAGAAGCTCTCAAGTCTCAGCGCGGAGCTGGGCGGTGACCCCGGGGCGCCGATGGAAGAGCAGGCTGACCTCAGGGTTGCCCAGGCCCAGCTCGACCGGGCGCGCTACCAGCTTACGCGCACCCAGATAATCGCGCCGGTTGACGGCATTGTGGCCAACAACGTCCCACAGGTGGGCGAGCTGGCTCACAATGGCCTGACCCTTGTCAGCCTGCTCAGCAGCGAGAGCCTGTGGGTGGAAGCCAACCTCAAGGAAACCCAGCTGGCAAATATTCGACCCGGGCAACCTGCCACCGTAGAGGTCGATGCCTACCCCGGCGTGATATGGCAGGCCGAGGTTGACAGCCTGAGTCCCGCCAGTGGCTCAGAGTTCGCACTTATTCCGGCCCAGAATGCCAGCGGCAATTGGGTGAAAGTGGTGCAACGCATACCGGTACGCCTGCGCCTGTTGCCGACTGAGGGCAATCCCCCGTTGCGCTCGGGCATGAGCGCCGAAGTCTGGATTGATACGCAGGGCGCGGCAAAGCCGTCACTGGCCGATGCCGTGGGGCGCCCGGTCGCGGGCCAACCCGTGGCATCCCGTCCGGCTCAATAACTGACGTGAAACCCATCCCCGGCAGGCAGCTGATGGTGACCGTCAGCATCATGCTGGCGACCATCATGCAGGTGCTGGATACCACTATTGCCAACGTGGCGCTGCCGCATATGCAGGGCAGCCTCAGCGCCAGCTCAGACCAGATCACCTGGGTTCTCACATCCTATATCGTTGCTTCCGCCATCATGACTCTCCCGGTGGGGTACCTCAGCCTGCGCTTTGGCAGGCGCAAGCTGTTCCTGTGGTCGGTTACGGGATTCACCCTGTCTTCCATGTTCTGCGGCCAGGCCAACACACTGGAGCAGATGATCTTCTGGCGACTGGCGCAGGGCATTTTCGGGGCTTCACTCGCGCCACTGTCCCAGGCTACCCTGCTCGATACCTACCCGCCGGAAAAGCATGCGGCGGCGATGAGTGCCTGGGGCATGGGCATCATGCTGGGCCCCATCCTCGGGCCCACCCTCGGTGGCTGGCTCACCGAATACTACACCTGGCGCTGGGTGTTTTATGTAAACGTGCCCGTGGGCATTGTTTCGATCATCGGTATCTACCTGTACGTGCCCGATAATGAATTGCAGAAGCGGCCCTTTGATGTGCGCGGCTTCGCCCTGCTGGCACTGGCAGTCGCCTCCCTGCAGATGCTGCTTGACCGGGGCGAGCAGGCAGACTGGTTTGATGCATTGGAAATACAGCTTTACGCGATAGCCGTCGTCCTGGCGCTTTACCTGTTTATCGTCCACAACCTGACCAGCAAACACAGGTTTCTATCCCCTGCCCTGCTGCGCGACCGCAACTACGTCTCAGGCACACTGTTCATCTTTGTCGTTGGTATCGTACTGCTGGGAACGATGGCCTTATTACCCACCTACCTGCAGCAGTGGAAAGGATACCCTGTAATGGCCACGGGTTTCGTGCTGATGCCCCGCGGGATAGGCGTGATGTTCACCATGTGGTTGGTGCACCGCTTGATGAATGTGATGGATGCGCGGCTGCTCATACTGATCGGATTGGGCATCGTCAGTTACTCACTGCACCTGATGGCGGGATTCAACCTGCTGGTGAGCGAACGGGAACTGGTTGTCACGGGGATTATCCAGGGCCTGGGACTGGGCCTTCTGTTCGTGCCGGTGTCAATCCTGACCTATGCCACCCTGTCGCCAACATTGCGGGGCGAGGGCACGGCATTGTTCAGCCTGTCACGCAATCTGGGCAGCAGTGTGGGCGTTTCCATCGTTATGGGAGCCCTGTCCAGGAATATGTGGATAAACCAGCAGGAACTGGCGGGGCGCATGCAGATTACACCTGAGTTGATGGCGAACCTGCCCTCCACCCCGGATGCGATGGGTATGCCGATGATCCTGTTCAACGAACTGGCCCATCAGGCCGCAGAGATCGCCTACGTCAATGATTTCCAGTTGCTGATGTGGGTTAGCCTGGCCGCGATGCCGCTCGTGCTGTTCCTGTCAAAACCGGCCTCACAGCATGCGCAGGCAGGTCTGGCCTGAGATCCTGCACTGCGGTGGCAACACCGGCCGCCGAATCACTACTGTTCGATATAGCCGAAGTAACAGTCGGGTATTTACGAATTTCCCTGTGCATCCCATAGCCGTTTAAATTCCCGTCGAAGGAAAAACACCATCCTCAATCCACAACCCGGACGGAAACGACCATATGAAAATTCTTAGATCGGCCGCACTGTCAATGATATTAACAAGCACCGCCGCTGTCGCATTCGAGGTGGACGAAAGCAAAATCAACACGCCCGACGAGGCGATTGCTGCCCTGACAGAGGGTAACGAGCGATTTGTCACGGGTAAGGCGCTGAATCAGGATTTCAGCAGGCAAATAGTGAAAACCACTGAAGACCAGAAGCCCTATGCCGGCATCTTGTCATGCCTGGACTCGAGGATCCCGCCGGAAATCATTTTTGACCAGGGCATCGGGGATGTATTCGTCGGACGGGTTGCCGGCAACGTCGAGAGCGTGAACATGGTGGGCAGCTTTGAATTTGCAGCCGCCCTGAAAGGTATCAAGTTGCTCGTGGTGATGGGGCACACGTCCTGCGGTGCGGTAGCCGGCGCTTGCCAGAACGCCAAGCTTGGCAACCTGACAGCCCTGCTGGGAGAGATTCAGCCTGCCGTCGAGTTGGTCAAAAAGGAACATCCGGGCGACAACGTTTGTGCTACACCCCTGGTTGACGACATTTCCGCAGCCAACGTGGCCCACACCATCAAGGGGATTCGCGAGATGAGCCCGGTGATCGTTGATCTGGAGACCCAGGGCAAACTCAAACTGGTCGGCGCCATGTACGACATCACCACCGGCAAAGTGACTTTTATCTAGCGCCCGCCGGCAGTAACACAGGGACTGTTGCGAGCGTTTCTCCACAGTCCCTGCACTTCCTAAGCACCTGCTACATCACTCCGTAAGCCATCATAGCATTGGCGACCTTGGTGAAGCCCGCAATATTGGCCCCCTTGAAATAATCCACGTGACCGCCTTTTTGCACGCCGTGTTCGATACATTCGCTGTGGATGTCTTTCATGATTTTGCGCAGCCGCTCGTTGACCTCCGACTCACTCCATTGCAGGCGCAAACTGTTCTGACTCATCTCCAGACCAGAGACTGAAACTCCCCCTGCGTTGGCTGCCTTCGATGGCGCATGCAACACATTTTTTTGGGCACCGAACAACTTGATCGCCTCTGGCGTGGTGGGCATATTGGCCCCCTCGCAGATGGCCCGCACGCCCTGCTTGATAAGGCTACGGGCGTCAGACTCATTGATCTCGTTCTGGGTGGCGCAGGGAAAGGCGAGTTCACCCTTGTATCCCCAGGGCTTCTTGCCCTCGCGGAAATTGAAGCCGAATTCCTTGGCCGCTTCCTCTATGCGTCCGCGACGGCCATTTTTGAGGTCCTTGACCCAGTCAATATGCTCCTGGCGCAGACCTTCCCGGGCATAGATCACACCGTTGGAATCGGACAATGTCAGTACCTTGGCACCATTTTCAATCAGCTTCTGCGCGCAATAGGTAGCCACATTACCAGAGCCGGAAATCAGGCAGCTGCGCCCCTCCAGGTGCTCGTTATGATGCGAAAGCATCTCTTCCATCATATACACCGCGCCATAGCCGGTTGCCTCCGTACGCACATGACTGCCGCCAAAGGCCAGTGCCTTGCCGGTGAGAACGCCCTCGAAGCGATTGACCAGGCGCTTGTACTGGCCAAACAGGTAGCCCACCTCGCGCGAACCAACACCGATATCGCCGGCCGGTACGTCCGTATCGGGACCGATGTGGCGGTGTAGTTCCGTCATGAACGCCTGGCAAAATCGCATGACTTCCCGGTCAGAGCGGCCCTTGGGGTCGAAATTGGAACCGCCCTTGCCGCCCCCCATCGGCAGGCCAGTGAGAGAATTCTTGAACACCTGTTCGAATGCCAGGAACTTGAGGACACCCTGGTTCACCGACGGATGAAAGCGAATACCGCCCTTATAGGGCCCGATGGCGTTATTCTGTTGTACGCGAAAACCCCGATTCACGCGCAGTTCGCCTTTGTCGTCCTCCCAGACAACACGAAAGCTCACAACCCGATCCGGCTCCGTCATACGCTCGAGGATACGCAGGTCTTTGTAAATTGGCTTGTCTGCCATGTAGGGAATAATATCCATCGCCACTTCGTGAACCGCCTGGTGGAACTCGGGTTCGCCGGGATTGCGCGCTACTACCCCTTCCATGAAGGTGTTGAGGTCTTCGGCCTTGTCTACGCCCATATTACTCGTTCCTGTCGTGTATCAGATAAGCAACTAATCACATGCAAGGTTAGCTCAAAAGCTGATGCACTCGCCAGACTAAAACTTATTACACAGGCGCGTGGATACCTCAATCACAGAAACGAGTAGAGGAAAACGCAGGTGACAGCCGGCGCACCGCTTGCGGCAGGCCCGGCAGAGATGGTCCGCTAGGGGGCGAAAAGCAGTGGCTGCAGCTTATCGAAGGACTCATGCATCAACTGATTCCAGGAATTGCGCAAGTCCGCCATGTAGGTACTGTCCTCATCGAACATGAGGTAGCGCCCCGGCTGCAGGGTACCGGCATCCAGCAGGCAGACCTCGACCGGTGGCCCGACCGTCAGATTACTGCGGATCGTCGCTTCCATTGACACCAGCCCACAGAGCGCAGCGCGTTCTATCGGGGTATCGGATTTGATGACCCTGTCGAGAATAGGCTTGCCGTACTTGGCCTCGCCTATCTGCAAAAACGGCACCTGGGATGAGCTGGAGATAAAGTTGCCCTGCGAATAGATCATATGCAGTCCGTTTCCGGCGCCCGCTATCTCTCCGGCCAGCAGGAACGTGGTCTCAAATATCGCGCCCCCGCCCGTGTTCTGCTGCTGACTGTCCACATTGACGCGGCCAATATACTCTGACGCGTCATTCATATCCCGCACGGTCAGCAGGCTGGTGGCAGCCTTGTCCTTGATATCCCGTTCGAGCACGGCGATGGCCGTCTGGGTCGTCGCCAGGTTACCCGCACTGCACAGTACGAACTGCCGCTGACCGGGCACGCCGAACCGCCACATCTTGCTGTAGATGCTGATATTATCGACGCCGGCGCTGGTGCGCGAATCAGACACCATCACTATGCCCTGATCGACTTTTATTCCCAGACAGTAAGTCACTCGAGTCTCCTGTAACCACACTTTGAATAGGCGCCGCGAGGGAACACCCGTGCAGGGATGTGCATCATAGCTACTATCGGGAGTTTGGCAAGGGCAGCGGGCCGGCCACACGCGGGACTGGCCAGGGGAAAAAACGGCTCAAGCCAGATGCCGGCCTATGCAGTCAGCTGCCTTTTTACGTGGATGCCAAAATGATCGAGGTGTATAAGTAGCGGTACCCTGCTGCCATGCTGCAGCGCTTATTGGCAAGCGCGGGCCTGCTGTCTATGCTTGCGCTTATTGAGTACCCGGTTCAAGTGAGGTTCTGTGCTGCGTTCTGCCTGTAAACTGCTGCTTTCCCTGATCCTGCTGTGTCCGGTCGTGTCAAACGCCGTGGCAACAGATCCCTCCCTGGACATGGGCGACTCCACCCTGGTCGCCCCGGTGGTACTGGATGGCGAAGTGCTGTTCCGCCTGCGGGGCCAATCAGCGATCCCGGCCAGCTACCGATCCCGGCAGGTACAGGACCGGATAATCCAGCTCGCGGCCGACGCCAGTCTCGACCCGGCCGAGATACGCCTGGAGGCCCTGGAGGACAGGGTCGCACTGATGGTCGGCGAACAGCGCCTGGTGATTTTATTTCCGGCAGACGCGGAGATAGAGCAGATACCCCTGCCGCTACTTGCCGATGCTGCACGAAATCGAATCGTGCATGCGGTGGAACAGTACCGCGCGCTGCGCAGCACCGACCGATTGCTGCGTAACACAGGCGTCCTGGCGGTGATCACGATTCTGGCGGCATTGCTCCTCTGGGGGATCTCCGCCCTGTTCGGCTGGCTGAATCGCCTGGTGGAACGGCGGGTAAAGCGGCATATCAAGCAACTCGAGCAGGCCTCCCACCGCGTTATCGACGCGGGCCAGATATGGGGCTGGTTTGGAGGCGGGCTGCGGGCTCTGCGCGCCCTCACCCTGTTCGCCCTGGCACTGGTCTGGCTCGAAACAGCACTCGGGCTCTATCCATGGACCAGGCCCCTGGCCCGGCAGCTGCTCCAGCTGGTGCTGGACCCGGTAAAACAGATGGCCGGTGGCATTATCGAGTCCCTGCCAGACCTGATCTTCCTGGCCGTGCTGACCGTGGTGATCCGTTTTATCCTGCGGGTGGTTCGCACCTTTTTCGACCGTGTCGACCGGGGCTGGATTCGATTGCAAACATTCGAGCGGGATCTCGCCCTGCCAACTTACCGCATTATCCGGGTGGTGATACTCGTGTTCGCCCTGGTAATCGCCTACCCGTACATTCCGGGCTCCGACTCTGACGCATTCAAGGGCATGAGCATTTTTTTCGGTGTAATCCTCTCGATCGGCTCCTCGTCCTTCATCGCTAATATCATCGCCGGCTACAGCCTGATTTACCGCCGCGCGTTCCGCGAGGGCGATCACATCAGGGTGGGTGAGCTGGAGGGTGAGGTCGTCGATATGAAAACCATGAATACCCGCATCCGATCCATGAAGAATGAGGAAATCAACATCCCAAATTCGATTCTGCTCGGCAGCGCGGTCATCAACTTCAGCAGCTACCAGCGCGACCCGGGCCTGATCCTGCACACCGAAGTAGGTATCGGCTACGACGTGTCCTGGCGCCAGGTCGAGGCGATGTTGCTGGAGGCGGCGAAGCGCACCGATGGACTGCGCCAGGAGCCGACGCCCTTCGTTCTGCAGAAGTCATTGGGGGATTTCACCGTGGTATATCAGCTCAACGCCTACTGCACTGACACCTCGCGGAGGAACGCACTGTATAGCTCCCTGCACGGCCATGTGCAGGATGTATTCAACGAGTACGGGGTGCAGATCATGTCACCCAACTACGTGGCCGACCCGGAGCAGTCCAAGCTGGTGCCGCCGGAGCAATGGTACACCGCGCCGGCCGAACCTCCGGCCGGCTGAGAGCCGCCGCGCCCGAACACGCGCGGCGGCGAGACTTGCCTGACTATCGTTAGCGGCCGGCGACCTGCTCCGATGCGGGTACTCGCCGTCCGGTGCTGGCGAAGTGCGCCTGCTCAAGACCGGGCAGCCCGACACTGTAAACCGCCGTGTCAAGGGCATCGCTATAGCAGGCCTTGCGGTCACGGTTCAGCGCCGCGTCACGCCCGTTCTGCCGGGGTGAACAGACTGTATCAGCCGCAGTTTCAAGCCTGCTGTAGAGCGTACTGATTCCGGCCGGGCGATCCAGGTTCAAATCGCCATAGAAGACGGCCACACTGCGCTGCTGGGACGCCTGCCGTGAGATCCGTGAACTGGCCACGAGCGAGTCGCTGTGACCCCTGATCATCGTTTCCTCCATCGACGGGTTGGGCTGGCCACCCAGGGCCGGCAGTCCAAACGCCAGCGCCATAACCGCGAAACCGGGTCGCAACAAACTCGCCGGCGTTTTCCTGAACACTGCAATTGTTTTCATGATTGACCTCCCTCCTCGGATAATCAACTCAGGCACGGCCACGGCACTATAGTTTCGAGACCCGCACCGCACCTTGGTGAAAGATAAGCACACCTGGCGGGTAAAGGTCGGTACTGCCCGTGATTTCTCTGTGATGAATTTGTGACTGTCAGTCTTTTCAGTGGCTTGGCGCGACAGCGGCGGGCATCCGAAAGTGATCAAATCGTTTCCATACCTTGTCGTCGCTCCAGCAGACTGGATATTTTCCGGTATCGGTACCATAGTTACAGTCCTGTTCTGGAAGACCCGCACGCGGGCAGTTGCAGGCATGCACCGGGAAATGCGCTTCGGCGGCTGGCACTTGTGCCCCGACACCCTCAATCTGGGCGACGGGAGCCACAGTTGCAGCCTGGAACCGAGGGTGGCGCGTCTGCTGGAGTACTTTCTCGACCACCCGGGCGAGGTATTAAGTCACGACCAGCTGGTGGACGAAGTCTGGGACGGCCGTGTCGTCTCCGATGATGCCGTGCGGCGGGCAGTATCGTCACTGCGCCACGCCCTGCCGGCAGACGTGGCACAGGAGTGGATCAAAACCATCCCCAGAAAAGGCTATCTCGCCCAGTTTCCGCCGGCAGCAAACGCACCGGCACACCAGACACCATTGCCGATACTGCCGCTCGACTCCAGGGCCGTTAAACCCGGCGAGCCGGCGGCCCGGCAGGCATACCCGATACGTCGCGTTACCCTGCTGGCGGCAATCGCAGCGCTGTTGTTGCTTGCCCTTCCCCTTTCCCTTTGGTGGCACGGGGTGCAGCATCGGCCAGACAGCGCCGGCGCTGCAGCCCTGGACGATGCCTATACCCTGGCGGTGCTGCCCTTCAACGACCTGGAAGAGGACGCCCGGTCACAGGTTTTCGCCGACGGCCTGTCGGAAGAATTGCTTGGGCTGCTGGCACGCTACAGCGCCTTTCGGGTCACTGCCAGAAGCTCTTCTTTCCACTTCCGCGGCAAAGAGCGCGACGCCAGGCTGATCGGCGAACAGCTGGGCGTACGCTACCTGGTGGAGGGAAGTGTTCGCCGTAACGGCGACCAGGTGCGCATTAACGCCGCGCTGATCGATACCGGCAGCGGCTTTCAGTTATGGTCCGGCACTTATGACCGGACCCTGGCGGATGTGTTCCAGCTGCAGCATGACATTGCCGGGGAAGTCGCGCGCGCACTGCGCGTGGTTCTCGTAAGAGCCGGCAATTCTACCCAGCGCAGCGGATCGGGCCCGGCCACCGGGGCTTACCTGGAATACCTTGAGGGACTTGGCTTGATGGGCACCTGGGGGGGCACGGATGCG
>JAHEBL010000231.1 GCA_024642265.1 Haliea sp. | reverse complement strand
GGCACCACCTGCAAGTCCGGCGGCGTGGCCTGGATTCCGGGTAACCACCACCAGGCCGCCCATGGCGTCGATGACAGCAGTGAGGAGGGATATGCCTATCTCAAGGCGCTGATTGGTGATTCAGTTGATGATGCGCGCATTCATGCCTATGCGGAGCGGGCGGCTGAGATGCTGAGGTTCATGGAGCAGCACAGCCACGTTGGCTATACACCGCTGCCCGGATATATGGACTACTACGAGCAGGCGCCGGGTTATAAATCCGGCGGTCGCTCAATGGACCCGGGGGTGATTCACCTGCGCCGGCTCGGCAGGGAGGGTGCCTACATGCGGGATGACCACCGGGCCTTCCTGCCGTTCAACGTGACGGTGCCGGAAGGCCGGCGGCTGGGTGAGATGGACTTGGGTGCTTACCTGCTTGGCGCGAGGCTTGTTTTGCAATACCTGCTGGATTTGCCTGCCCGATACCGGGGCAAGCAGGATCAGCGCCTTACCCTGGGCCCCGCCCTGGTTGCCAAACTGCGCCGCAGCCTCCTGGACCGGGATATACCGTTGTGGCTCAACGCGCCCATCCTGAAATTACTCACCCTCAATGGCCGCGTCACTGGCGCCGTGGTATCTCGTGGAGGCGAAACAGTACGCATATCCGCGCGGCGCGGGGTGCTGTTGGCCACTGGCGGGTTCTCACAGAATGCAGGGTTGCGCCAGCGCTACCAGCAGGCGCCCACCGGTTCCGACTGGACCGCGTCCGCCCCCGGCGCTACTGGCGACGGTATCACCCTTGGCCAGCAACTGGGTGCCGCCGTGGACTTCATGGGCAGTGCCTGGTGGTCGCCAACGCTGGCGCTGCCGGAGGGTCCGCGCCTGGCATTGATCTCCGGCAAGGCCTATCCCGGCTCCATCATGGTGAACCGGGCCGGTCGTCGCTTCACCAACGAGGCCGCGCCCTACGAGGACGTGGTCAAGGACCAGTACGCCAGTGAGGCCCGCGGAGAGCAGGCCATTCCCGCTTACCTGGTATTTGATGCGACCTACCGGAGCAAGTATCCGGCGGGACATATAAAACCGGGCAAACTGGAAGCGGACACGCGTTTGCCGGCCAGCTACTTCGAGTCCGGGCTGCTGACGCGCGCCGACAGCGTCGCCGAACTCGCTGCAAAAACCGGTATCGACGTCATGCAGCTTACCGCAACACTGGCGCGTTTCAACGACTGCGCGCGGCGCGGTGAGGATCCCGATTTCGGCCGGGGTGCGACCGAACACGATCGCTATTACGCCGACCACAAAGTGCAACCCAATCCCTGCCTGGGGCCGGTGGAAAAACCACCGTTCTATGCTCTGCGCGTCGAGGCCGGCGACCTGGATACCAAGGGCGGCCTCAAGTGCGACGAGTATGGACGTGTGCTGAGCGTCGAGGGATGTGCCATTCCCGGCCTGTATGCAGCGGGTAATACCAGCGCGGCGGCCATGGGAGATACCTACCCGGGTGCCGGGGCCACCATCGGCTCCGCCATGACGTTTGCCTACATTGCGGCGCGGCATGCTTTCGAGAATGCCGCGGAGGAATTGAGATGAGCGATTACAGGTACGCCTATTTGCAGCCCCGTCACTTCGCCCGCGGCTGGCATATCGTGCTGTTGTCACAGGAGCTGGCCACGGGCGAGGTCAAGGCGCTGCATTACTTCGACCACGAATTCGTGATTTACCGGGGCGAGTCCGGCAAGGTCGTGATTCTGGATGCCCACTGCCCGCACCTGGGCGCGCACCTGGCCGCGGGCGGTGGCCGACTCAGCGGCGACAATATCACCTGCCCGTTCCACGGCTGGACTTTCGATGGCGACGGCCGCTGTGTCGACATACCCTACGCTGATGCGATTCCAGATAGAGCCGTGCATGCGCTCGGCGCCTGGTCGGTGTTGGAGAAAAACGGTTTCATTGCGCTGTGGTATGACCCGGACAGGAATCCGCCCGAGGACTACCTGCCGGACATCACCGATTGGGGTCCCGGCGACACGGGCTGGGGCGACTGGGCCTTCCATCGCTCACGCATCCGTGCCCAGCCCTGCGACGTGATCGAGAATATTGTTGATATTGCGCACTTTCCCAATGTTCACGGCGGTCGTGTGCAATCCTTTGAAAACCGCTTTGGCGAGCGCTCGGTTACCCAGCTGTCGCGGGTAAAGCGCGCAACGGACGCGGTCATGTTGATTCCCCCGGGCCTGCCGTTCGATCTGGCGCAACTGCGCGACCAGGCGGTCGGGGATGACAGTGACGGGTGGGGAGATGCCACCTACCACGGACCTTCCATCATGTACTACTACACGGAGGTGAAAGGTCGGGAATTCAGCTTCAAGAGCTGGTGGTTGAACTACCACACGCCAGTCAACGACGAGGA
>JAHEBL010000130.1 GCA_024642265.1 Haliea sp. | reverse complement strand
TAGATGTGCTTGATAAGCGCACGGAATGGCGCAATCCCCGTACCCATGCCGATCAATAGCAGGTCGGTCTCGCGGTCCTGCGGCACCTCGAAAGGAATTCCGAAGGGGCCGTTGATGGTAATGCTGTCGCCCTCGCGACGGTCGCAGAGGTAGTTGGAGGAGATACCCTCGTAGCGCTCGCCGCTGTATTCATCGATGTAATTGCAGCGCTTCACGCAGATGGTTACCCGCGGATGAGTGCCATTGGTACTCCCCGGTGTGTCCGCAACGCTGTAGAGGCGGAAATGGTGCTTGTGGCCCTGGGGGTGGTCGCCGGACACGATGATGCCGATACTCTGTCCGGGCTCGTAGGCAAAGTGTTCCCGGTCTACCTCCAGCACGATTTCCCGCACCTCCTCACTGGAGCTGGCGGGCGTGATCCGCTGACTGGAAAGCACGCGGGCGCTATAGGTGGTGCCGGTATCAAAGTCTTCAAGGCGCATGGTTGGTGACCTCCTGGGAGTTGTCTGGTGGCGGGGCAGTCCCGCGTTCGCAGCTTGCGGGGCCGCAATTACAGCCCTGGCAGCCGCCCTGCCCGGCGAGAGCATCGTCGTTGGCGCCCCCCCGTTCAGGGAAGTGGCGCAACCACAGGCGCTGGATCGCCAGCCAGCCGCAGCTGATGATAATCATGCCGGCGAAGGCAGTTAAAAAGGTGTTTAGCACGGCGTCACGCCCCCACCCCCGCAAAGCCCATGAACGCCAGTGACAGGATGCCGGCGATCATCAGCGTGAGCGCTGTCCCCTGCACCATGTCCGGCACCGTGGCGAGTTCGAGTTTTTCGCGGATCCCGGCCATCAGCACCAGTGCGAGGGTAAAACCACTGCCGGCTCCCAGCGCATAGACGATCGACTGCAGCAGGTCGTAACCCTTGTTGGTCTGGAACAGGGCCAGTCCGAGGATCGCGCAGTTGGTGGTAATCAGCGGCAGGAAGATGCCCAGCGCCCGGAACAGGGCCGGGCTCATTTTCTTGATGAACATCTCCACCAGTTGCACCGTGGACGCAATGACCACAATGTAGGAAATCAGCTGCAGGTATGGTGCATCGATGGCGACCAGCAGACGGTGGATGCCGTAGGCGCAGATGGAACTGACCAGCATCACAAAACAGACCGCCCCGCCCATCCGGGTGGCGGTGCCGAGCTTGCCCGACACGCCCAGGAAAGGGCAGATACCCAGGAAGTAGGCCAGTACAAAATTGTTCACCAGGCTGGCATTGAGAAAGATGGTCCAGAGGGAGTCATTATTCACGGCATCACCTCCTGCGCCAGGCTATCGCGGGCCTGCCTGCGCAATTTGAGATGGTTGAACAGCAGCAGCCACAGGGCGAGGGTGAAGAAGCCCCCGCTGGGCAGGATCATCACGATCCAGGGCTGGTAGGCCGCCGGAAACAGCGACACGCCAAACAGGGAACCGCTGCCGAAAATCTCCCGGGCGCCGCCCAGGCACAGCAGTGCAAAGGTGAAACCCACGCCCATGCCGAGTCCGTCCAGCACAGAACGGCCTACGCCGTTTTTCGAGGCGAAGGCCTCCGCCCGACCGAGTATCAGGCAGTTCACCACGATCAGGGAAATGAAGGCACCCAGGGCCCGGTGGAGATCCAGGCTGATGGCCTGGATCAGGTAATCCACCACCGTGACGAAGGTGGCGATGATCAGGATAAAGGTCGCGATGCGCACCTGCCTTGGAATGAAATGGCGCAGTGCCGACACCAGGGTGTTGGACAGCACCAGCACGAAGGTGGTGGCCAGCCCCATGGCCAGTGCGTTGACTGCCGAGTTCGTCACCGCCAGCACAGGGCACATACCAAGCACCTGCACAAACACGGGGTTCTCCCGCCACAGGCCCTTGATGAAGTCATCGGTGGACATCGCAGTAGCGGGCTTCCTGTCATGGCCCTGCATTGGCTACTCCCTCCCCCGCCAGCTCACCCTGCAGGCGATACACCACGGGCACCCAGCGGGCGCTGCTCTGGCGCAGGATAGACGCTATGGCCTTGGATGAAATCGTCGCGCCGGTAATACCGTCGATCTGTGAAGGCAGGGTTTTACTGCCGCTCTTCACCGCCTCCACCGGTCGCTGCAGGGACTGCCCGTCCGCCGCGATACTGACATCCAGGGCGCGAAAGTTGGCGCGAAACGCCGGGTCTTTTTCGATCTTGTCACCCAGCCCCGGGGTCTCCTTGCTCGCCAGCACCTCCATGCCGACTATCGCCTGGCTTTGCGGCGCGTAGCCGTACAGCACGCGGATAATATCCTGGTAGCCCATGCCCTGGGCCTCGATGGCAACGCCGACCAGCCCGCCATCCGCGTCGTAGCCCGCGTGCACCATCTGCTGCGGGGCATCTCCCGCCGCCGCCGGGTGAAAGTTGCCATCCGGCCCGAGCGTAAAGGAGGCCTTGGCGACCGCGCCCGGTAACACCTGGAACACGGCGCGTTGCAGCGCCTGCGCCTCATTGCGCGCGATCACGGGCCCGGTCAGCACAAACACCGACACGATGAGCAAACCACAGACCAGCCCCACGCCCACCAGCGCCCGGTACAGGGGCCAGATGGCGGGGTGGGCGGCACTGCCGCGGCCGGCGGCTTGCTGTTTCATGGCTCACCCCTGCCGGTGCCGAAAACACGGGGCTGGATCAGCCCGTCGATATGGGGGGAGGCGGCATTGGCCAGCAGGATCGCGTACATCACCCCCTCCGGCATACCGCCCCAGAGGCGGATCACGGTAACCAGCACCCCGATCAGTATGCCGTAGACCACGCAACCCGCATTGGTGATCGGAGAGGCCACCATATCCGTGGCCATGAATACGGCACCCAGCATCAGGCCGCCGGAAAACAGCATGAAGCCCGCCGGCGGGTAATCTGCGGGCGCCAGCATATGAAAGACCCAGCTCAGCCCGGCAACCGTGGCCAGTATCGCCAGCGGGATCCGCCAGTTCAGCATCTTCCTCGCGGCGAGGTAGAGACCACCGGCGAGAATAAGCACGGCACAGGTTTCGCCGGCCGAACCGTTGGTGAGGCCCAGCAACAGGTCGCCCGTGGCGGTGAGTTGGCCATCAAACTTGAACAGGGACAAGGGCGTCGCACCACTGACGCCGTCATACACAGGGGCCGCGAAGGGTACGGTAAAGGTGCTGGCCGGCAGCTGGCTGAAGCGGTCGGCGGCAAAGGCCGGCGTCCAGCTGGTCATGGCGACGGGAAAGGCCGCCTGCAGGAAGGCGCGCCCCACCAGCGCCGGATTAAAGGCGTTATAGCCGAGGCCGCCGAACAGGAACTTGGCCATGGCGACACCAATCACCCCGCCGCAGGCGACCATCCACAGGGGCAGGGCCGGTGGCAGGGTAAGGCCATAGAGCAAGCCCGTGATGGTCACCGACCAGTCCCGCACCGTGGTCGGTGTGGCGGCAAGCCGGCACAGCAGGTGCTCGGTGGCAACGCAGGAGAACACCGCTACCACCAGTGTCAGGGCTGCTGCCAGCCCGAAACTGTAAACAGCGAATGCCGAAACCGGCAACAGGGCCAGCACCACATTGCGCATGATGACATCGACACTGGCACCACTGGCAATATGCGGCGAGCTGTGGATTTCCAGGGTATGCCCGCGGACGCTCATGAGGCTGCCCGCCGTTTCCTGACCAGGCTCTTGGCGGCGCGAAAACGCTGCACCAGCGGGATATGCGCCGGGCAGACGTAGGAACAGGAACCGCACTCAAAACAGTCGAGCAGATTGAACTCATCCGCCATGCGCTCAACCTGTCCCGCCCGGGCCAGCAGGCCGAGCTGGGATGGGTTGAGGAACAGGGGGCAGGCGTCCACGCAGTAAGCGCAGTGAATACAGGGATACTCGATGGGCGCCGCCGTCTGGGCATCGCTGAAGGCAATGAAACCGGAGGTGCCCTTGGTGATGGGAATATCCAGGCTGGGCAGTGCCTGGCCCATCATCGGCCCGCCCAGGAACACCCGGCTCACGTTGTCCGCCATACCGGCGTACTCCAGGGCAAAGCGCAATGGCGTGCCGATGGGAATACGGTAATTACCTTTTTTGCTGATGGCCGGGCCACCAATGGTAATGACCCGCTCCTGGATGCCGCGACCGTGGGGCAGCAGGCGACCGATCTCGGCGGTGGTGGCCACATTCACGCTGACCACGCTCACATCAGAAGGCAGACCGCCGGAGGGTACCTCGCGCCCCAGCAGGGCGCTGATCAGCATCTTCTCCGCACCCTGGGGATACTTCACCGCCACCACTTCCACCGTGATGGGCATGTCCCCGGGGAGTGCCGCACGCAGCGCACTGGCGACGTCCAGCTTGTTGGCCTCCACCCCGATGATCGCGCGCTCCGCGCCGGTCACCTTGAGCAGGTAGCGAACGCCGGTAAAAATATCGGCCTGCTGCTCCAGCATCACCCGGTGATCCGTGGTCAGGTAGGGCTCGCACTCCACGCCGTTTATAATCAGCGTGTCTATATGTTTGTCATCGGGGACTTTCAGTTTTACGTGGGTGGGAAAGGCCGCGCCGCCCAGCCCGACGATGCCCGCCCGCTGGATAGCCAGCAGGATATCCTCCGGCGAGGCAGTTTCCAGCTCACAGGGAACACCCTCGCTCACCTCCTGGCTGGAGCCCGGGAAGGGCTTGAGAAAAATGGCAGGAGACATCCTGCCGTTGATGCCGGGCGCCAGGCCGATGCGCTGGATTACCCCCGAGACCGGCGCGTGCATCGCCACCGACACAAAGCCGTCCGGCTCCGCGATCAGCTGGCCCCGCTCCACCTCCTGCCCCTCCCGCACCACGGCAGTTGCCGGCTTGCCGATATGCTGCGACAGCGGAACAATCATCACCGGCGCGAACGGGAACTGCTTTATCGGCAGGTCACGGGTGTCGTCCTTGGCCTCGGGCGGGTGAATGCCGTGGGCGAAGCTGCGGTGCTGGCGAAGCGCGCTGAACATCAGTTGTACTTGGCACCTCGCGCAATCCACTTGTCGATATCCGCTTCACTGCGATCCGCCGGCATTCCGGGGTGAATAACCTGCGCGGTGCATTTTTCCGCCGCTTTTACCAGGTCCTTGTAGGGCCCGGCCAGCGGGTCCTTGATAAAGGCTTTCTTCGCCTCGTTGTAAGCGAAGATCGCCGGGTTGAGGTTGGTGCACTCATCGCAGGCCGTGCACTCCTCGGTATCCAGCCAGGGCGCCATGTAGTCCGATGCCGCGGCGGGGGCTGCAGTGGCCGAGCTGGCGATCACCGCATCCCCGGCGCTGTCGAGCAGGTCGGCGGGTAAGGCCCCGTCGCCCTCGGCCAGGCGCATCAGGCCACTGGCGATCCTGCGCACCACGTCCCGGCGCGTTTTTTCCTCGATCTCCCCGGCGGTATCGGGAGCCTTCGGTTTCACCCCGGCGATGGCCTTGAGCATCACCCAGAAGTCCCGACGTTCCTCGCAGGAAGTGACCATGGTTTGATCCACCAGCAGGCGACTCAGGTGCTGGCGTTTGTCCAGGGTCCAGATAAAGGGAAATTTGCCCTCGCGCTCATCCGCGCCCAGCTGCATGAAGTCTGCCAGCGGTACCATGTCCTCGTGCCAGGTGTCCGGCGGGGCCATGCGGAAATGCTTGCGAAAGCGCGCTTCCGTCATGGCGAAGTCGGCAAAGGTCATCGGCAGCTCCATGGCTTTCTCACGGCTGCCCTCCAGGTAGCTGAGGGTGTAGCTGGGCCAGTCCTCGAACATGGCGGGGTTGCCCTCCAGGTCAAAGCATTCCTGGGGCGTCTTGCCCAGGTCCGGGTTGTAGCGAAACAGCGGGTAGGCCCGGGATTCCACCGCCAGCTTGGCCTGGTGGTGGCCCATATCATCGCCAATGCCATGCTCCGGCTGGCAGGAGGTGTAGAGGTTGAACAAGGCCGGCCGCTGGGCCATCAGGCCCTGGATAAAGCCTTCAATCATGTGGTTTGAGTGGGCGATGCTGCTCTGCAGTACATAGGTTGTGCGATGGGCCATGGCGATCAGGCCAATCTCCTTGCGCACTTCCTCCTTGCCTTTATTGACCTTGCCAAACTGGGCCATGTCCGATACCTGGCCGATAAAGCCGGAGGTACAGGCCTGGCCACCGGTGTTCGAGTACACCTGGGTATCCACTACCAGGATCTTGATCGGCTTGCCCGACATCATCGCCCTGGACAGGTTCTGGAAACCGATATCGTACATGGCACCATCGCCACCCACTGCCACCACCGGCGGGCACAGCAGGAACTCCTCGTCGGTAAACTGCTCCCAGGTAAAGTAGGTGAAGAACTCTTGATGCTCTGCTTCCCGGTATTGGCCGGCCAGTTCCAGTTCCGCCGAGCGGATCGCCTTGAAGCCCTCCGCCATTTTCGCCATGTGGCCCTCGAACACGCCCATGGCCAGTGACGCGCTGTCCTGGAACAGGTGATTGGACCAGGGAAACGGATAGGGGTTGAACGGATAGGTACTGCCCCACACCGAGGTGCAACCGGTGGCGTTGAGCATCCCCATGGTGGAACGGCCCCGACCGCTGGTGCCTTCAATGTAACGCCACTTGAGGTCCTTGAGCTGTCCCAGCAGGCTGGTCACGCGTTTCAGCCAGGCGGGATCGATAGGCTTGCTGCCCTTCATATCCTCCATCTGCCGGGCAATATCCGACAGGGTCAGGTCGTGGTCGGCATTGCGACTGAGAATATCAGCCAGCGCGGCGGTGTCGCCGACATTGACCTCCTGCACCAGTTGCAGCTGGATATGCTGGGCCAGCCGATTGATCAGCTCCTCGAGTTTGGCGATCTGCGCCTTTACCCGCGGCTGCATCAATGCCTCAACGGTGGCGACAAACAGGTGCATGACGGTTTTTTCCGAACAGCCCAGGCAGGCGCCGTCGCCGCTGGCAAGGCCGGAGTAGGTATCCTTGTCCAGCAGAATCGTCTCCAGCGCGCCGATACCCTGTTCGAGGTCGTCGACCCGGATATACCTGGGTGGCGTGGTGGGCAGGTCCAGCCAGAAGTTCCACTGGTCCCGCAACTGCTGCACAGAATCCCCGGTCTGGCGCACGGGGATGAGCGCCGCGTCATCACAGACCGCCACGCACTCCATGCAACCCTTGCAGGTGTATGGGTTGACCGTGATGCTGAGCAGGCCGCCACTGCCCGCCGCCTTCTTCTCGGGCAAGGTGTAGTAAGGCCGGCTGAGGGCGAACTGGAACCCGTCCAGCTCCTCGTTAAACCACTCGAATTCGCGCTTGAGTTCGGCGCGCTCGGTTTCAGCCAGGGCCGGATCGTTGACTGTGGCCGTGATGGCCTCCTGCATCAGCGCGCCCACCTGATCGTTCTCCGCCGCCTGGCCGAGCAGGCCGCGCAAGCCGCGCTCGAGCTGGCGCACCGCACGTGGCAGATGCTGCACGCTATAGCCCTTTTTCCTTACCCGGCCGACCACCGTGTCGAGCACCTGGCCCACCTCGTTGACCAGCCCGGGAATCGCCGTGTCGGGGCACACGGTGTAGCAATTGCCGCAGGCGGTACAGTTCTCGGCGATCCACTGGGGATGCTCGAAACGGATACCGGTCATGTCCCGGAACAGCGACGACGACGCGGGCATCACGCCAAGGCCGATAAAAGGGTCGGTGAGGTTGTCGTTGCCCATCCCGCGGGCGTAAAAATTGCCCGTCTGTTCCCAGAAGCGGTGGACGTCGGCACTGGGCGCGGCACTCTGCGGCAGGCGCTTGACCATCACCGGCAGCTTGGGCTCGGCGCGGGCGTCGATAAGCCGGGTGGCCTGTATCCCCACCTCCTTGTCGGTGATCTCGCGCACCTCGTCAAAGCCGCGCTTGACCACCCGGACGTTGTCCTCCACCACCCTGGCGCCCTTGGCACCGAACTTGTGCTCCAGCTGGCTGCGAATGGCCTGCAGCAGCTTCTCCTCGCTCAGGCCCGTCTGCTCGGCCAGCGGGGAAGCGGCAAAGAATGCACCCTGGAAGGCAATCCCCTGCATGCGCAGCTGCAGTTCCGAATCGGTGGCCTCTTCCCTGGCGATACTGAACGCGTCCAGGTAGAACAGGCGTATCTGCCTGTCGACGATGATCTGCTGGTAATGCTCAGGGATATCGGCCCACACCTGCTCGGGCGAGCCGCGGTCGCTCTGGATGATAAACACCCCGCCCTCCTTCAGCCCGGCCACCGCGTTGGTGTGGTGGAACACGTTGGGATCCGGTGACAGCACCACGTCGACGTAAAAGTATTCACAGTTGATACGGATGGGCTCGGGGGCCGCCGACAGGTAGTAGGTGGTCGGTTGTCCCTTTTTCTCCGATCCGTATTTGGGATTGGCCTTGATGTGATAACCGAGCAGGTCAAACAGGGTCATGGCCAGGTTTTTGCCGGTGGTGATGGCGCCCCAGCCACCGATGGAATGGAAGCGCACGGTAACACTGCCCGCGGGCATCAGGTTGGGGTTTTCGCTGCCGTGCAGCGCCAGCGCCCGCACCCCGGGATAGCTGCTCTCGATAGTATCCTGGTGGATTTCCTGCTTGGGGGTCATGGCTTCATCCCGCAGGAAATCAATGGAGAGGTAGAACTGTTTCTTGCGGGCCCCGTCCGGCAGCATGTTCTCTATGGCGCCGATCAGGCCCTCGGGTTGCAGGTCGCGGCTGCCCAGACCAAAGGAACCGGAGTACAGTGGCGGGGCATCGGCCAGGCTGCTGTAGGTGGCCAGTCCCGGGTAGGGCGTCTCGTGTTTGTCGCGGCCGTTTTCCATGGCCTTGCCCAGGGTGGCGCGGATTTC
>JAHEBL010000031.1 GCA_024642265.1 Haliea sp. | reverse complement strand
GCAAGTCGGCTTCCGGATTTGTTTTTAGCCTTTCTTCAAGCAGATTCTCAAACAGGGCAGTAAAGCGCTTACCTATCATCCGCCAGTCGTAGTTGGTCTGTACACGGCTGCGAGCCGCCTGCCCAATGCTATATCTTGCTTTCGGCTGGTCGAGTAACATCGATATTCGTTCGGCCAACTCCTCCACCGACCGTTGCGGCACCAGATACCCGTTTACGCCATCCTCGATTATATCCCTCGCGCCGGGGTAGTCGGACACGATGATGGCGCATTCGCAGGCCATTGCCTCCATAATAGCCACGGGCGTACCTTCCTGGTCGCCATCGTCAGCTACTACCGAGGGGAAGATGGTGATTGCGGCACTGCGCAGGTAGCCGGGTATTTCCGTGTTCACCAGGGAGCCCAGGAATATCACCTTCCTACCAACCCCAAGGCGCTGGCACAGGCTTCTCAGCGACGCTTCCAGTGGGCCGCTGCCGACAATGGTCAGGGTCTCGCCCGGGTGTTTTTCCAGCACTCTGGGCAGGGCCTGAATCAGGTATTCAACACCTTTTTTGTCTACCAGCCTGCCGACAAACAGCAGACCCCTGCGCACGCTGCCTTCGGGGGGCGGCAGGAATATACCGTGGGAATCCACCCCCATGGGAATCACCGAGATCGCCTTTTCATCTTTCAGTTGTTGCTCTACGGCTTTGGCTTTCATGGTGCTGCTCACCACGGTCAGATGGTCAGCCCTTTGCGTAACCCAGCGCTTTACCTGTGCCAGCAGGCCACCCTTCAGCGCAAACAGGTCACCGCCATGTGAGGTTGCCACTACGAAGGGTGGTACTTTCGCAAAGGGGCGGGCGAGAAGGGTGACCAGCCCCTGGGGGATGATCCAGTGGGCGTGTATCACGTCGTAGTTGTAGCGGCGCAGCAGCCTGATGGTGAGCAGCCATTGGGAGAGCAGAAAGAAAGGAACCAGCAGCAGACGGAATTTATTCTGCTTCAGGTTCGGCAGGATGCCGCCGTCGTAGGCCAGGGTTTCCCAGCGTTCAATGCAGTATCGATAGCGAAATACCCGGACGCCATTCTTCACTTCTTCTGTGGCTGTACCGCTGGCGTGGGGCGCCACCACATGGACTTGATTGTCCTGGCCCAGATACTGGCACAGGTTGTAAACAAATTTCGGGTCGGTGTCGTTCTCCCAGCGGGGGTAGGTCGAGGTCAGGACGAGGATATTCACGGGTTATTTTTCAGTTGATCGCCGCTTGTCCGTGGATCGGCTTTTGCAGAATCCACAGCATCGGGCTCGCCCACTTGGCATGATTGGCCAGAAAATGTGCGACCTGCCATTTGGTTGAGCCCTTCTCTACCATGTAATCCACGCCATACTTTGCGGGGTCGGATATCACCCTGGGTGAGTAGTCCACAATGTTGAAGCCCTTGCAAAGGCGTTTGAGGGTCCAGTAGGTAAAGTGCAATTCATGGTATTGGCTGCCTTTGCCGGCCAGGCGAACGTAGCGGTGGGCCAGACTGCGGGGTATCAAGGATAGCAGTGGGAGACGATAGTGTGGCTCCATCAGCATGATGCGATTATTGCCCGAGAAGTAGCAGAATCCGCCGGGCTTCAGCACCCTGAAAATTTCGTCAAGCATCTTGCTCGCATCGGGCACGTGTTCATAAATTTGCGTGCAGACTGCGACATCGAAGTGATTGTCGGGGAATGCCATGTTCATGGCGTCGCCCTGTTCGAAGCTCAGGTCATCTCTCTGGAAGGTCTTGCGCGCGTGCGCCATGGCGGGCTCGTCGATATCGATGCCAGACACATGTTGGAAGAAGTCCGCCAGGTAGTTGTCGATAATTCCGTTGGAGCTTCCAACATCAAGAAGGCTTAGTTCGGACAGGTCGCGGGGTTGGGCAAAATCCTGGCAAACCCGCACAATGGTGGCTGCTTTTTTGAGGCGCCTGTCACTGTTAAACAGCGAGGGCTTCAGCGATGTGTAGTTGTACTGGTAGTCCCGCTCTTCCATGCGCTCAGAAATACGATACTGCGTCTGTCGTGTCGATGTTCGGGCTCATAGAGGCTAGCGCGGCATCTCGATAGCGTCCCGGACCTTTATTTCAGATAGCATGGCTTCCCGGGGGAACTGGACCACCTGTTTGATGTGCCGCAGGATGCCGGGAGCATCCAGTCCGGTCCAGTTCAGTTGCTCTTCGTGGGAACCGTGTTCAACAATCTGGTCTGGTAATCCCAGGTTCAACACGGCGCAAGACCGACTCTTTGCTGCAAGCAATTCGTTAATAGCCGCCCCCGCGCCGCCGGCTATGGTGTTCTCTTCTAAAGTGACCAGCAGCTCATGCCTTTCAGCCAGCCTGAGCACCATCCCCTCATCCAACGGCTTAACCCACCGCATATCCACCACCGTCGCGTTCAACTCCTCCGCCGCAGCCATCGCCTCATTCAGCAAGGCCCCAAAACTCAAAATAGCCACCCGCTCGCCGCGCCGCACTTCCACCGCCTTGCCAATCTCCAGCGCCGTCATTTCATTGGCGATAATGGCTCCCGGTCCGGTCCCCCTGGGGTAGCGTATCGCCGCCGGGCCGTTGTACTCGAAGGCGGTGTACAGCATTTGCCTGCACTCGTTCTCGTCCGAGGGCGCGCCGATCACCATGTTCGGTATGCAGCGCAGGTAGCTCAAATCGAAGGCCCCGTGGTGGGTGGGGCCGTCCTGCCCGACCAGGCCGGCGCGGTCGATGGCGAAGGTTACGTCCAGGTTTTGCAGGGCCACGTCATGGATCAGCTGGTCGTAGCCGCGTTGCAGGAAGGTGGAGTAGATCGCCACTACCGGTTTGAGACCGTCGCAGGCCATGCCCGCGGCCAGGGTGATGGCGTGTTGCTCGGCAATGGCCACATCGTAGTAGCGGTCCTTGAAGCGCTCTGCGAACTCCACCATGCCGGAGCCCTCGCACATGGCGGGGGTGATGCCGATCAGGCGCTGGTCTCGCTCGGCCATATCGCACAGCCAGCGGCCGAACACGTCCTGGTACTTGACCAGCTTTGGGGCTGCCGGTCGGGGGGCGGCCAGGGCGGGTCCTTTCGGCTTGGCCTCGATCTTGTTGACCGCGTGGTAGCCCACCGGGTCCGCCTCGGCGGGTGCGAAGCCCTTGCCTTTCATGGTGCGTATATGCAGGAACTGCGGGCCTTCCAGTTCCTTCATGTTCTCCAGGGTCTGGACCAGGCCGGGCAGGTCGTGGCCATCAAGGGGGCCGATATAGTGGAAACCCAGTTCCTCGAACATGGTGCTGGGGGCGACCATGCCCTTCATATGCTCCTCGGTGCGTTTTGCCCATTCCCACAGGAAGCTGAAACGCTCCAGAAAGCGCTTGGAACGCTCGCGCATGCCCAGGTAGGTCTTGGTGGCCCAGATCTTGGCAAAATAGGTGGCCAGCCCGCCCCGGTTATGGCCAATCGACATCTGGTTGTCGTTGAGTATCACCAGCATGTTCGGCCGCTCGTGACCGGCATGAGCGAGGGCTTCGAAGGCCATGCCGCCGGTGATGGCGCCATCGCCTATTACCGCGATGACCTTGCGGTCGATGCCCTGGTGTCTGGCCGCCAGTGCCATGCCCATGGCGGCGGAGATGCTGGTGGAGGAGTGGCCCACGCCAAAGGTGTCATATTCGCTTTCGCTGCGCTTGGGAAAGCCCGCCAGCCCGCCTGCCTGGCGCATGCTGTGCATTTGCCGCATGCGGCCGGTCAGGATCTTGTGGGGGTAGGTCTGGTGCCCCACATCCCACACTATCCGGTCCCGGGGAGTGTTGTAGATGTAGTGCAGGGCAACGGTGAGCTCGACGACGCCCAGGCCCGCCCCGAAATGACCGCCGGACTGCCCGATGCTGTACAGCAGGTAGCTGCGCAGTTCCCCGGCAAGCTGCTTCAGCTGCGCCAGATTCAGCTCGCGCAGGGAAGCGCCCTGGTCGATGCTATCCAGCAGGGGTGTAGCGGGTGGTAGTACGGGAATTTCAGAAAGCATGGGCGCGATTCTAGCGCATAATCGGCCAAAAGTAGCCTATTAGCTCGCTGTCGCGCGCGCCGCGTAGGCCTCTTCCTGTGCCTGCTTGAGGCTGTTTTGCAGCAGCACGGAGATCCTCAGGTAGCCGTGTTCGTTGAGATTCACCCCGTCAATGCGGAAAAAGTCCGGATTGGGGCTGCCGTTTTCCCGGGTGAGCAGGGAATTGGGATCGAGAATGGTCACCTGGGGCTGCTCCTTTGCCCACTGTTGCAGCAGGCCGGTTACCCTGTCTATTTTCGTGTAATCCTTTGGGTACAGCGGCGTCTTGATCGGGGCAAACACATAGTATTCCCGGGCTACAGCGTAGGACTCATCCAGTTCAACCAGGTTACTGATGGCAGTAACCAGTTCTTCCGCGGATTTACTGTCACGGATGTGGAATTCACTGGGGCCGGGCAGCAACACCACCGCGCTCGGTTGATAGTGGCTCACCAGCTCCTCGTGATAGTGGGTGATATCTTCAACCGTGGCATCACCAAGACCCCGCATCAGCACGGGCCTGGGGCTGAGCAGGTCTTCCAGGCCGTGCCAGAGCTTCACCTGCCGGCCCCCGAGAATCACGATGGGCTGCAGGGGAAGCTGCCTGGACCGATCGACCGCCTCATACGCCGCCACCTCTTCCGCCCAGGCCTCGGGTGAGGTTTCCATCGACGCCAGCATATCCTGCGACACCAGGTATGCCAGGTGGACGATGGGAAGCAGCAGTAAAACCGCGCAAAACGTGCGGACGGCATTCCAGGAGTACATGCCCGGGTCCCGGTTAATATGACACAGGAAGTGTGTCGTAAAAGCCTCCCGCTGGCAACGCGACCCCCTGTGACACGGTTCGCAGCTTCGGCCCCAAAGTTTATGTTTATTGCAACTTGGGTGTAGGATTCGGCTAATGATCTACCAGCGCCATATTCCCGGAGATGAACTGTTCGCTGCCCAGCTTGAGGCGCTGATGCAGAACGGGCGTGTTGCGACGCTTGGTGCACAGCTGGTGGGTATGCTGGCCACTATCGCTCTGTTCTGGCAATACGTGCCCCTCGCGGTGACGCTGTTGTGGGCGGCCGGGTTTTTTATCCTGCTGTTGCTGCGTTCATTGCAAATGAGCAACGCGCTGGTGGATCGCAGCTACCAGACCAGGCCCCGCCGCGTTTTCTGGCAGTTGTTGCTGGGCACTGCCCTCACTGGCGCCGTCTGGGCTGTTGCCTACATATACGCGGCCAGCAGGGTGCCGGTCACCATGCAGTACATGTTCTTGCTGGTCATCGTGATGATCACGGCCTTTTCGCTCGGCTACTCGGTGATGGTCCGGGAGTATTTCGTTACCTATGTCTTCGCCTCGCTGTGGCCCATTGCCTGGTGGAGCCTTGTGCACTATTGGGACCAGTCGAACAACCTCCTGATCGGCCTGTTGCTGCTGGCGTTCTGTGCCCTGCTGATCTCGGTCAGCGAGCGCGTCTACAATTCCTTCCGCAATATGATCTCGCTCAACTGGGAGCGGGAGACCATGGCCCAGGAGCTGGGTGACCTCACCACCTCGCTGCGCGATCGCAACCGCCAGTTGCGGGATGCGCGGCGCCAGCTCACCGACCTTGCCAACGTCGATGAACTGACCGGGCTCGGCAACAGGCGCCTGATCAACAAGGTGCTGCAGGACGAAATCAACCGCGCCCGCCGCGGCAGCGCCTTTCTGGCAATCATCCTGCTGGATGTGGATTATTTTAAGGATTACAACGACAACTACGGCCACCCGGCCGGGGATGGGGTGCTGAAACGGCTTGCCGACGTCATGCAGCGCGCCACCAGCCGCGCCGGTGAAATGGTGGGTCGCTACGGCGGCGAGGAATTCATCCTGATATTGCCTGGCGCCTCGACCCAGGATGCTGTGCGCACGGCGGAGCGGCTGAAGGAACTGGTAGCTGTCGAGGGGATACCCCACGAGAAGTCACCCCTGGGCGGACGTATCACGGTCAGCCAGGGCGTGGTCAGTGTCACGCCCGATGCTGAGCTCACGGCGGCAGACATCATCAAGCGCGCCGACAACGCGCTTTACCAGGCGAAACACGACGGCCGCGATATGATCTGCATCGGCTGATGCTTCAGTAGGACGAGTCCTTGAAGCGATGAATCTGGCGGCGCTGTCGCTTGTCGGGTCGTTGCGCGGGACGATCTATCATGCCACCTGCAGCCTTGCGGGCCGCAGCCGTTTCCTCGCGTTTGGCAATACTTTCCGCGGTTTCTTCATACAACAGCTGGGCATCCGGCGCGCCCCGGCGCTGCTCACTCAGGGCTTTCACCACAACCACGCGTTCATCCCAGCCCTGGCGGATATGGAGGACGTCCCCCGGGGAGATCTCGCGGGACACTTTTACCCTTTGCCCCGCCAGCTGTACCTTGCCTCCCTCCACCGCGGCCTTGGCCAGGCTGCGGGTCTTGAAAAAACGCGCCGCCCACAGCCATTTGTCCAGCCGCAGCTTGTCTCCTGCCTGATGTGGTTCAGTCATGGTTGGGTAGTCCCTGCATGATCTCATCGAAATGGTGGATGCCGGGGAAGCGTGTGTTCAGGCGTTTCTGGCGCCGGCTGTCGGGCTGCAGCAGGGTAAGCAGGTGAGCGATGCCGTACTCCCGGGCCGAGTCCAGTACCCGCTCGGTGTCGTCAATCAGCAGGGTCCGGCCTGGATCAAAGGGGTGCAGGGCCTGCAGCCTGTGCCAGAAGGCCTGGTCTTCCTTGGGCGCCTTCAGGTCGTGGGAGACCACTACCCGGTCGAACCAGCCACTGATGTCCACGTTGGCCATCTTGATTTCGAGGGTCTTGCGGTGCGCATTGGTCACCATTACCACGTCGCGCCCACTGGCGTGCAGTCTCGCGAGGAACTCTATGGCGAAGGGGCGCAGGCGGATCATATGCTGAATTTCCCGCTTCAGCGCCGGAATGTCCATCTCGAGCTGCTCCGACCAGTGATCCAGGCAATACCACTGCAGGGTGCCCTCGCCACTGTGGAATGTGTCCTGCAGGTGAGCAGAGGAAGCCTCCTCGCTGATCCCGTGCCTGGCCGCATACAGCCGCGGCAGGTGATCCATCCAGAAATAGTTATCGAAATGCAGGTCCAGCAGGGTGCCGTCCATATCCAGCAGTACGGTGTCGATTGCGTCCCAGTCGATCATAATCCCAGCCCTGTGTGGTGGCGGTGATTATGCCCGTTTTCTCCAGCCATGCCAGCGCCCGCCGGCGGTAATGGTATAGTGGCGGGCGTGTTATGGGGAGGATATGTGCAGGAATTAGTCGGTCTCGTCGATCCGTTGCTGGAGCTGTGCAGGGAAGCAGGGGCGCTTATTTGTCGCCATTATCACGCCCCCGGCACCAGCCACTTCGAGTTCAAGGACGACCAGTCGCCGCTCACCCTGGCGGACACGGAATCCAATGCCCTGCTGCAGCTTGGGTTGCGGGCGCTGGATGAGCAGTTGCCGATTCTGTCCGAGGAATCGCCGCCGGCCGCCCTGGTCGGGCGCCGCGGCTGGCGGCGGTTCTGGCTGGTGGACCCGCTCGACGGCACCAGGGAATTCCTGGCTGGCACCGGGGAGTTCACCGTCAATATCGCACTGATCGAGGATCACCGGCCGGTCCTGGGGCTGCTGTATCTGCCGCTGGAGCAGACCGCTTTCGTGGGCATTCCCGGGCTGGCAGCCCACCGGTATCACTATCTCCCGCACAGCCGGCAGTGGGAACGCGATGCCCTGGCGGTGCGCCGGCTGGAGCCGGGCCGGGCCCTCGCGGTACTGGCCAGCCGTCGTCATCGTAACGACAAGCTCGAGGCCTGCCTCGCCTGGCTGCGCCAACGCTGGGAGCCGGTGGAGAGACTGGACAGTGGCAGTGCGCTGAAGTTCTGCCAGCTGGCCCAGGGCGCCGGCGATTTCTACCCCAGGTTTTCACCCTGCTGCGAATGGGACACGGCGGCGGGCCAGGCCGTGCTGGAAGCGGCAGGAGGTGCCCTGCTGGGAATGGATGGCAGGCCGCTGCGCTACAATTGCCAGGAGTCCCTCTACAGCCCGCATTTCTATGCCATTGCCGACGCCGGGCACCCCCTGTGGCTGGAGCTGCTGGCCGAGCGCGACCTGTGAGCCGGCCCGTCCCCTGCCGACAGTGCTTGTGCACCACTTCCCTGTGGGTATAGAGTTGCACTCTTGTTGCACAACAGTCGCGGTACTGCCGGTTTTAGCATGAGCGAGTTTACCCACAATGGCGCCGGTTCAGGCGAAGACGCAGCCAACGAGCCGCTCACGCCCGCCATGCGCCTGCTGCAGCTGCAGACCCGGCACCGCGTACTGGACAGCAAGATCGCCGAACTCTACAGCTTCCCCTACCAGAACCAGATTCTTCTGCAGCGCCTGAAGAAGGAAAAACTGCGCCTGAAGGACGCGATCGAGCGTCTCAAGGACGATATGATTCCCGACCTCAACGCCTGAGGGCGCCAATCGACCAAGGTTCAACTGCCGAAAGGCAGCTCCCCCAGGGATCCCTCCAGTTCCAGCAGTCGCCGCTTGATATCCAGTCCCCCGGCAAAACCGGTGAGGGAGCCGTCACTGCCAATCACCCGGTGGCAGGGCACAACCACGGGCAGGGGGTTGCGGCCGTTGGCCGCCCCCACTGCGCGCACCGCGGCGGGCTTATCGATGGCCAGGGCAATATCGCGGTAGCTGCGCAACTCGCCATGCGGTATGGCGGACAGCGCGGCCCACACCGCGCGCTGGAAGTCGGTGCCGGACGGCTCCAGAGGCAGCTCGAAGCGTTCCCGGGTGCCGGCGAAGTAGTCGCGCAGCTGGCTGGCGCTGGCTTCCAGCACCGGGTCACTCACCGGGCTATCCTCTTCCACATCGCCGTAGCGCCCCTCGAATTCGATTCTAACCAGGGCTGCGCCATTGGAAACAAGGCGCAATTTGCCTATCGGGGTATCCAGGAACTGGTAATTCATGGGCTCAGGCTCCTCCAGAGCAGGTTGGCGGCATAGGAGCGCCAGGGGCGCCAGTGTGCTGCATGGTGGGTCAGGGGCATATTCGGGCCGGCGAGGGCCTGCCATGCCTTTTCCAGTCCGAGGTCCTTGTTCGGGAAGACATCGGGGTCGCCGCCACCGCGCATGGCGACCATGGCCAGGGTCCAGGGCCCAACCCCCGGAACCTGCTTGAGTGCGGCCAGGTCCAGTTCGTCCTCGCGGCCGCGAAACTGTGCACACAGGGTGCGCAGGCTCTCACGGCGCCTGCCCGGCATGGGGAAATGAGCGTCGTCCAGGGCGGCGAGCGCGCCGGCGCCGGGGAAAACAGGGTGCTCCGGGTCGTCACAGGTGGCTGCCGCCAGGCGGCCGCATATGCCGCGGGCCGCGACAGTGCTGACCTGCTGGCCCACGATCGCACGAATAGCGGCCTCGTAGAGCGACCAGTGGCCAGGTGCCCGCATCCCCGGAAACTGCTCAAGCAGTGGTGCCAGGGCGGGGTCCCGCTGCAGGCTGTCCTGGATAACCGCCGGGTTGGCGTCCAGATCGAACATGCGCCGCACCCTTGCAACGATGGGAATGAGCAGGCTCTGGTCCGGTGTTTCCAGCTCCAGTTGCAGGGCGTGACGGCCCGGCAGTGGGCTCACCCGCAATGTGGCCGGTCCGCTATCCAGTAACAGCCTGCGCTCGTAGCAATCGGCGTTGACACTTTCAACCCCGGCCAGCGCGTGGCGCTCAAAAAAGGCGATCACGCTGTCCCAGTCGTAAGGGGGGCGATAGTGCAGTTGCAGCCTGATGCCGCTGCCGCTGACAGCCCGGGTCCGCCGGCGCCGCAGTTCTGAAGGAGTCAGCCTGAAACGCTTGCGCACCGCGTCGTTGAAACGACGCACGCTGCCAAAACCGGCGGCAAAGGCAACATCGGTTATGGGCAGCGTGGTTTCGCCCAGCAGTTTGCTGGCGAACAACAGGCGCTGGTGCAGGGCCACTGTCTGGGGTGAGCAGCCCAGCTCGCGCTCGAACAGTTTGCGCAGGTAGCGCTCGCCCACACCCAGGCGTGTCGCCAGCGCCGCCAGCGAGCCCTCGTTGAGGGCACCCTGCTGTATAAGGGCCAGGGCACGCTGCACGGTTGTGGATGTTCCCCGCCAGGCGGGGCTGTCCGGCGCCGACTCTGGCCGGCAACGCAGGCAGGGGCGATAGCCCGCCTCGCTTGCCTGCAGTGAACTGCGAAAGTAGCTTACGTTTTTCTCGGCGGGCGCCCGGGCGGGGCAGACAGGGCGACAGTAGATGCCGGTGGTGCGCACCGCCAGGAAGAATTCGCCGTCAAATCGGGGGTCGCGGGACAGCCTCGCCCGGCGGCAGGTTTCGCGATCCGGGGGGTTGATAAGGCTGCTGGTGACGGGCTGGCTTTGCATGACTTCAATATAGGCCTGTACGGTCCCGGACACTAGCCAGAATCGGCCCTCATAGTTGTATTGGCCCGGCTGGATTTATAGCACCACCGTATTAAACTGTCGCCCTCAACGAAATGGTCGTCCCGACTCGGGAAATAGCATGTTATGAATCTTATCGTATACGCGGTGCCGTTTTTTATCCTGGCCATTATCCTGGAGTGGCTCTATGGCATAGCCAGGCACCGCAATACATTCCGCCTCAACGACAGTATCAGCAGTCTATTCCTGGGCGTGTTGAGCCAGGCGCGCCGTTTCGTCACACTCGGGGTGGGCGGCTATGTCTACTATCTGGTCACGCAGTATTTTTCCCTGCCGCTGATGGATGCCAGCCACTGGTTTACCTGGGTGCTGGCCACTGTCCTGTACGACCTGTGTTACTACTGGCTGCACCGTATGGGCCATGAGCGCACCATTTTATGGGCCGCCCATGTGGCCCATCACCAGAGCGAGGACTACAACCTCACCACGGCGCTGCGCCAGACCAGCACCGGCTTCCTGCTGGGCTGGATTTTCTATATTCCCATGTACCTGCTCGGTATTCCGGCCGAGGTGGTGGTGACGGTGGGGGCCATCAACCTGATCTACCAGTTCTGGGTGCACACCGAGCATGTGCCGAAGCTGGGCTGGTACGAGTGGGTATTCGTCACCCCGTCGAACCACCGGGTGCATCACGCCCAGAACGATATCTACCTGGACCGCAACTACGGCGGTATCTTTATTCTCTGGGATCGCCTGTTCGGCACCTTCCAGGAAGAGCTGGACGACGAGCCCCCGATCTACGGCATTCGCGGTGCCCTGCAAAGCTGGAACCCGGTGAAGGCCCTGACCCATATCTATGTCGATATGTTTCGCGACAGCTGGCACACGGCCCGCTGGCGCGACAAACTGCGGGTCTGGGTTGCACGCACCGGCTGGCGCCCGGCGGACGTTGCCGCGCGTTTTCCCCGGAATAAAACCGAGCTTGCCGGGTTTCGTAAGTTCGACCCGGCGGTGCCGCCACTGGTTGGCTGCTATGCCTTCGCGCAACTGGTCGCGGCGGTGCTGCTGCTCGATTTCATGGAGAAGACCACCCTCGCTTACTGGAGCGGTTTTGCCCTGTGGGCCACGCTGCTGGCGGGCATGGTGACTACGGCGCTATGGCTGGAGGGCTGGCCTGTGCAGCGACTGCTGCGCTGGGAGTTGATGCGACTGGCGGGCCTGGCCCTGTTACTGCTGGCCGCCTGGTCGGCCGGTGTGGGGGCGGGTGTGCTGTTGGCGGGCATAGTTTATGGTGTGACCAACCTGCTGTTCCTGTTCCTCCTGCAACGCTCCCCGGCTGACGTCGGTCCCGTTACCGCACACTGACCGGTTCACTCGGCCGCGCACAGCAGGCGCGGTTCGATACTCGCGGAATCCTTGCCGTTGTCGACGTAGATCATGCCGCCGACAATGCTCACGCTGAGTTGCATGGTGCGCTCCAGCAGCGCCGCCACCGCCACGATTTCCGGCCAGCTGAACTGCCACGCGTACAGGTGGGGCAGGGCGCTGATGGCCTCGCCATTGAGCTTCCACCAGGTATCGCTGCTCTTGCCGAAGGTGTACAGGCTGACCCGCCGCGCCCGCCCGCAGGCCTTGCGCAAGCGGACCTGTTCGGGCTGCCCTATCTCTATCCAGTGCTCGATTTCACCGCTGTCGCTGTGCAGCCAGATATCCGGTTCATCTGCCGTCGACAGCCCCCGGGTGAACTCCAGTCCCCGCGCGACATTGAGGCAATAGGCCAGCAGACGGGCCGCCATCCGCTCCAGGGTTTCGGAGGGGTGACGCGCCAGTGTCAGTGCCAGCGTCTCGTAGCGGTTGTTATCGCTGTCGGCCAGTTCGACCTGGGCTTTGTAGATGGTGGGCTTGAGTGCCATGGCGGTGCTGGGTTCCTGTCTGTGAGAGAGTGCCCGGGGCGTGGGCGAGGGCGCCGCCATCATAGCCAGCAAAAGAGCGCTGGTCCAAGCAATTGAGCCGTGGCTTGATTCCTGCGCTGGCAAATAGTGAAGCCTGCGGTGCCATTGGTATGCTGTCGATTGCCACGACTATTGAGGGAGACCCGGTTTGAGCAACGAACCCTATATTCTGATTACAGCCGACACCCATGCCGGGGGCAGTCACGCCCAGTATCGCGAGTATCTCGACCCCGAGTGGCGCGAGGCGTTCGACCAATGGCGCGGCGGCTATCGCAACCCGTCCCAGCAACACTATGGCACCAAGAAGTTGCGTAACTGGGACTTCGAGGTGCGCAGCGCCGACCAGAACAGCCAGGGAGTGGTAGGGGAGGTGGTCTACCCCAACACTGTGCCGCCGTTTTTTGCCAAGAGTATCGTCACCGCCCAGCCCCCGCGACCGGAAAACTACGAGCGCGCACTGGCGGGCATTCGCGCCCATAACCGCTGGCTCAAGGACTTTTGCGACGAGGACCCCGTGCGGCGCGCCGGAGTGGGACTGATACTGCCCAACAATATCGAGGAAGCCATCAAGGATGTGCAGTGGATAGCCGAGGCGGGTTTGCGCGGCGGGGTGTTGCTGCCCCTGGTCCCGGAGGACTGCACCTGGCTCAAGCCGCTGTACCATCCCGACTGGGAGCCGCTGTATGCGGCGATCCAGGACTGTAACCTGGTGATGAACCAGCACTCCGGCCAGGGCCTGCCGGACTACGGTAGCGGCCCGGTGGCGGAAGCCCTGTGGATATCGGAGGTGCCGTTCTATTGCAAGCGGGGCTACAGCCACCTGCTGCTGAGCGGCGTGTTCGAGCGCTACCCCAGGCTCAAATACATTCTCACCGAGTCCGGTTGTTCCTGGGCACCGGCCATGCTGCAGAGCCTGGACCGCATCCACGAGGGCTTCAAGGCCGGCGCGATTGGCGAGATGGACTACTCGGGCATGCAGTGGGTGCTGCGGGAGCCGCCCAGTTTTTACGCGCGGCGCAACTGTTATTACGGGGCCAGCTTTCCCAGCCTGGCGGAACTCGACGGTCGTGAGCAGGTGGGTATCGAGCAGATCTGCTGGGGTAACGACTACCCCCATTACGAGGGCACCTTCCCCTATAACCTGGAGTCCCTGCAGCTTACCTTCGGGGGTGTGCCCGAGCGTGAGCGCCGGATGATCCTGGGGGAAAATGCGGCGCGCCTGTATAACTTCGACCTCGATAAACTGCGCCAGCTGGCTGATCGCTACGGCCCCACCCCGGAGCAGGTCAACACGCCCCTGGCGGCGGTGCCCCAGGACAGCGGCTGCTACCTGTTTGTCGACGAGCGCCGGGCACGGGCCGCGACGGCGGGTTGAGCGGCCCGCCGGTCAATCGCCGGTATTGGCCAGTACCAGCGTGCTGCAAACAATTACAGCGAGGTCCGCGAGCAGTCGCCCGATCTGCAGTGCGCTGAGTGCGCCGTCGGGGGTTGTGTTGAGCACCAGTGCGGCGGCCGCCGCAGGTGCTGCGATGCCGAGGAACAGAGTGAAGCGCGACTGCCCCTGCAGGCCGATACCAATGATGATGTAGACCACCCCTATCAGCGCATCGACGAGCGCGGCGCCGGTGAGGTCCCGGAACCACAGTGCCGCCACCTGGCCGATGCCCGACAGGGTGATCAGGAGCGCCGCCAGCACACGCAGGCGCAGGAAACTGGAGTGTATTGTCTCTGGGGTCATGGTCCGCCCCCGGCGGAAAGCGCCGGCTCTGGCCGACAGCTTACCTCAGGCAGACTTCAGGTCCAGTGCGGTGGCCGTGCGGGAGCCGTTGGGCCGTCCCAGCACGCCCGATATGCGGTTGCCCGCGCGCACCAGGGCGTCCAGGTCCAGGCCGGTTGTTATGCCCAGGCCGTTGAGCATATAAACCACATCCTCGGTGGCCACGTTGCCGGAGGCGCCCCTGGCGTAAGGGCACCCGCCGAGTCCCGCCAACGAGGAATCGACGGTTGCAATGCCATTTTGCAGGGCAACCAGTATGTTGCTCAGGGCCTGGCCGTAGGTGTCGTGGCAATGCACCGCCAGCTGGCCCGCGCCGAAACGGCTCAGCAATACGTCGAGCAAACGCTGCATACTGCCGGCGGTACCGCTGCCGATGGTGTCTCCGAGAGACACCTCGTAACAGCCCATGGCCAGCAGCTCTGCGGTCACCGACGCCACCGCCTGCGGGCTTATCTCTCCTTCATAGGGGCAGCCCAGTACACAGGACACGTAGCCCCGCACGGGCATGCCGCGCTCGCCGGCCGCGGCCATGACCGCGGTGAAGCGCTGCAGGCTCTCGGCGATGCTGCAGTTGATATTTTTATGGGAGAACGACTCGGAGGCAGCGGCAAAGATGGCCACTTCATCGGCACCCGCCGCCACGGCCCGTTCGAAGCCCTGCAGGTTGGGGGTGAGAGCGGTGTAGCGTACCCCGGGGCGGCGCTCGATACCCGCAAACACCGCCTCGCTGTCAGCCATCTGGGGCACCCACTTCGGGTTGACGAAACTGCCCGCCTCAATAACGGTATGCCCGGCGCCGGCCAGGTCGTCGATCAGTTGCAGCTTGGCAGCCAGCGGGATGGTCTGCTTTTCATTCTGCAGACCGTCGCGGGGACCGACCTCTACCAGCGTGACCCTGGCGGGAAGATTCATGATTCAGCACCCTCGGCGGCGAAGTCCAGCAGTTCCGCGCCGCCATCCACCAGGTCGCCGGGCTGGTAGTAGAACGCCCTGACGGTTCCTGCCAGCGGCGCCCTTATGGTGTGTTCCATTTTCATCGCCTCCATTACCAGCAGTGGGGTATTGGCTTCCACTGTGCTGCCAATTTCCGCCAACAGTGCGACGATAGTGCCGTTCATGGGGGCTTTCAGGCCGGCCGCGGCGCCCGCCGCGTCGGCTTCCCCGATATCGGGCAGGACCTCGCGGAAATGGCAGGCGCCCCTGGCCAGGTACAGGGTGAAACCGTCCTGAGTGCGGGCCAGAGTGGCCCGCTGGCGGTGTCCCTCGACCTCCAGCTGCAGAGTGTCACCCAGCAATTCGCCCTGCAGTTGCGTCTCCCGGCCTGCGGCGCGCACGAGATAAAGCGGGCCGCGCTGCTCCACCTCTACCGCGTGGTCCTGCTGATGGCAGTGCAGGGTCAGGTGGTGCGCGTGGGGCTCGTTCAGGCGCCAGGCGCTGCCGCCCTGCCAGGGTGACCAGGGATCGACCCAGGCGCTGGCGCTGCCCTGTTGCTGCTTGTACAGCAACAGGGCAAGGGCCGCCAGCGGGAGTTCCCGTTCCAGGTCCTGGGGCCGCTGGTGGAAGATCAGGTCGGCGTGCTTGTCGATAAAACCGGTATCCAGCTCCGCTTCCCGGAAGGGTTTGCTGGTGGCCAGGTTATACAGAAAATCCAGGTTGGTTACCGTGCCGCCAATGCGGTAAGCCGCCAGCGCGGTGGCGAGCCGCTGCAGGGCGCGCTCCCGCGATTCGTCCCAGACGATCAGCTTGGCGATCATGGGGTCATAGAAGACGCTGACCTCATCCCCCTGGCGCACACCCGTATCAACGCGCACATGCTGGCTCTCCTGGGGCGGCTGCAGGTAGCCCAGGGTGCCGGTGACCGGCAGGAAGTCATTGTCGGGATCCTCCGCATAGACCCTGGCCTCGAAGGCGTGGCCGCGGATGCGCACCTGGTCCTGGGCCAGTGGCAGCGGTTCACCCGCAGCCACCAGCAACTGCCATTCCACCAGGTCCTGGCCGGTAATCATCTCGGTAACCGGGTGCTCAACCTGCAGCCGGGTATTCATTTCCATGAAGTAAAAACTGCCGTCCTCGTCGAGCAGGAACTCCACCGTGCCGGCGCCGCGATAGTCGATCGCCTGGGCAGCCTTCACCGCGGTATCACCCATCTGGCTGCGCAGCGTCTCGCTCATGCCCGGCGCCGGCGCCTCCTCGATAACCTTCTGGTGGCGGCGCTGCACCGAGCAGTCCCGCTCCGCCAGGTAGACACCGTTACCGGCGTTATCACAAAACACCTGCAGTTCAACATGGCGAGGCCTGGTGAGGTACTTCTCCACCAGCATGGCGTCATCGCCGAAGCTGGCCAGGGATTCCCGTTTGGCCGCCGCCAGAGCCTCGTCAAATTCCTCGCCGGACCAGACCTGGCGCATACCCTTGCCGCCACCGCCGGCCGTGGCCTTGAGCAGCACCGGATAACCCATCTCCTCCGCGGCGGCGCGCAGCAGCGCCGGGTCCTGGTCATCGCCATGGTAACCCGGCACCAGGGGCACACCCGCGGCCTCCATAATGCGCTTGGCCGCCGACTTCGAGCCCATGGCCTCGATCGCCCCGGTGGGTGGGCCGATAAACACGACACCCTGCTCCGCGCAGGCCCGCGCAAAGCCCGCATTTTCCGACAGGAAGCCGTAGCCCGGATGAATCGCCTGGGCCCCGGTAGCCCGCGCCGCCGCCAGGATACGATCCCCCAGCAGGTAGGACTCCCGGGCCGGAGCGGCACCGATATGCACTGCCTCGTCCGCCATGCGCACATGCAGCGAATCGCGGTCCGCATCCGAGTAGACGGCAACAGTGGCGATGCCCATACGCCGCGCGGTCTTGATAACGCGGCAGGCGATCTCGCCGCGGTTGGCAATCAGAATTTTGTCAAACATGGTTGTCTCTCAATAGCGAGATGTGGCGAGGCATGGGGCCTGAGGTATCCATCCGGGACCGTTCGAGGCCATGGAGGGCCGAGACGAGCTTACATGGATGTACTTGCAGCGTGTCCCGGCTGGATACCTCAGGGTCCGGGCCGGGATCGGAGCAGACAATTGCCAATATCAAATTCATCACAATCACATCCTGAACACGCCGAACTTCGACTCTTCAATCGGCGCATTCAGAGTCGCCGAAATAGACAGGCCCAGCACCATGCGCGTATCCGCGGGATCGATGACGCCGTCATCCCACAGACGCGCCGAGGCATAGTAGGGATGACCCTGTTTTTCATAGAGATCAAGAATAGGTTGCTTGAAAGCAGCCTCCTCAGCGGCCGACATCGCCTTGCCATCGCGGGCCAGCACATCCTGCCGGACAGTGGCCAGCACGCCGGCGGCCTGCTCCCCGCCCATCACCGAAATGCGCGCATTGGGCCACATGAACATCAGGCGCGGCTCATAGGCGCGTCCGCACATGGCGTAGTTGCCGGCGCCGAAAGAACCGCCGATGATCACCGTGAACTTCGGCACATTGGCACAGGCCACCGCGTGTACCATCTTGGCGCCGTGGCGGGCGATACCGCCGGCCTCATACTGCTTGCCCACCATAAAGCCGGTGATGTTCTGCAGGAAAACCAGCGGAGTCTTGCGCTGGGCGCAGAGCTCGACAAAGTGGGCGCCCTTGACCGCCGACTCACCGAACAGAATACCGTTGTTGGCGACGATACCCACCGGGTAGCCGTGGATACGGGCGAAGCCGCAGACCAGAGTCTCGCCATACAGGGCCTTGAACTCATCGAAGTCCGAGCCATCGACGATGCGCGCGATCACCTCGCGCACATCGTAGGGCTGTTTCTTGTCCGCGGGGATAACACCGTAGATATCCTCCACCGGGTACAGGGGCTCCACCGGTTCGCGCAGGTCCATCGACACCGGCTTGACCCGGTTCAGCCGGCCCACAGCGCGGCGCACCAGTTCCAGCGCGTGGTGATCGTTGTTGGCGTAGTGGTCGGTGACCCCGGAGGTGCGGCAGTGCACATCGGCGCCGCCGAGTTCTTCCGCGCTGACGATCTCACCAGTGGCCGCTTTTACCAATGGCGGCCCGCCCAGGAAGATAGTGCCCTGGTTCCTGACGATAATGGACTCGTCGGCCATGGCGGGCAGGTAGGCGCCGCCGGCCGTGCAGGATCCCAGCACCGCGGCGATCTGGGGGATACCCATGGCGGACATGCGGGCCTGGTTGTAAAAGGCGTGGCCGAAGTGTTCCCGGTCGGGAAAGACTTCCTCCTGCAGGGGCAGAAAGGCGCCGCCGGAATCCACCAGGTAGATACAGGGCAGGCGGTTTTCCTGGGCGATGGTCTGGGCGCGTCCCTGCTTCTTGACGGTCAGCGGGTAGTAGGTGCCGCCCTTGACCGTGGCGTCATTGACAAAAATCATGCATTCCTGGCCGGCAATGCGGCCGATACCGGTGATGATGCCGGCGCCCGGTACGTTGTCCTCATAGACCTGGAAAGCGGCCAGCTGGGACAGTTCCAGGAACGGCGAGCCCGGGTCCAGCACCGCGTTGAGGCGCTCCCTGGGCAGCAGTTTGCCGCGCGAGGTATGGCGCTCCTGGGCCTTGGCGCCGCCGCCCTGGCGGATCTGGTCGACCAGCTTGCGCAGATCATTGACCTGGGCCTGCATGTCCTCGCGGTTGGCGATGAAGCTCGCATCCCGGGTATTGATACGTGATTGGATGACGCTCATACAGGGTCCTATGCGGTTGCGTTGAACAGTTCGCGGCCGATCAGCATACGGCGGATCTCCGAGGTGCCCGCGCCGATCTCATACAATTTGGCATCCCGCAGCAGGCGGCCGGCGCCTGACTCGTTAGTGTAGCCGAAGCCACCGAGAGCCTGGATTGCCTGCAGGGCCATCTGGGTGGCTTTTTCGGCTGTGTAGAGGATGACCGCGGCGCAATCCTGGCGGGTCTCCTCGCCCCGGTCACAGGCACCGGCAACGGCGTAGAGATAAGCGCGACAGGCATTGAGGTCGGCGTACATGTCCGCCAGCTTGCCCTGCATCAGCTGGAACTCGCCGATGCTCTGCCCGAATTGTTTGCGCGTGTGCAGGTAGGGCAGGACCTCGTCGATGCAGGCCTGCATGATACCCACCGGTCCGCCGGACAGCACGGTGCGCTCGTAGTCCAGCCCCGACATCAGGATCCTGACCCCCTCGCCCTCAGCCCGCATCACGTTTTCCGCCGGCACCTGCACGTCCTCGAACACCAGCTCGCAGGTGTTGGAACCGCGCATGCCCAGTTTGTCGAGCTTGGGAGAGCGGGAGAAACCGGCATAATCGCGCTCCACCAGGAAAGCGGTAATGCCCCGTGACCCCGCAGCCGGGTCGGTCTTGGCGTAGATGACGTAGACATCGGCATCGGGGCCATTGGTGATCCACATCTTGGTGCCATTGAGGATGTAGCTGTCACCCTCCCGGCGGGCATGGAGTTTCATGCTGACCACATCGGAGCCGGCGTTGGCCTCGGACATGCCCAGCGCGCCGATGTGCTCGCCGCTGCACAGTTTGGGCAGGTATTTCTGTTTCTGCGCCTCGCTGCCGTTCTTGCGGATCTGGTTCAGGCAGAGGTTGGACATGGCGCCGTAGGACAGTCCCACGGACGCGGAAGCCCGGCTGATCTCTTCCATCACGATAGCGTGGGCAAGGTAGCCCATGTTGCTGCCGCCGTAGGCCTCGTCAACGGTAATACCCAGCAGGCCCATGTCGCCAAACTTGCGCCACAGGTCCGCGGGAAACTGGTTGTCGCGGTCGATCTGGGCCGCCCGCGGCGCGATTTCCTTCTGGCACATCTGGTAAACGGCGTCGCGCAGCATGTCCAGCTCTTCGCCGAGACCGAAATTGAGGGTGGGGTATCCGGTATTCATGGTGTCTTCCTGTCAGTGCTAATCAGGGTTTGGGGTGGTTGTTCGGGGTTTGTCGCTGGCCAGGGATTCCTCGCACAGGCCCTGGACTTCATCCAGGCCCGCCAGCATGTCGTCTATGTCCCTTTTTTGCTGCAGCAGGCTGTCGCGCCGGCGCTTCACGTTTTCTATCAGCGAGCGCAGCTGTTCGGCGTTATTGTGCTCGGGGTCATACATGTCGATGAAGTCGACGCACTCCTGCAGTGTCATGCCGATGCGCTTGCCCCGCAGGATCAGCTTGATGCGCACCCTGTCAGAGTTGGAGTACAGCCGCTTCTGGCCGTCCCGCATGGGGCTGACCAGTCCTTTTTCCTCATAGAACCGGATGGTCCGGGTGGTTACCCCGAATTCCTGCGCCAGTTCCGAAATGGTGTGTGTTTTGCCAGTCATTGGGCCGGGTTCCCGGGTTCGCGCTGCTGGAAGGTGAATATAGCGTAAGTTTACGTTAACGTAAACGTTAATAAGTGGGCGGGGCGATCACGATGCTGCCCGGCGCGCTCGCCTGCAGTCGGGCGGATTCAGATGAGCGGTCCAGCCCTGCCAGGGGAACAGCACATGCCGTCAGGCAGGTGCTTTAAACGGAGTTCGTGCCCAGCAATTGCTGCAGCCGGTGTTCCACCAGTGGCAGCCGGTCGTTGCCAAAGTACATATCGTCGCCGTTGATGAAAATGGTCGGCGAGCCGAAGCCGCCGCGCTCGATCAATTCGTCGGTGTTGCTGCGCAGCCGGTCCTTGTATGCCTGGCTGGCTATGGCGTCAAAGAAACCCGCCGGGTCCAGCCCCACCGTCACGCAGATTGCCCGCAGCACCTCGTCGCTGGCGATGTCGGGAGTCTCCCCGCCCCAGTATGTTGCGAACACGGCCCGGGAGTAGGGCAACAGCAGTCCCTGCTCCTGGGCAAAAAAGGCGCCGCGCATGGCCTTGACGCTGTTGATGGGATGCCCCGGGGGCCATTTTGCCGTCACCCCGCACAGGTCGGCCCAGTCCCCCAGATCCTTGAGGTAATAGGCCATCTTTCTCTGGTTTTCGGGTTTGGTGAACATCTCTTCGCGGCTGCTGTAGACCTGCTGGTTGACCGCATTGAATACCCCACCCACCAGGATGGGGCGCCAGCGCACCGCTTGCCCGAGGCGCTCCGCCATGGGGATCATCCGGGTGAAGGCGAAGTAGGTCCAGGGGCTGGAACAGTCGTAGAAAAACTCGAGCTCGATGGCTTTTGTCACGGTCGGCACCATACGCTAATTTCTGCCGAGAGCTTAGCACAAGGCCGGGAACCTTCGGGTATAATGCCGGCTTTTGTCACCAGCAGAGCCCTCTCAATGGACGTTGACCAGTACATGGCAGATCTCGGTCGGGCAGCCCGCGCCGCCTCGCGCGGGGTGGCCGCGTCCAGCACTGTTACCCGCAACCGTGCGCTGCTGGCGACCAGGGATGCGCTCGATGGCGCCCGCGCCACGCTGGCCGAAGCCAATGCCGAGGACCTGGCGCGGGGCGCGGCCAACGGCCTGGCTGCGCCGCTGATGGATCGCCTCGAACTCACGCCGGCGCGTATCGACGCCATGCTGGAGGGTCTGCGCCAGGTTGCCGAACTGCCTGACCCGGTGGGAGCCATCACCGGGATGAACACCATGCCGAGCGGCATCCAGGTCGGCCGGATGCGCGTCCCCCTTGGCGTCATCGGCATCATTTACGAATCGCGCCCCAACGTGACCGTCGAGGCCGCCAGCCTGTGCCTGAAAGCGGGCAATGCGACTATTTTGCGCGGCGGCTCCGAGGCCCTGGCTTCCAACTGCGCCATTGCCAGCTGCATCGCCGAGGGTTTGCGTGCCGCCGGGCTGCCGGAGGCGGCGGTGCAGGTGGTGAACACGCCGGACCGGGCTGCGGTGGGGCGTCTGATTACCATGCCCGACTACGTTGACGTGATTGTGCCCCGTGGCGGCAAGGGCCTGATAGAGCGTATCAGTGCCGAGTCGAGGGTGCCGGTCATCAAGCACCTCGACGGTGTCTGCCATGTGTACATAGACGATGGCGCCGACGCGGAAATGGCCATTGCCATCGCGCTCAACGCCAAGACCCAGCGCTATGGCACCTGTAATACCATGGAAACCCTGCTGGTGGCCGAGTCGGAGGCGCAGGCGCTGCTGCCGCGGCTGGCGCAGGCGTATGCCGGGGCCGGGGTTGAACTGCGCGGTTGCGAGCGCACCCGGGCGATCCTGCCCCAGGCGACGGTGGCCACCGAGCAGGACTGGCGTGAGGAATACCTGGCGCCGATCCTGGCGGTCCGCGTGGTGAGCGGTCTCGAGGCGGCCATCGAGCACATCAATACCTACAGCTCCCTGCACACCGACAGCATTGTCACCCGGGACCACGGTCGGGCCATGCGGTTCCTCCGGGAGGTGGACTCCAGCTCCGTCATGGTCAACGCGTCCACCCGCTTCGCCGATGGCTTCGAGTATGGCCTGGGTGCGGAGATCGGCATTTCCACCGACAAGCTGCACGCCCGTGGCCCGGTGGGTCTCGAGGGCCTTACCTCACTGAAATACGTGGTATTTGGTGAGGGGCAGGTCCGCACTTGAGCCAGTCGCCTGCGCCACTGGTTCCGGTGGGGATCTTTGGTGGAACCTTTGACCCGGTGCACTACGGCCACCTGCGCTCCGCCCTGGAACTGGTGGAGCTGCTGCAACTGGCACAGTTGCGCCTGATGCCCTGCGCGGTACCCCCGCACCGGGAAGTGCCCGCCTGCGGCGCCGCCCACCGCGCTGCCATGGTAGCCCTGGCGGTGGCGGGTGAATCCCGCCTGGTGTGTGACGACCGCGAGCTCGGGCGGGAGGGAGCATCCTATACTATCGACAGCCTGATCGAATTGCGGCGCGAGTTGGGCGGTGAGCACAGCCTGTGCCTGGTCATGGGCTGCGATGCGGTGCTGGCCATAACCACCTGGCATCGCTGGCAGGAGCTGCTGGACTGGGCTCACGTGGTGGTCATTGCCCGTCCGGGCTGGCACCTGCCGGGAGAGGGCCCGGTGGCTGACTGGCTACGCCGCCACCGGCTGGCAGACCCGTTGCAGCTGCGCCAACGCCCCAACGGGGGTATTCTGGTGGAGGAATTGCGCCCCCTGGCCATCTCCTCCACCGAAATTCGCGAGCTGCTGGCCGCCGGGCGCTCCCCGCGCTACCTGTTGCCGCAGGCGGTACTGGAATATATTGAAGCACACGATCTCTACCATTGAAGAGGTGATTGATGAAGCGACACCACCCGGAATGAGCAAACGCAATGGACGCTGAAGCACAGAAGAAAATCGTTGTTGATGCCCTGGAAGATCTCAAGGCTGTCAATATTGTCACGCTGGATGTCACCGGCCTCACCGATGTCATGGACTTCCTGATCATCGCCAGCGGAACATCCAGCCGGCATGTGAAGTCATTGGCCGATAATGTCTGCATGCAGGCGAAGAGACAGGAACTGCGCCCACTTGGTGTCGAGGGCGAAGACGTCGGCGAGTGGGTGCTGGTGGATTTTGGTGACGTCGTGGTGCACGTCATGCTGCCCGCCACCCGTGACTTCTATGATCTGGAGCGTCTCTGGGTTAATCCCGATGCGCCGGCCTGATGCGGATAAGCGTTCTCGCCGTGGGCACCAGGATGCCGTCCTGGGTCACCCAGGGGGTGGAGGAGTACTGCAAGCGACTGCCCCGTGAACTCAAGCTGCAGTGGCGGGAGATTCCGCTGGCGCGACGAGGGCAGGGCGCAAAACCGGAGCAGTTGCGGGAGCGCGAGGGCGAGCAGCTGCTGAAGGCTGTCCCCCCCGGCGACAAGGTCATCGCGCTCGATGTGTTGGGCAAACGTATTACCACTGAGCAACTGGCACAACAGCTGGAAGCCTGGCAGATGTCCGGGGACAACTACAGCCTGCTGGTGGGCGGCCCCGATGGTCTTTCCCCGCAGTGCCTGGAACGCGCTGCTGCACGCTGGTCCCTCAGCGATTTGACCCTGCCGCATCCGCTGGTGCGGGTTTTATTGGCCGAGCAGCTCTACCGGGCTTGGACAATCACGGTCAACCACCCGTATCATCGCGAGTAGGTTTCCTACAGACCATTAGATGCCGTCACCGCACATCCAGCTCAAGGATTCGCACCGCGAAACCCGGATCAACAACGCCCGCACTATCCTCGCCGTGCTCCTGGTCCTCGGCCTGCTGGGCGCCATCGTGACCCGCTACTACGCATTGCAGATCACCGACTACGAGGTGTATCGCACCGAGTCCGAACGCAACCGGGTACAACTGCAGCCCCTGCCGCCCAAGCGGGGCTTGATCTACGATCGCAATGGCGTGCTGCTCGCGGACAATCGCCCCAGCTACATGCTGTCGATCGTGCGCGAGCAGGTATCGGACCTGGAGGCAACCCTGGCCGAGCTGGCCGAGCTGGTGCCTGTGAGTGACAGTGACCTGGACAACTTTAACAAGAAGCTCGCGCGCCGGCGTCCCTACGAGGCCGTACCCCTGCGCTTTCGCCTCACCGAGGCGGAGCGCGCCCGTCTCGCCGTCAACCGTTACCGCCTGCCGGGAGTGGTGGTCGATGCCCAGCTGCTGCGCTATTACCCCCACGGCGAATTATTCTCCCATGCCATTGGCTATGTCGGGCGGATCAACGAGCGCGAGGTAACGGAGCTTGACGAGACGGATTACCGCGGCACTTTCCATGTCGGCAAAGTGGGGGTTGAGAAGTACTACGAGGACATACTGCACGGCGATGTGGGCTACCAGAATGTTGAAACCAACGCCCACGGCAGGGTGCTGAGGGTGCTCGAGCGGTTTGACCCGAAACCCGGTTCCGACCTTGTGCTGCACCTTGATATCCGCATACAGCGGGCAGCGGATGAGGCCCTGGGGGACCGCCGCGGCGCTGTCGTGGCTATCGATCCACTGACGGGCGGGGTGCTGGCGCTGGTATCCAAGCCGGGTTTCGACACCAACCTGTTCGTCAACGGCATCAGCTCGGCCGATTACAGCGCGCTGCGTGACTCTCTCGACGTCCCGCTGTTCAATCGCGCCATCCAGGGACAGTACCCGCCGGGTTCCACCATCAAGCCGTTCATGTCCATGGCCGGGCTCGAGTCCGGCCTGGTGACACCCCAGAGCACGGTGGCAGATCCCGGCTGGTACAGCCTGCCCGGGGACTCGCGCAAGTACCGCGACTGGATATTGCGCATCCGGGGCACGGGCCACGCCCCCAGGGTGGATATGAAAATGGCCATTGCCGAGTCCTGCGATGTGTACTTCTACGACCTCGGGCGGCGCCTTACCATCGATCGCATGTACGAGTACCTCAGGCCCTTTGGCCTGGGCGAGCGCACGGGAATCGATACCACCAACGAGCGGCGCGGCGTGTTGCCCTCGACCCGCTGGAAACGCGATGCCATGGGCCAGCCCTGGTATCCGGGGGAGACCATCAGCGCCAGTATCGGCCAGGGCTACATGCTCACGTCGCCCATGCAACTGGCGGTGGCCACCAGCGTGGTGGCCAGCAAGGGCGTGCGGCGCACGCCGCGGCTGCTGGAATCTGTGGATGGGCAGCCGGTTGCTGCGCCACTGCTGGAGCCCATTATCGTACCCGATGAATACTGGGACGCGGTCTACGAGGGAATGGTCGAGGTGGTGCATGGCCAGCGGGGCACTGCCAAAATCCTGGCCAAGGATATCCAGTACCTCATGGCTGGCAAGACCGGCACGGCCCAGGTGATCGGTATCGCCCAGAATTCGGTCTACAACGAGGCGGATGTCGCCGAGCGCCACCGCCATCATGGGCTCTTTATCGCCTTTGCCCCGGCTGAGGCGCCGACCATTGCGGTGGCAATTATCGTCGAAAACGGCGGTGGCAGCTCGGCGGCCACGCCCATTGCCCGCAAGGTGATCGACACCTGGCTGTTCGGGGAGACGACGGATGGCTGATTACCTGCGCCAGATGCCGCACCAGGGCTCGGCCGACCTGGCCCGCCGGCCCAGTGCCGCCAGCCGGTTCCACATAGATATTCCCCTGCTGTTACTGCTGCTGGTATTGACGGCTTATGGCCTGGTCGTCCTTTACAGCGGTTCTGGCAAGGATATGGGTGCGGTTGTCCGCCAGGGGCGTTATTTCCTGCTGGGCTACTTCGTCATGTTCACCATTGCCCAGGTGAGCCTGGCGCGGATCATGCGCTGGGCGCCCTGGTTTTACCTGCTGGGCCTGGCGATGCTGGTGGCGGTGATGCTGGTCGGGGTCGGCGCAAAGGGAGCCCAGAGATGGTTGTCCCTCGGGGGTTTTCGCTTCCAGCCCTCTGAAATCATGAAGCTGATGTTGCCCCTCACGGTGGCCTGTTACCTGGCGGACCGCAGCTTGCCGCCGCGCTTCTTCGCTATCCTGGTGTGCCTGGGTCTCATGGGGGTGCCGGCTGCACTGATATTACAGCAGCCGGACCTGGGTACCGCGCTCCTGATAGCCGCCAGTGGTCTGTTCGTGCTGTTTATGGCGGGGCTGGGCTGGCGGTATATCCTCGGTGCGGTGGTGCTGGCCGGCGCCTCCGCCTGGCCGGCCTGGATGTTTGTGTTGAAGGACTACCAGAAGCAGCGGATCCTTACCATGCTGGACCCTGAAAGCGACAAGCTGGGGGCGGGTTGGAATATCATCCAGTCGAAAACCGCCATCGGTTCCGGCGGCTGGGAGGGCAAGGGCTGGATGAATGGCACTCAGTCACACCTGGACTTTCTGCCTGAGAGCCACACCGATTTCATTATCGCGGTGTTGTCCGAGGAATTCGGCCTGCGAGGGGTGCTGGTGTTGATGGGCATCTACCTGTTGATCCTGTTGCGGGGCTTCTGGATAGGCATCCGGGCCAGGACCAGTTTCGGCAGGATGATGGCTGGCACCCTGACCCTGACGTTTTTTGTATATATCTTTGTTAACATGGGCATGGTCGCGGGGTTACTGCCGGTGGTGGGGGTACCCCTGCCGCTGGTAAGTGCCGGAGGGACTTCGGTTGTCACCTTGATGGCGGGTTTTGGCATCCTGATGGCAATCAGCACTGAAAAATCCACGGGGCACCGGTGACAGGCTTGAGTCTGTTGCCGGCTTTGTTTTTCTCAAGCCATTAGCGAGTAGTAGATATGTCATTAAGCCTGAAATTTGCCCTGGCGGTTGCCTGCCTGTGGAGCGCGCTCTCCTGTGCCGCGGATAATTATTCGCTGCACCCGGCGGCACTGGCGCTGGTGGATGAGCTGGTCGAGGAGCAGGACTTTGACCGTGAGCAGCTGTTGCTGGTATTTGCTGCCGCCCAACGGCAGGAGAGCATTCTCACCGCCATTGCCCGGCCGGCCGAGAAGAGCAAGCCCTGGTACGAATACCGGGAGATTTTCCTGAATGACAAACGGCTGGAGCAGGGCCTGGAATTCTATGAGGAACACCGCGATACCCTGGCAAGGGCAGAGCGCGAGACCGGTGTGCCGGCGGAAATCATCGTCTCGATCATAGGGGTCGAGACCTATTACGGGCGTATTGCCGGCAGTTACCGGGTGATCGATGCCCTTTCCACCCTGGCATTCGACTACCCGCCCCGTTCGGAATTTTTCACCGGGGAATTGAAAAGCTACCTGATCCTGACCCGTCAGCAGGGTTTTGACCCGCTGGCGCTCAAGGGCTCTTATGCCGGCGCCATGGGCTATGGCCAGTTCATGCCCAGCAGTTTCCTTGCCTACGCCGTGGATTTTGACGGCGACGGGGTGGCGGATATCTGGAACAACCCGGTCGATGCGATAGGCAGCGTAGCGAATTATTTCAAGCAGCACGGCTGGCGCAAGGGCGAGACCGTGGTGGTGGGTGCCACTGTGAAGGGGGAGGTGCCCGAGCAGTGGTTTGTCTCGGGCAGGAAAAACCTGAAGCCGGAACATACCATCGCTGAATTCGCCGGTGCGGGGGTCGTGGCCGACCAGCCCGTGGCACCGGATACGCTCGCCTCAGCCATGCAGTTTGAGCTCAAGAGCGGCTACGAGTACTGGCTGGGACTCCAGAATTTTTATGTCATCACCCGCTACAACCACAGCGCAATGTATGCCATGTGCGTGTACCAGCTCAGCCAGCGCATCGCGGCGCGGGTCGCGCAGTGATGTCACGCCCGCTGTTGTTTTTACTGCCTGGCTTGCTGGTCCTCGCCATTGCCGCCTGTACCACTCAGCCGGAGCCGGCGAAGCCCGGATCCGATACCCCTCCCGACAGTGCGAGTGCGTCGTCCCGTTACCAGCAGGCGCGTGACAGCGCTCCGCCGCGGCCGATTGACCCGGCCGATGTGCACGACGCGGTGCCGCGGCCGGATCCCATCCTGTCGGTCGGTAACGCCAGTCCCTATACCATTGACGGGGTCACGTATGAGGTGCTGGATAACCACAAGGGATACCGGGTGCGGGGTATCGCGTCCTGGTATGGCGCCAAGTTTCATGGCCACCAGACCTCAAACGGCGAGATCTATGATCTCTACCAGGCCAGCGCCGCTCACAAGACCCTGCCGATTCCCTGTTATGCCCGGGTTACCAATCTCGACAACGGCAAGAGCATCGTGGTGCGGGTGAACGATCGGGGGCCGTTTCACTCGGACCGCCTGATCGATTTGTCCTACGGGGCCGCCGTCAAGCTCGGTTATATGGAGTCGGGCACCGCCGCGGTGGAAGTGCAGGTGCTTGACGTGGTCGGTGTCGATGACCGGCGCGGTTCCGTCGCAGGGGACTACCGCTTCCTGCAGCTCGGAGCCTACAGTTCCGAGACCTCTGCCAGGACCCTGCAGGACAAGCTGCAGGATCTGCTGACACCGCCGGTGTCTGTCAGCCAGGTGCAGTCCGGGCAGAATCTGCTCTACCGGGTGCGCATAGGGCCCATGTCGGGCGCGGGAGAGATCGAGTCCGTGCAGGAACAGCTGCGCACCGCGGGTTACGACGGCGGCCAGCCGTTACCCTAGATTTCAGGCCATTTGTTTCGCTGCATGCACGCATGGGTTAACATGCGCTCCTTCCGGAAATACCCGAGGTTCCCGCTTTTTATGATGAAAAAACTGCTGACACCCCTGCTGACGGTCTTCGCACTGAGTGGCCAGGCGCAGGACATGGTGCCCTCACCGCCCCAGATAGAGGCGACTGCCTACATCCTCATGGATGCCGAAAGCGGAGCGGTGCTGGCGGAGCACAACGCCGATATTCCCCTGCCCCCGGCGAGCCTCACCAAGATGATGACCGCCTACGTGCTGGCGACAGAGATGGAAGCGGGGCGCGTTGGCAAGGACGACATGGTAACCGTCAGCGAAAATGCCTGGTCACAGAACCCGATTTTTGCCGGCTCCTCGTTGATGTGGATAGAGCCCGGCAAGGATGTAAGGATTGAGGATCTCGAGCGGGGCATCGTTATCTCCTCGGGCAACGATGCCACCGTGGCGGTGGCAGAGCACGTGGCCGGCAGTGAGGCGGTGTTTGCTGAAATGATGAATACCCAGGCCGAGGCGCTGGGCATGAAAGGTTCCTATTTCGTCAATTCCCATGGCCTGCCGCACCCGGACCACGTGGTGACTACCCGCGATCTCGCTATCCTGGCCGACGCGATCATCACGCGCTTCCCCGACCACTACGCGATGTACAAGGAGCCGGATTTTACCTACAACAATATCAAGCAATACAACCGCAACACCCTGCTGGGAGAGGATCCGTCAGTCGATGGCCTGAAAACCGGTCACACTGCCGAGGCGGGTTATTGCCTGGTGGCCTCGGCCAAGCGCCGGGACATGCGCCTGATTTCCGTGGTCATGGGTACCAAGAGTACCAAGGCGCGCAAGAATGAGACCCGCAGCCTGCTCAATTACGGTTTCCGTTTCTTCGAAACCGTCGAGGCCTATGGTCCCATGCAGGAACTGGAAAAGCCCCGTATCTGGAAGGGCCAGCAGGACTATGTGCCGGTGGGCCTGGTCGACAAGACCGTGCTCACCCTGCCGCGGGGCAAATCCAAGAGCCTTGCCACCACTGTGGAACTGAATCCGCAACTGGTAGCGCCCCTCGCCGTGGGAGACCCCGTGGGCACCGTGACGCTCAGCGTCGAGGGTGAGACGGTGTTCCAGGCGCCGGTGGTGGCGCTGGAGGCGGTTGAAGAGGGCGGTTTCTTCGCCCGTCTGTGGGACTCGATCATGATGTGGATATCCGGCCTGTTCGCCACCTGATACAGGCCCAGCCAGGAGACGTGTAATGGAGCAGGAACCCCCGAGAATAGAATTTCCCTGTGATTACCCGATCAAGGTCCTGGCCCGCAGCTCGGAGGACCTGACCGAGGTGATCCTGGAGGTTTTTGAGCGACATGCCCCCGGGTTTGATCGCGATAACCTCGCCGCGAGGGCATCCAGCAAGGGTACTTTTACTGCCATTACCATCATTATCACCGCCACGGGTCCGGACCAGCTGGAAGCCCTGCACCAGGACCTGCTGGGCACCGGCAGGGTTCAAATGGTCATTTAATGACTGCCCCGGTGCTGGTGCTGCAGCGGGAGCTGGGCCTGGCGGAGTATGAGCCCACGTTGCAGGCCATGAGGGACCTCACGGACTCCCGCGCACCGGAAGATCCCGACCAGCTTTGGCTGCTGCAGCATCCACGTGTTTTTACCCAGGGCCAGGCGGGGAAGGCGGAGCACGTGCTCGCGCCCGGGGATATTCCCGTCATCCAGGTGGACCGCGGTGGGCAGGTCACTTATCACGGACCCGGCCAGTGGGTACTCTACCTGATGATAGACCTGCGGCGGCGCTCCTGGGGAGTGCGCGACCTGGTGAATATGATCGAGCGCAGCATTGTCAGGCTGCTGGCGGAGTACGACATCGACGCCGTTCCCAAACCGGAAGCCCCCGGCGTCTATGTGGACGGCGCCAAGATCGCCTCCCTCGGCCTGCGGGTGCGCCGCGGGTGCAGCTACCACGGCCTGTCGCTCAATGTGGACATGGACCTGGAACCCTTCGGGCGTATCAACCCCTGCGGCTACCAGGGCCTGCAGGTCACATCGATGGCTCGCCTGCTGGCCCCGGCCCGGGTCGATATGACCGCGGTGGGGCGGCGCCTGCTGGCGATCGTGGCGGCCGAACTGGACTAGCTAGCGGCGCACCGGCCGCTTCTGCAATTTGCGCTGCAGCGTGCGGCGGTGCATTCCCAGGGCACGGGCGGTGGCGGAGACGTTACCCTCGTTCTCCTGCAGCACCCGCTGGATATGTTCCCATTCGAGGCGGTCTATCGAGATCGGGTCATTCGGAATCGGGGTGTCAGCGAGGCCCGCGCTACCGGCAAAGGCGGTCAGAACTTCCTCGATGGTGGCCGGCTTGCACAGATAGTTGGTGGCCCCGGCGCGGGTCGCCTCCACCGCGGTCACAATGCTGGAGTAGCCGGTCAGTACCACGAGTGACGCCTGCGGCGCCGCCGCCAGCAGGCGGGGCAGTACCACCAGGCCGGAAGTGCCGGGCATGTTCAGGTCGAGCAGGATGTGGCTGGGCGCAAACTCCCCGCAGGCGGCCAGGGCTTCTTCCGCACTGCCACAGCGGCAGGTGAGGAAGCCGCGCCGCTCAAATCCCCGTGCCATGACGCTGGTGAATACCGGGTCGTCGTCCACCAGCAGGATTCTCCCCGCCGTTTCAGTCATGTCCGGTTCTGCCGTGCCAGCGGCAGGTGCAGGCGGGCTTCCGCGCCCCCGCCGGTGGCGTTGAGCAGCTCGATCCTGCCACCGTAGCGCTCCACCGTGGCCTGGCTCAGCAGCAGTCCAATGCCCAGACCATTGTGGCTGGCGCGGATGATCGGCTTGCCCATGTCGCCGAGCAGTTCCTTGCCGATACCCGGCCCCCAGTCCCGAATGATGATGCGCAGCTCGAGTGGGTCCCATTCATAGCGCACCTCCACCCGCTCGGTGCCGGTATCGGCGGCGTTATTGAGCAGGTTTTCTATGGCCTGGCACAGGGTGGAATCGTAGGCGAGCATGGGGCCGGGGCCGGACTGCTCCGCCACGATGTCACAGACCACTCCGGGGCGGCGCACGGCCCAGCGCTCCACGGTCTGCTGCACGAATGCTCCCAGTGCGAGGTGCTGGGTTTGCTCCACCGAGGTCAGCTCTGCAGTCCGGCTCAGGGCATTGAGGGTGGACTTGCACTGGCCCAGTTGCTGTTGCAGCACTTCACAGTCTTCCCGGGCCTGGCTGCCAAGGGTCTTGTCCAGCAGCATTTCATCGACCAGTACCGTCATCGTGGCCAGCGGAGTGCCCAGCTCGTGGGCGGTGCCGGCGGCCAGGCTGGCCACCGCCATAATCTGGTCATTGCGCAGCCGGTCTTCCCGCCGGGCGACAGCACGCGCCTCCTGTTCGCGCAACATGGACGCCATGCGCACGACGAAATAGGTGATCAGGCCGGCGCTGAAGAGAAAATTGAACCACATGCCCAGGATGTGCACATTGGCGCCCTCGCCATGGCCCATGTGCGCGTGGGGCGTGAACAGCGGGAAGGGCTGGTAGTAGTAAAGCAGGGCGCTGTACGCCAGCAGGGAAGCCCCCGCCACCAGCCAGGTGTGGCGCCAGGGCAACACCGCCGCGGCTATGACCAGAGGCACGATATAGTAGGACACGAACGGGTTGTTGGCGCCGCCACTGAAGTACATCAGCGCGGACCAGCCCACGACGTCGATCAGCAGCTGTGCCAGGAACTCATTGTCGGTGACCGGCCACGGCCGGGTGCAGCGCCAGAGGCTGGCTGCCGTGATCAGGGCCATCATAACCAGGCTGGCCGTCACGCCCCACAGGCTCGCGGTGGTGCGACTGGCAAGCAGTACATAGGCCAGCACCCCGGTCTGGCCCAGCAGCGCTATGCTCCTGATCAGCAGCAGGCTGCGCAGGTTGTCCAGGGAGGGATTGTAACCGGCCGGTCGGTTATGGGTTTGCGTCTTCACCCGCGCATTATACTGGGACTTCGGAGCCGCAGGCAGTGACAGGATGCCGCAGGTGCAATGCCAGTGGCGTGCGGGACACTGCGCGGTGGCCCGAAAGGGCGTATAATCCGCGCTTTTTTCCGGGGTGGATCCATGCCAGACCTTGCCAGACAGATCGCCTCGCGTCGTACCTTCGCCATTATTTCGCACCCCGACGCGGGCAAGACAACCATTACCGAAAAGCTCTTGCTGCTGGGTAATGCCATCCAGGTCGCGGGCAGCGTGAAGGGCAAGAAGGGGCCGCACGCCACCTCCGACTGGATGAGCATGGAGCAGGAGCGAGGCATTTCGGTGACGTCCTCGGTCATGCAGTTTCCCTATCGCGAGCGCACGGTAAACCTGCTCGACACGCCCGGGCACGAGGACTTCTCCGAGGACACGTACCGCACCCTGACAGCTGTGGACTCCGCCCTGATGGTGATCGATGGCGCCAAGGGGGTGGAAGACCGCACCATCAAGCTGATGAACGTGTGCCGCCTCCGTGACACCCCCATCTTCAGTTTTGTGAACAAGATGGACCGGGATATCCGCGATCCCATTGAACTGCTGGACGAAATCGAGCAGGTGCTGGCCATCCGGGGCGCGCCTGTCAACTGGCCGGTCGGCATGGGCAAGGACTTCAAGGGCGTCTACAACCTTTATACCGACGTGTTTCACCAGTACACCCCGGGCAGGGGTTCGTCGCTGCCGGATGACAGGCGTATCGAGGGACTGGACAGCGACGAGGCCCGCGCCCTGCTGGGCGATGAGTACGAGGCGTTTCTGGAGGAGATCGAGCTGGTGCGCGGTGCCAGCCACGCATTTGACCAGGCAGATTTCCTGGCGGGAAAGCTGAGCCCGGTCTTTTTCGGTACCGCCCTGGGCAATTTCGGCGTGCGTGAAATGCTGGATGATTTTGTACGGTGGGCGCCTCCGCCCCTGCCCCGGGACGCTACCAGCCGCACCGTCGACGCCAGCGAGACCGCTTTCAGCGGCTTCGTTTTCAAGATCCAGGCCAATATGGATCCCCGCCACCGGGACCGCATTGCCTTCATGCGGGTGTGTTCCGGCTGTTACAGCAAGGGTATGAAAATGCGCCATGTGCGCCTCGGCAAGGACGTGAAGATCGCCGATGCGGTGACGTTCAAGGCCGGTGAGCGCGAGCTGGTGGAGGAGGCAGTGTCCGGCGATATCATCGGTCTGCACAATCACGGCACCATCCAGATCGGTGATACCTTCACCGAGGGTGAGGATCTGCAGTTTACGGGGATCCCGCACTTCGCGCCGGAGCTGTTCCGCCGCATCCGCCTCACCGATCCCATGAAGTCCAAGCAGTTGCAGAAGGGCCTGCAGCAGTTGTCCGAGGAGGGCTCCACCCAGGTGTTCGCGCCAGTCAACAGCAGTGACCTGGTAGTAGGTGCGGTGGGCCAGCTGCAGTTCGACGTGGTGGTTTACCGCCTCAAGGACGAGTACAAGGT
>JAHEBL010000129.1 GCA_024642265.1 Haliea sp. | reverse complement strand
TGCTGTCTATTGCAAGGTTAAATAGCGCAGGTGTTGCGAATCACAAGCTAGCTGCAATCGAATGCGGATAGCCCAGATCTCTTGAAGTTTTCGCGGGCGCTTTTGCCCGCTCAGCCTGCCGTTATTTCATGGGGTTCGGGGTGTAATAGCGTGACCCGGATTGTATTCTAGTAGTGGGTACATATTTGCTGCCTCCTCCTGTTAAAGGAAGCTGCATTGTGTACATCAGACCTCGATAAGTTTCATGGTGCAGAGACGTAGATCAAAACTCAGATTACAACGGCTGGGGAAAGCAGAAATGATGCGATGGTTGCCGGAATTCAGGAAGAAGTCGGTATTGTCCTGCAAGCAGGAGTTTGGGCTACACTTGATTGGTCAAAACTGACAATGAAGATCCAATGACCAGGGTGACTCTTGTTCCGGTGGACCGCTCCCACGCCCCAGCGATGTTTGCCATTTTGGCTGATCCCGCGCTTTACCAGTACACCGGCGGGGCTCCCCCCGATGATGCCAAGGCCGTTGAACGATGGTTTTCCGATTTGGAGACTCGGCTATCACCTGATGGCACTGAACAATGGCTGACATGGATAGTGCAACTCCATGCACTTGATATGCCCATCGGCTACATGCAAGCCACGGTAGCCAGTGCGCGAGCTGACCTGGCGTGGCTGATTGGTGTCGATTGGCAGGGACAAGGCTACGCCAGGGAAGCCGCAGCACTGCTGAAAACGTGGCTTTTGGAAAATCAGATTGAAAGGGCGACTGCACATATTCACCCTGATCACAGTGCAAGCCAAAAGATAGCGACTGCTCTGGGCTTGCGTTGCTCTGGGGTCTTCCATGAAGGTGAGGAAGTCTGGACCGCCCAGTTAGTTTCAGCTGAGCGAGAAGAATGAATTATTCTTCCTTTGAAGGCCGTGTTGTCGTGAAAGCGGATGCTAACCATAAGGTGGGTTGGCGGGTTAACCGTAGTTACTCCAGTGCTGACCCATTCAAGAAGAAACGCCTTCCTGCTTTCCGGGCCACCTGAGTAATAGCCTTCATAACGAACCCGCCACAGAGCGAGGTTTTGATGTCTTCAGGGTTCCCATAGGATTCCCACAGCATTTTTCTCCAGACACAAAAAAGGCCTACATTACTGTAAGCCTTTGATTTGTTTGGTGGAGCTATGCGGGATCGAACCGCAGACCTCAACACTGCCAGTGTTGCGCTCTCCCAGCTGAGCTATAGCCCCGTAATCGGTGTAACTCATTGATCATGCTGGATTTTTCTGTGGACCAGATCAATGATGAGCTGCGCATTTTAGTGACAGGGGCTGCGCCTGTCAACAGCGCTGAGGCGATCGCCATCGGGGTTCTGTGCCCCGGGCCGGCGCCAGCCGGTAGGCCATCTCATCCAGAGGGGGTAACTCATTGCCCCGCCACGCCGCTGGATGCTGAATCGTGTGCTCCGGCGCTGCCCGGTGGGGACGATCGAAATAGTGCAGCGTCTGCTCGATAAAAGACAAACAGGTCATCAACGCGCCCCCTAAGCCGTGCATTCCAGCCGTGCATTAGTGTGCTAATCTGGCCGGGCACTATATCAACCCCGGGCAAGGAGCGGTTCCATGACAGGCAAATTTATTCTGTGGTTATCTGCAATTGTATTCATCGCCTACGGTCTGGCCTGTCTGGTATCACCCGGACTGCCCGCGGAGTATGCAGGCCTGGCATTCATATCCGGCGATGCGCTGCCCGAGATGGGCGCGATGTATGGCGGTTTGCAAACGGGTTTTGGCCTGTTCTGCCTGCTGGGTGCACTCAAGGCAGACTACCATCGGCCGGCCCTGGTATTGCTTTTACTGGGCATCGGCGGCCTTGCCCTGGCGCGCTGTTTCTGGGCTTTCACCACGCCCGGCGAAATCGGTGCCTACACATACGGGGCGATGTCATACGAGTATTTCACCGCCATCCTGGCGGCGATAGCACTGCGCCGCTGACGCCACGGTTTATTGCCCGTACTTGGGCAGGCGCAGGTCGAACAGTATCGCTGATGCCCGCAGCGAAAACGCCAGCGCTATCGCGAGCGGCATCGCCAGCTCGGCGGTTGGGGGCACTGCCTGCAGCGCTAGATAGCTGGCGGACCCCAGCAGTGCGGCGGACACGTAGATCTCGGGGCCCAGCAGCACCGGTTCCTGGTTAAGCAATGTGTCGCGGATAATTGATCCAAAAGTGGCTGTCATCATGCCCATCACCACCGACACCACCGGGGGGGCACCCCACTGCTGTGCCTTGATGGTGCCCAGCACGCAAAACAGGGCTACACCAACCGCGTCCGCCCACACCAGTACCCGATGTAGTGAGTGAAGCAACGGCGCAATAAACCAGGTGAGTATGGAGGCGCCGATACAGACCCACAGGTAACGGGTGTCGCCGATCCAGAAAACCGTATCTGTGCCCAGCAGCAGATCGCGGGCTGTACCGCCACCGATGCCTGTGATGGTACCGAACAGGATAAAGCCAAGGATATCCAGCTTGCGTTCTGCAGCCGCCAGGGCACCGGTGATGGCGAAAACCGCGACCGCGAGCACATCTACAACCTGGATAACCCCGTTCATATTGCGCTTCCCTCCCGTGGCAGGGTCAGCTGCCGTAGGTGTCGCGCAGGTATTGCATGATATCGGCGGACTCAAACAAGCCGATCTGGTTATTGGGGTCGTAGAGGTAGGGAATGGATACCTTGCCTTCCATATCCTGCAGAATCACGCGGTTTTCAAGGTTGCTGCGGGGAGTAATTTTGAGGGCCGCGCGCACCGGCGGCAGTATCCACTCCTGCAGTTCGGTGCGACCGCAGTTACGCACGATGTAGGGTATCTCCATCTCGCACAACAGCTCGCGCACAGGCCTGGCGTAGGGACTGGACTCGAAGCTGTACAACTCCAGCAGGTATTCGGGCTCAACTCCCTGCGCCGCCTGGATTCCCTGGCCCATGCGCGGTGCGCTGGCCAGCATTGAGCCGAGGGTCTGCAGTTTGCCGGCGCGCCACTTCAGTGGCAGTTTTCTCTGTCCGTAGGTTTCGAACAGGTATTGCACGATATCCAGGGACTCATACATTTCCGTCCCGGTATTGGGGTCCACCAGGTAGGGGAACTGGGCTTTGCCACCGCGCGCCTCCAGCTCCGGACGAAAACGCTCGCCGTCCTTGGGGCAGGGATAAATCTCCACATCCAGGTCCAGCTCGGTCAGGGCCTCCCTGACCAGACGACAGTAGGGACAGTTTTCGATGTCGTACAGCTGCAACATTTTTTTGGGCTTCACCGCCGCCGGCGCACTCTGGATACCGTTGGTGCCGCGCACCAGGGTGGCCAGCAAAGAACTCGCTATATTTCCCGCCATCACTTATTCCTCCGTCAGGTCCTGTCCCAGGGTCGCGCTCAGACCCTGAAACTCTTTTTCAAACCGTTTCGCCGCCTTTTTCGACACCCCGCCCAGCACGTCGATCGCGTGGCGGATGCGGGCCCGGCTCATGTCCGGTCCCAGCAACTCCATGGAGTCCACCACCGAGAAGGAAGCACTGGACCCGGCAATGGCCACGAACAGCGGCGCCAGGAAGTCCTTGATCTTTACCCCCAGGGCGTCGGCGATGCCCTTCAGGTCATTCCAGATGGTATCGCGGGTCCAGTGGCGCTGGGCCTCCAGCTGCCATAGGGCAAACTGCATACCCTTGAGCATATCCTCACGCTCGCCTTTTATCGCTGCAAAACTCTCCTCGGTAATCGGCAGGGTCCCGGACACCAGGAACCCGGCCAACGGCGCAAAGTCACTGAGCGTCTCCAGCCGCTTGCGGGCGTGGGGCAGCACCTTCATGAGGGTGGCCTCGTTATAGGCCCAGTCCACGAGACGCCTGGCGAGCTGAGTCTCGTCCAGGTCCTCACGAATCCAGGTGCCATTCAGCCATTTCAGTTTGTCCACATCAAATATCGGGCCGCCCAGTGATACACGCTGGATATCGAAATTGGCCATCATTTCCGGCAGGGAAAACTTCTCGCGCTCATCAGGCATGGACCAGCCCATACGTCCCAGGTAGTTCAGCAGCGCCTCCGGCAAAAAGCCCATGCGCTGGTAGTACAGGATACTGGTCGGATTCTTGCGCTTGCTGAGCTTGGACTTGTCGGGGTTGCGCAGCAGCGGCAAATGGCACAGCTGCGGCATGTCCCAGCCGAAATACTCGTACAGCAACTTGTGCTTGGGGGCGGAGTTTATCCACTCCTCACCGCGCAGCACGTGGGTGATGCCCATCAGGTGATCATCCACCACATTTGCCAGGTGATAGGTGGGCATGCCGTCCGACTTTAGCAATACCTGGGCGTCCACCATACCCCAGTCCAGCTCGATAGTGCCGCGCAGCATATCCTCGACAGCACAGGCGCCCTCCTCTTCGGGCACCATCATGCGAATAACATAGGGCTCGCCTGCTGCGCGCCGCTTTTCCAGCTCGGCCGGGGGCAATAACAGGTCGGAGGGCTTGAGCGCGGTGCTGGTGCCGGCGGCGCGCCGGGACTCGCGCAGCTCATCCAGCTCCGCCGATGTGCGATAGCAAACAAATGCCTTACCTGCATCAACCAGCTGCGTGGCGTACTGGCCGTATATCTCCATACGTTCGCTCTGGCGGTAGGGACCGTTGGGGCCACCCACATCCGGACCCTCGTCCCACTCCAGTCCCAGCCAGCGCAGGGAGTCGAGAATGGCCTGCTCCGACTCGGCGGTGCTGCGCACCTGGTCGGTATCCTCAATGCGCAGCAAGAACTGTCCACCGTGGGCGCGGGCAAAGCAGAGGTTGAACAGGGCGATGTAGGCAGTGCCCACATGGGGGTCACCTGTGGGGGATGGGGCGACGCGGGTGCGAACGGTCATAGATATCCGGTATGTGTCATAGAAAACCCGCGATTATACGGGCTGTGCCAGGCAAAGCCCATCGTAGGGCAATGCCTCAGTCCGGGCGGCCTGCCGGCACAACCTCCCACTCAGGTGCCTCGAACTCACCCACCACCCTGATATCCACAAACTCCGCCTGACTCCCGATAATCGCCCGGACCTCATCGGGCTGGCGGGCTTCCATGGCGTCGCGCACGGCCTTGGACTCCCACGTAGCAATGGCCAGCAGCACGCCCGGCTCGCCTATTTTTCGATGCAGGCGCGTGCCCAGGGCCCCCGGGGAACGCTGGATAATCTCGCTGGCACGCAGCCAGGCATCAGCATATTGCTCGGCGCTGTACCCGGGCTTCAGGTGTACCTCGAAAATAAAGTGCATGGCTTACTCTCCCCAGCCCTGTGCAATCGTTTCAAGCTGCCCGGCGCTCGGAGGGAATTCCAGCCAGCCGAAAGCGGCAAGCACCCGCCGGAATGGCGCATCCAGGGCTGCCTGCAGCACCATCGCCCGGCCACCGACCGGATGGGCGAACGCCAGTGCGGTGCAGGCCAACAACAGGCGCCGGCAGTCGTACTGCGCACTGAAAAAGCGATTGTGCACCCCTTTGCCGTGCTTCGCATCGCCAATAACAGGGTAGCCTATGTGCTTGAGATGGCGTCGCAACTGGTGCTTGCGGCCTGTCTCAGGCCGCAGCGACACCAGGCTGTAGCGGGTTTGTGGATAACGCTCCACAGCCAGCGGAATTTCCACGGTTGCCAGCCGCCGATAGTGCGTGATGGCTTTGCGTGCCGGCGTTTCACGAGCGCGGTCGCGGTCAGCTATGCGGTCCAGCTCCTCCCTGAGGGGATAGTCGATACAACCCGACTCCGGGCAGTACCCCCGCACCACTGCCAGGTAATGCTTGCCAACGGTGCCCGCGGCAAACTGTGCTGACAGGCGCCTGGCGCTGTCACTCGACAGCGCGAACAACAGCACGCCTGAAGTGGGTTTGTCGAGTCGGTGTACCGGGTAGACGTGCTGCCCTATCTGGTCGCGCACCAGCTGCAGGGCAAAGCGGGTTTCGTGGCGATCTATCGGGCTGCGGTGAACCAGCAGGCCGCTGGGCTTGTTGATCGCCACCAGGTGTTCGTCACGGTAGAGTACCTCGCAGGTCTCTGGCTCCAGCTTCGTCACTTAAAGGGAATCTCCTATGCGGCTGCGCGGACTATATACAGCGTGCGGGCGCCCGACAAATGGATACCGCTACCTACGAGCCGCGGCTCATCGCTTGATCCAGGTCACGGGTGCCGTGCCTTGCACGGACAGGGCGGCCGACCAAACTTGGTAAATACCGCGGTTACCGTGATAATGCCCTATCTGCCCGCTTTCCGTTTGAGGAATCACCTCATGCCAGACCAGCATTTGTTACCGGATGTCATTGGCAATACGCCGCTCCTTTACCTGCGCAAGGCCTCCGAACTGACCGGCTGCCATATCTACGGGAAGGCTGAGTTCATGAACCCGGGGGGCTCCGTCAAGGATCGCACCGCCCTGGGTATCATCCGGGCCGCCGAGCAGGCGGGAGAACTGCAGCCCGGCGGTGTGATCGTCGAGGGCACTGCGGGCAATACCGGCATCGGCCTTACACTGGTGGCCAACGCACTGGGCTACGAGTGCGTGATCGTCATGCCGCAAAATGCCAGCGAGGAAAAAATCAGCCAGCTGGAAATGCTGGGGGCGGAACTGTTGCTGGTACCCTCGGTACCCTACGCCGACACCCATCACTACATCCATACCGCCGAACGCGTGGCTGCCGGACGCCGCAAGGATGAGGCTCACGGCGCGATCTGGGCGCGCCAGTTCGACAACCCCGCCAATCGCCAGATCCACTATGACACCACCGGCCAGGAGATCTGGCAGCAGACAGAGGGCAAGGTCGATGGCTTTATCTGTGCGGTGGGCACCGGCGGCACTCTCGCAGGAGTGGCCGGCGCCCTGCGTGAGCACAATAAGGATATAAAAATCGGCCTTGCCGATCCGATGGGCTCAGCCCTGTACAGCCATTTCGCCGGTGGCGGACTGCGAGCAGAGGGAGAATCCATCGCCGAGGGTATCGGGGTGTCCTTTGTACCGGGCAATCTCGCGGGGCTTGAGTTGGACTTTTCCTGCCGCGTGGATGATGACGAGGCCCTGCCCCTCATTTACGACCTGCTCAAGGAGGAAGGCATCTCGGTGGGTGGCTCAGCCGGCATCAACATAGCCGGTGCCATGGCCATGGCGCGGGAGCTGGGACCCGGCCACACCATCGTGACGATCCTGTGTGATTCCGGCAGCCGCTACCAGAGCAAACTGTTCAACCCGGAATACCTGTGGAAACGCAAGCTGCCCTACCCTCACTGGATCGCCAATTAGCCGCGATGAGGCAAGCGACCACACATTCAGCAGTACACAATATGAACGCTGGTGACCACTTCAGGTGCCGCGCTCCATTACTCAGCCTGTGCCTCGCAGCAGTGCTTCTGGGTGGCTGCACCGTGGTGGGACCCAAGGCCATCAGCAGCGGCCGGCTTGCTTACAACGAGGCCATCGCAGAAACCAATAACCAGCAGATGCTGATGGTCCTGGTGCACAACCGCTACGAAGAGCAGGGCAGCATGCTCGCCGTCTCCAGTGTGACGGCCAACGTCAGTGTCAAAAGCAGTGCCGGCTTTCAGGCCGGCTTTGGCAGCGACAGCAACTATGCGGGCAACCTGGTCCCCATTGCCGGCGGCTTCGTTTACGAGGAGAACCCGACTATCTCCTACACACCGGTCTCTGGCGAGAGTTACCTGCGCCAGTTCACAATGCCGTTACCCCTGTCGATGGTCGCACGAATCACTCGCACGCTGACCAACCCCGAACCAGTGTTCATCGCGCTGTTATCCTCAGTTAACGGCATCTATAACCCGGATTTCATTTTCGACAGCCAGGACGACGACCCCCGTTTCGAACGTTTCGCCGCCATCATGGCCGAGCTTACCCGGGCCCACAGGCTGCACTGGGTGGAGAACCCCGGCAGCGATGACAGCTTTGCCATTGTCATCGACCAGTCCGCAGCAGATCATAAAGCGATGGCAAAGGAACTGTTGGACCTGCTCGGACTTTCAAGACTGCATTCCAACACGCCACAACTGGTGATCCCGGTTGCCCTGTCGCTCAACGGGGCGCAGGCAGGCGCAATGGGCATCACCACGCGCTCGATTCTGGACCTCGTGGAGATTCTCTGTGCGAAAATCGACGTGCCGCAGGTTGATATCGACAATGGGGTCGTTGCGGCTTATCCACCGGTAGGGCTGCTGGGAAGAACACTGGCCATTCATTACTCACAGGAAAAGCCGGAGCACGCCTATATCAAGGTGGCGCATCGGGGTGGCTGGTTCTACATCGATGAAAGGGACACGGTTACCAAGCGCTATTTCAAGCTGGTGGGCAGCCTGTGGTCCCTGGCCATAGCCAACTCACAGGCCGATGGACCCGCAGCACCGGTGCTGACCGTCCCCGTGAGCAACTAGCACCTGCGCTGTAAAATTCCTCCGCGGCGCCGGCTGTGCTAGTGTAACGCGCCTGACAGGCCTGAACACGCGCAAGGCCGCCCCTCAGGTAATTTCATTTTCCGATATAGAAAGCGAGACCACCCATGACACCCTTTACAGCCACTGACGTTCCCGACCAGAGCGGCAAGACGATTTTTATAACCGGCGCCAACACAGGTTTGGGTTTTGAAGCGGCAAAAACCCTGGCCGGCAAGGGCGCCCGGGTTCTCATCGGCTGCCGCTCCAAAGCCAAAGCAGAGCAGGCACGCGAGTCAATCCTGGGCCAGCATCGCGACGCGGATGTGGCGGTGGTAGAGCTGGACCTGGGTGATCTTGCCTCGGTGAGAAAGGCGGCGGCAATGGTTGCCAAAGAACCGCAGCTGGACGTTCTCATCAACAA
>JAHEBL010000030.1 GCA_024642265.1 Haliea sp. | reverse complement strand
GACTTGCCCCAGCTCATCAGCACCCAGTCGCTTTTCTCGAGCTTCTTGAACTCCTCGCGACCACGCAGCCAGCGCTCAATCTTCTTGCGCCGCGACGCGGGCAGCCAGAAGCAGAGCAGCATTATCAGGTGGCGGACTACAGCCCGTGCGGTATCGGCCATAAGCGGGAGGTCCTCGCTGGCGTGACGTTATTTGGAGTATACAAAGGCCGCGCATATTACAGGAAAACACCTGCAGCCGCACCACGGGGCAATCACCGATTTACCGCACTATTAACATCGATTTGACGCACTATTAACAGGATCACAGCCCGGGCCGCCTTGCCCGCGCCGCGGGCGGCAACTAGAATGCGCCGATGTCACTGATCAATATACAGGCCCTGCGGGACGCCGAACTGCACACCGACCCCTTCGATTATATGGTGGTGCCCGGCTTCCTCAGCCCCGAGGTACTGGCCCGCGTCAACGCGGACTATCCCGCCATCGAAACCGCGGCTAATCACGCCCTGGAAAACCTGCAATGCGGCCCGGCCTTTGCGGCGCTGATGGAAGAACTGCGCGCCCCGGCCTTCGCCACCACGCTCGGTGAGCGCTTCGACATGGAACTGGCATCCCTGCCTACAACGGTCACGGTGCGTAAATTCTGTGAGCGGACCGATGGTAATATCCACACCGACCACAAGAGTAAGGTCATCACGGTGCTGGTGTATTTCAACGAAAAGTGGGACCACGAGGACGGCCAGCTGCGCATGCTGCGTTCAAAAGGTGATATCGAGGATTATGCCGCACAGGTCGCGCCGCTGGGAGGAACCCTGTTAGCGTTCCGTCGCACCGACCATTCATGGCACGGGCACACCCGCTTTGTCGGTGAGCGGCGCATGGTCCAGCTCAACTACCTGGACGAAAGCCCGCTGGCGGTGGCCGCCCAGCGCATCAGCCGCTTTGGCACCCACTTCATGAAGAACGTCCTGCGGATACGCTGAGGGCTTTTCCCCGGCTTGCGCAGCTGCCACAACCCACCGGGATCAGCCCGGAAACAATGCCTCTATACGGCTGACCACAGTGCCCACATCATCCGGCAGCTCGGCGGCGGTACGCCGGAACGGCTGCCCGGCCCAGACCGCCAAGCCCTGCCTGACCAACATGCGGTGAAAGGCCCGGAAGTCCCGGGTAGCGCACAGAATCTTGAACACATCCAGGTAGTAGACGCCCCGGGCCACGCGGTGGCGCAGGCGGTCACCGAACGAGTCCAGCCGCGGGTTGAACAGCCAGTGCGCCAGTGAGCGGCGCAGCTGGTCGATACTGCCCAGGGCGCCCACGGGCAGGGGAAAAATCGCCAGCGGCTTATGCAGGTAGATGACCTCGACCATCATGGACACGCTGTCGCCGGTGACGATAAAGCCGTCGGCGCTGCCCAGCAGGGCGCGGTAGGGATTGTCGGGGGAACCCGCCGCCCACTCAAAGAACTGCGCCTGGGGCGGCAGGTCGCGCCGCAGTACCTCAACCACCTCCGCCGTGGTGCGGCGGCTGGTGGTGACGTAGGGCGTGCCCCCGAGCTCGTCCACAACCCAGTGAGCGGTCGCCACCAGGTCCTGCGCCACCTGGCGATTCATGACGAAAGGGTTGGTCTCACCCCCGATCAGCATGGCAATCAGCGGCTTGTCGAGAGGGGCAAACCTGTCGCGCCATGCCTCGGCCTCGGCGGCCACATCGGCCTCGCTGATACGCATGAGGGGCAAGGTGGTGGGCAGAAAATTGTCCATGGGCGGCATCTGGTTCTCGGCGCTGGCGATCACCAGTGAGAAGTCCAGCATGTGTCCGGAGGGCTTGCCCACCAGCACGATCTTCGTCCGGTTGCCCGATTGCTGGCGGATCCACAGGGCCACCATCGACGGGCGCCTGCCCACCGTCAGGATAAGGTCGGGCCAGGGGGCCTCGATAGGGTCGGACTGCTGCGGGTCGATATGATCCAGCGACGGGCGGTAACGCGGCTTGCCCAGCACCCACTGGGGCAGCATGTGCACATACTTGTGCTCCACCGGCCAGGGCAGGGCATCGACAATGGTCTCTACCTGCCCGTTGTCACCCTGCTTGTCGCTGAGAATGACCCAGGTCCGGGGGGCGGCCAAATCAGGACTCCGCGCCATCCCGGCAATAGCCCAGTTGCGGCAGGATATTGTCACGCACCAAAGCTTCCAGTTCGGCCACCTGCTCCGGCGGGAAGTCCTCACGGTAGCCGCCCACCTTGCCGCGCCGCACCTTGAAGGTGCTGGGGTCGTCGGCGTCGACCAGTTTCATGCCGCCCTGGCTGAAGGTGCCGCTGGTCTCGAGTTTCTGCAGGTTTTCAAAGGAGCCCCACTCCACCGCCGCACGGATCTCCTCCTCGCTGAAATTCTCACCCATCAGCCCGATGATCTTCTGCAGGGTCGGCACGGGTTCCGCGCGCAGCTCCTCGTACTTCACCAGCAGGCCCTTGTCGAGCTGCTCCACGTTGCGTGCCCAGGTATTCTGGTACTCGATGAGAAAGGGCAGGCCGATATCCGAGTGACGTACGAAATTCCACATGTCTACCTGGCGCCGGTCGATGGGGTGGTCGATAAAATGGTTGATCAGCTCCTGCTTGGCCCGGGACTGCCGCTTGGTGAACTGGTGATACCAGGACACGGCGATGTCGATGGGGTTACGGGCCAGGAACAGTACCGGCTTGTGTCGCAGGGGGTTGTCGGGTGCGCCCACCGCCAGCAATTTGCCGACCTCGCCCTCATAACTGTAATAGCCGTTGGTGGCCGCCAGCCGGGGAATCCCGGGGATCTTGCGGGCGAATTCATCGGTATTGATGAGCTTTGATTCCGGCAGGTTGTAGCGCAACTGGTAGAGCCTGGAAATCATCACCTTGAGCCAGGTGTTACCGCTCTTGGGGTGGCCGATAATCAGGAAATTGGCCGCATGTGCCTTGGCCAGCTCCAGTTCCGCAAGGTATTTGCGCCGCAGTGCCACCCGGGTTTTGGCGGGCAGGGGCTCGGTGGGAATGAGAATTAACGCCTTCTTGACACCGTCACTCAGGTTGAACATGTGGGGATACTCGCGGGCAGTTTGGGGAGGCTTGCGCAAAGCGTGCAATTATGGGGCAAGGCAGCCAAAATGACCAGACGGCCGCCGCTTGGGGTACAATGGCCGACAGCTTTCATAGGATCGCAACACGCTTGATCATCGACCGCCACATCAGCCTGGAAATCCTGCGCCCCTTCGTCATGGGACTCGGCCTGCTGGTCCTCGTATTCATCGGTTTCTCGGCCGCGAAACAACTGTCGGCCGCGGCCGCCGGCCAGCTTGAAATGACCACGGCATTCAAGCTGGTGGGCCTGAACACGCTGGTGACACTGGAAATCCTCATGCCCTCGGCGTTCTTTTTTTCAGTGCTGGCGGCGATCGGCCGCCTGTACCGCGACTCGGAGATGAGCGCGCTGTACGCCGCGGGCGTCAGCCGCGCACGGATTATCGAGGCGGTGCTGAAGCTTGCGCTGATCATCGCCCTGATAACCGGCGTTATATCGATACTGGGGCGTCCCTGGGCTTTTCGCACCAGCTATGATCTCGAGTCCAAGGCGGCGGCGAAGTTCGACCTGAAGAAAATGGCAACCGGCGAATTCGTCAACATGAGCGGCAGCGACTACATTTTTATCGCCAACGATCTCGACCTCGATCGCGGCCGCCACATGGGCGTATTTCTACAAAAGGATTACGAGAAGGCCAGGCGGGCGGAGATCATCATAGCCGAGGCGGCGGAACTGCCGGTCCTCAACCCCGGCCATGCCATGCAGGCCGAATTCTTCAACGGCTATAACTACCTGCTCGACCTGGAAAACAGGCAGGACGTCACCCTGAAGTTCAACAACCTCATCGTGCGGGTCGACAACCAGGAGGCCCAGGAGCAGTATCGACGCAAGGCGGAGACCACACTCAACCTGTCCCAGTCAGAGCAGCCCAAGGACATCGCCGAGTTCCAGTGGCGCGTGACCACGCCCATCGCAACCGTACTGCTGGCGCTGATGGCAGTGCCCCTGGCCCGGTCCGCACCCAGGGAGTCCCGCATGCGCAATGTGTTGATAGCAGTGGGTATCTATATTGCGCTCTTTACCATGACCAGCGTGGTGCGCACGGGCATCGAGCAGGGCCGGATCGGTGAGCTGCCCGGCCTCTGGGGCGCCTACGTTTTCCAGGCGATGCTGCTGGTATTGCTGGTCAGCCAGCCATGGATGAAACGGCGATGATACTGGAGCGCTACATCGCCGGGAACCTGGTCAAAGGCTGGCTGCTGGTAATGCTGGTGCTGGGCGCGGTGTTCGGCCTGATCGGCTTCGTGCAGGAGCTGGACCATACGCGGTTCGACTACAACGCACTCGCAGTAGGGCGCTACACACTGTTTGTGCTGCCACAACAGTTGGTCAGTCTGGCACCGGTTATCGCCCTGCTGGGCAGCATTGTGGCGCTGGCCAGCCTGGACCGCAGTAACGAGCTCACCGTCATGAGTTGCAGCGGTTTATCCCGCGCCCGGCTGCTGCGCGCCATTGCCATACCCACCCTCCTGCTGATGGCACTGCTGTGGCTGTGCATGGAATATGTGACGCCTCCCCTGCAGCAGTCTGCGGAAGCCCATCGGCACGCCCTGCGCTACCGCAACCAGATCAGGATTCCCGATGGCGGCGTCTGGTCGAAAAATGGCAATCGCTATATCCACCTCGACAAGATGCACAAGAACGGCGTCCCCGGTGACATCGACCTGTTTGAATTCGACGACGCCGGGCGACTGACGCGCGCCCTGCACGCGGAGACTGCAAAGGTCAGCAAGGACCGCACCTGGCTGTTCCAGCGGGTGCGGGAAAAATTGCTGGTGGATGGAAAACTGGTTAACCGCCGTCATACCGAACTGCAAATTACCAACCTGTGGTCTCCCGACGAGCTGCCAACCCTCACCCTCGACAGCGACAGTATGAGACTCTCGGTGCTGCGCAGTTACAGCCAGTATCGGGCCGATAACGGCCAGCCCAATGCAAAATACCTCGGTACCTTCTGGCAGAAAATTCTTATGCCGCTCACCGTGGGCGCCATGGTTTTGCTGGCCACCCCCATCAGCGCCAACCTGGGTGCCCGGCGCGATCGCAGCTTTGGCCTGGACATCGCCCTGGGTGCACTGGTGGGCATCCTGTTCTACCTCGGCGCGCAGATCGTGTTTGCCCTGGGGCAACTGCTGAACCTGAACATACCGCTGGTCTCACTTGCACCCACACTGGTGATACTCATCTTTGCGGCGATCATGCTGCATCGGATGCGCTGGTAATTGCGCAATGACCCGAATGCCACCCTTCCCTACCAGCCTGGCAACCGCCACCACGGACGGAGTCGCCTGACATGGGCCTGATGCTGAATTTCTTTCGCGCCTACCCGTCGCAGACGACGCTGATGCTGCTGGCGCTGCTGCTGTCCGGGATTGCCGAGGGTATTGGCCTGTCGGCGCTGCTGCCGATGATCAATATCGCCCTGGGATCAGAGGCCGCCGCGATGCTGCCGGGCATCGCTCCCGCCAGCGACAATGCCTTTGAGCAATCGGTACTCGAAGCACTGGCATACGTGGGGATTGCGCCAACCCTCGGCAACATGCTGGGCATCATGATGTTCGCAGTGACCCTGAAAAGCGCCTTCCTCCTGCTGGCCCAGCGCCAGGTGGGCTACACCGCGGCACAGGTCGGCACCGACTTGCGCCTGCAGATGCTGCGGGCGGTGCTGCGCAGCAAGTGGGAGTACTTCCTGCACCAGCCGGTCGGCAAGCTCACCAACGCCCTGGCCACCGAGGCCCAGCGCTCGTCGGCGGCCTTCGTCAATGGCGCCACCGCGATCACCTTCCTCATCCAGGCACTGGTCTACGGCGCAATAGCGTTCGCCATCTCATGGCGAGCCTCACTGGCAGCCATCGGCGCCGGTGTGGTGGTAATCGGTCTGTCCCATTTTCTGGTGCGGCTCACCCGCAAGGCGGGCAAACGCCAGACCCGACTGATGTCCTCGCTGATGGCAAACCTGACGGACACGCTGCAGTCGGTGAAGCCCCTCAAGGCCATGTCCCGGGAACACCTGGCGGACCAGGTACTGGCCCACGACACCAACCAGCTGAACCGGGCACTGCGCCGCCAGGTGCTGTACGCCGCGGTGCTCGACTCCGCCCAGGAACTGATGTTTACCGGCTTTATCTGTCTCGGGATATGGGTGGCAATCGAGAAATTCGACATCGACCTGGCCATGGTGATGGTACTGGTGGTGGCGCTGGGGCGAGCCTTTTCCTTCTTCGGTAAAGTCCAGAAACAGCACCAGAAGCTGGCCCAGGGCGAGAGCGCCTACTGGTCACTGATGGCGTCCATAGACGCCGCAGCCCAGGCGGAGGAGCAGGTCGACGGCGGCATTGCGCCACAGTTTGAGCAGGGGCTGCAGTTCCGGGACGTGGTTTTCTCCTACGACCGGCAACACCCTGTTTTTGACGGCCTGTGCCTTGATATCAAGGCCGGCGCATTGACCACGCTGGTAGGCCCATCCGGTTCCGGAAAGACCACCATCATCGATTTGTCGATCGCCCTGTTGCAGCCCCAGGAGGGCATGGTGTTGCTCGACGGAGTGCCCCTGCCCGAGATCAGCATCAAGCAGTGGCGCGGCATGATCGGCTATGTACCCCAGGACACGCTGCTGTTGCACGACACCGTGCTACACAACGTCACTCTGGGAGATCCGTGCCTGGAACTGGCCGATGCCGAGGAGGCCCTGCGCGCCGCCGGTGCCTGGGACTTCGTCAATCGCCTGCCCGCGGGGCTGGACACCGTCGTCGGTGAACGCGGCGGCAAGCTGTCCGGCGGACAGCGCCAGCGTATCGTCATCGCCCGGGCCCTGATCAACAAGCCGCGCCTGCTCATTCTGGACGAGGCCACCAGTGCCCTGGACCCGGAGAGCGAGGAGGTGGTGCGCCAGACCATGGAAGACCTCAAGGGACGACTCACCATCCTCGCCATCTCCCACAACAGGGCGCTGGTGCAGGCGGCGGATTACGTATACCAGATGTCCGGGGGAACCGCCCGCCTGCTCAATGACACCGACAGGGCGGATCTGGCGAAGTAGCAGCCAGGATCGCCCCACCGCGGTCCTGAGGGGGTACTGGCAGAATTCATTCGGCCGCAGAAGGAACCAGCGCCCGCACCGCGGCAACCGCCCGATCCATATCCGACTCCCCCGGCAGCACCGAGGCACCCGACTCCTCCTCCATCCAGAACGCCCGACTGGTGGCGCGCAGCTGCCGGTGTACCAGGGTGATGTCGCGGCTCAGGCGTTGCCAGCACCAGCGCATCAGCCCTGCGTACAGGGTCGCGGTCATGCGAAAGTCGACGTCAACAGTGCTCTCACCGCGCATTCCCCCGAGGTCGAAGATCTGCACAGGTCGGCCGGTGGCGCAGGCTTCGGACAACATGGCAATGCTGTCACCGGTGACCACCAGCCTGTCCGCCAGGGCCAGCATGCCAACATAGGGATTCACCGGATCGGTGGGCTGCCAGCGGTAAAAGTAATTCGGTACATTGATGCCGGCCTGCAGTGCGTCAATGGCCTCCTCGCTGGTACGCGAGCTGGTCGATACCAGCAGCGAACCGCCGCTTTGCCGGGCAAGCACTGACGCCTGCTGCGCGAGCCGGGTCGCCGCCAGTGGTCCCAGGGTGAAAGGACCACTGTCGCCACCGGCAACGACAGTGATGTAGGGTCGCGGCAGGTGGGCAAAGACGGGGCCCCACTGGTCCCGCGCAGCCGCCAGACGCTCAGGGGTAACGCTGTGCAGGGTCAGCAGGTTGTTAAGCACATTGGGATGATCCGGCACCCGGTACTGGGGAGTGGTAATAACCAGGTCGAAGGATGCCAGGGGACCCCAGGGCCGACCCACGTGCACATAGCGGGTAATGCCCCCGGAATGCGCGCGGATCCAGCGGCACACCGGCTCGTTGCGAACTCCGCTGGAGATGACCAGGTCCGGCCACGGCGGCTCCAGCATCGCCACCGATTCGGTAGTAATACCACGCGTGCTGGCGAGCCCCAGTACATGGGGCAGCACGGCATGTTTGCGGTACGTCAGTCGCTTGGTTTCGCAAGGCCAGCCGAGGGCATCAACCAGCGCGCGTACCTGGCCCTGCTCCCCCGCCCGGTAGGCGTCGATCAACCAAATGACTGGCATTACCATTCTTCCATGGGTATAGTTCCAGCCTTCGAAATCTAGCGACTTACCTTGGGTGGCGCAAGGGTAGAGACGAAATGACCGATTACCAAGAATACCTGGGTTTCCTGTACAGCGCTCTCGCATCACAGAATAAAAAAAATATTGAACTGACGGAATCAACCCACCTTGTGGCCGATATCGGCCTCAGTTCCCTGGAGGTCATGGAGTTCATAGAGAAGATCGAGGATCACTTCGATATCTCGATTCCGCTCAACATCCTGCCCGACGTAAACACCATCGGTGAACTGGCGGTAAAGGTCCGGGAACTCAATCCCTGAGATAAGAGTTCAGTGTCCTTCCGCCTGATTCGCGGGATTTCCAGTGCGTAAAAGTACCATCTCAAACGTGTAATCCGGCACTGCGGGCTCAGCGTTTGTGGACTAGGCTTACCGGCCACATTTAATCCGTACAACAGGGCTATCCCATGCTGTTTGACAAATTCCAGACAATGGCCGACTTTCAGGCCGAGCTCGCCGAACGCGAGGTGGTCCCCTTCGGCGCGGTCACCGAACAGCTGTTGTCCGCCACAGAGGGTATCGTTGAAGGGCACAAGGTGATCCTTGCCGGCACCAACAATTACATGGGCCTGTCCTTTGACCCCCGCTGCATCGCCGCCGCCCAGGAAGCCGCTGCCAAATGGGGCACGGGCACCACCGGTTCCCGGCTCGCCAACGGCTCCTTCGCGGAGCACCAGGCGCTGGAGCGTGAAATAGCCGAATTTTACGGTGTGAACCACGCCATTGTTTTCTCCACCGGTTACGCTGCAACCATGGGCATGTGCGCCACCCTGGCAGGTCCCGGGGATGTCATCCTGCTGGATGCGGACAGCCACGCCAGTATTTACTCCGGCGTAAAGCTCAGCGAGGCCGATATCATCCGCTACAAGCACAATGACCCGGAAGACCTCGCCAAGCGCATGCGCCGCCTCGGGGACCGCGCCGGCCAGGCACTGATCATCGCCGAGGGCATTTACTCCATGCTGGGAGACGTGGCACCCCTGCAGGAGATCGCCGCGGTCAAACGTGAATACGGCGGCTACCTGCTGGTGGACGAGGCCCATTCCATGGGCGTGCTGGGCGACTCGGGTCGCGGCGCCGCGCAGGCCGCGGGCGTTGAAGCCGACGTGGACTTCACCGTCGGCACCTTCAGCAAGAGCCTGGGTTCCATCGGCGGCTTCTGCGTCAGTCCCCACAGCGAGCTGGAGGCCATCCGCTTCTGCATCAAGGCCTATATATTCACGGCTTCATCCTCGCCATCCGTTATTGCCTCGACCCGCGAGGCCCTGCGCATCATCACTCGTGAGCCGGAGCGTCGTCAGCGGGTGTGGGACAACGCCAACCGGCTCTACGAGGGACTCAAGGCGCTGGGCCTGCCGGTGGGCCCCACCGCAAGCCCGGTGGTGGCAGTGGAAATGGTGGATCGCTCCCGCACCATCGACTGCTGGAAAGCGCTGATGGAGGCAGGGGTTTACGTCAACCTGGTCATTCCACCGGCCTCGCCCTCAACCAACTTCCTGCTGCGCAACAGCGTCAGCGCAGCCCATAGCAGTGAGCAGATCGACAGGATTATCAGCGCCTATGCGGGCCTCAAGGAGGCGGGCCTGTTCGAGCCGGCCCAGGCGGCCTGATGGAAAAAATCATTGTCACCGGCAATGGCCCATTGCACGGTGAAGTCAGGGTAGCGGGCGCAAAAAACGCGGCGCTGCCGATCATCGCGGCCTCGCTGTTGAGCGCCGAGCCCCTCCATATCAGCAATGTTCCGGGCGTGCGCGATATCGACACGGCGCTGAAACTGCTGACCCTGCTCGGCTGTACCATGGAGCGCTCGGGCACCGACCTCAGCATCGACACGAGCCACGTGCATTCGGTGTACGCGCCCTACGAACTGGTCAAGACCATGCGCGGCGCTATCCTGCTGCTGGGTCCACTGCTGGCCCGCTTCGGCGAAGCCGATGTGTCCCTGCCCGGCGGTTGCGCCATCGGCTCACGCCCGGTCAATGAGCATATCAAGGGGCTACAGGCCCTCGGGGCCGAGATCCTGATAGAGGCGGGCTACATCAAGGCCAAGGCGCAGCGCCTGCGCGGCGCTCACTTTACCTTCGATATACCCTCGGTGACCGCCACCGAAAACCTGCTGATGGCGGCCTGCCTGGCCGAGGGCACCACCGTACTGGAAAACTGTGCGCTGGAGCCGGAAGTGGGCGACCTCGCCAGGCTGTTGGTCGCCATGGGCGCCGGCATCCAGGGAGTGGGCACCAGCACCCTCACCATCGAAGGAGTGGAGAGCCTGCGCGGCGCCTGCCACCGGGTGCCACCGGACCGGATTGAAACCGGCACGTTCCTGACGGCCGCCGCGGCCACCCGCGGCAGCGTCCGGGTGCTTGACACCAATCCGGACTTCCTCCACCACGTGCTGGGCAAGCTGGAACAGGCCGGCGCCAACATCGAGCTGGGGCCCGACTGGATTCACCTGGACACCGGCGGCAAACGCTGCCGGGCGGTGCATATCAACACCGCGCCATTCCCGGCGTTCCCCACCGATATGCAGGCCCAGTTCATGGCGCTGAACGCCCTGGCGGAGGGATCCGCAACCGTGGTGGAGAACATCTTTGAAAATCGATTCATGCACGTCGCCGAGCTGCAGCGCATGGGCGCAGATATTGAACTGCAGGGCCACACGGCGATTGTGCATGGACGCGAACGACTGCAGGGTGCCCCGGTGATGGCCACTGACCTGCGCGCCTCGGCCTGCCTGATCATCGCCGCGCTTGCCGCCGATGGCGATACCACCATCGACCGCGTCTACCATCTCGACCGCGGCTACGCCAATATAGACAGGAAGCTGGCCGAACTGGGGGCGATTATCCAGCGGATCTGAACACCGCCAGGAGGAACCCCATGCAGCACTTTGCGCAGATTTCCGACCCCCACCTGAGCTCGCTGGCAGGCGTGCATTTTCGCGACCTGCTGTCCAAGCGCGCGCTTGGCTACCTGTCCTGGAGCCGGCGGCGACGCTTTGAACACCGCCCCGAAGTGCTGGCCGCGCTGCAGCGCGACCTCGAGCAGTTTGAACTCGACCAGGTACTGGTAACCGGTGACCTGACCCATGTGGGCCTGCCCCAGGAATTCCGCCAGGCCCTGACCTGGCTGCAGAATCTTGGTGCGCCGGACCACGTGGCCGTGATCCCGGGCAACCACGACGCCTCCGTGCCAAGCCCCTGGCGCGACACCTTCGCACTGTGGCGGGACTACATGGCATCAGATGCACCCGGCGGTCCGCGGGACAGCCTGGCGGCAATCTACCCCAGCCTGCGCACCCGGGGCGACATCGCCTTTATCGGCCTGAGCACAGCCTGTCCCAAACCCCCCTTTATGGCCACCGGCACAGCGGGCAGCGAGCAGCTGGCGCAACTGCCGGCGCTGCTGGACGCCGCCCATGCCAGGCGCCAGTTCCGGGTCGTCTACCTTCACCACTCACCACTGCCGGGCAAGGAAAAATGGCGTAAACGGCTGACCGATGCCGCCGAGGTGCAGGCTATCATCAGCCGTCACGGCGCGGAGCTGGTGCTCAACGGCCACGGCCACCGGGCCCATTGTGACGAGCTGGCCACAAGCCACGGCAAGGTACCGGTCATCGCCGTGCCCTCCGCCTCGGCGCTCGGGCTGCACGGCAGGCCGGCAAGCTATAACCGCTATTCGGTGGAACGCAGTGGGGAGGGTTGGCAACTGGAGATCGACTCGCGTGACTACCAGGGCGCAAGCGGGGAATTCAGCGCCGGCGAATCAAAGCAGGTAGCGCTGTCGCGCAGTTACGGCCCGGGTTAATTGCGAAAATAACGTCCTGGCGGGGTCGCATTGATCGGGCCCCGCGGCAATGCCGCCTCAGGCATTTTCCTCGGCGGCACGGGCCAGCGCGCCCTTGACCAACATGAGATCGGCAACCGAATCCACATCAATAGCGGCATTGGCGTAGGGTAATATCACTGCGCGTATACGCAGGCCCAGGCGCTTGCTCAACTTGGCCAGCGCCTCCTCCAACGACAACAGGCCCAGGCGGTAGCGGATAACCGTCCACCATCCCAGCAGGCCGATCACCACCAGCGGCTTTTTGCGCTGTTGCTCGATACGGCGCCAGAAACGCGCGGCGCGGCGCCCCTCGGGGGTGATGAAAGCAAACAGGTTACAGCCACAGAACTCACCGTCACTGAAGTGCAACACGGTTTTCTTGATGCCGGGATAGGCCTCCAGCACCAGCGCGTGCGGCGCCAGCCCCACCACGACATCGACGTCATCTGCCAGGCTCTGGCGACCGAAAGCATCGACAATCTCGGCGGTCAGCAGGGGGTGATCCGCCGTGGTCAGCAATACCGACTCTTCCGGCGCCAGTGCCTGCATGGCCTGGTAGGCACTGGTGCTGGGGCTGACACCGGGCTCACTCCAGATCACCTCTTTGTCCGCCACCCACTGTGATAACTGCTCGTCCTTGGCCACTTCGCTGGCCTCGGGTCCGGACAGGGCAATCTTGTTGACCACCCGCGACAACCGCAGGGCGTTGAGCACCCTTCGCACCATCGGCAGGCCGTCGATATCGATCATGGCCTTGCTGCCAACCTTGGAGTGGTTGATCAATGAATCGGCCTTGGTCCGGTCGCCCGCCAGGACGATTGCCGTCAGTTGATGCTGTTCGGGATTGAGATGCATGATGTCCCTTCTATAGGTCTTTTTCGTATACGCGGTAGCGCTTATACGCCTGGCCACCGATAGTTTCAATGATATTGCGCATGCCGTCGTTATCCTCGAGGATCCAGCCCATCTCGACATTTTTCACACCCCGGGCATGCATCGCCTTGCGCACGGCGTCGATCACCATGAACGCGAGGGTCGGCCCCAGGCGGGAGTGCTGAAAGCTCTGGCGCACCCCCATCAGGGGTATGCGGGCAGTCTGCGGATGGCGCACCTTGAGACGCCACAACAGTTTGGCCCAGCCAAAGGGCAGCAATTTCCCCTTGAGGTCCCTGATCGCCTCATTGAGGTTGGGCAGAGCCACGATAAACGCCACCGGCTCGCCATCGCACTCGGCGATCTGGATATAGTCGTCCGGCATCAGCTTGGCCAGGGTGCGGACTGTCTCCTCCCACTCCGCCGCCGCCAGCGGGACGAAACCCCAGTTTTTCTCCCAGGCATCGTTAAAGATATCCAGCATGATTCCCGCGTCTTCACCCAGCTGCTTGCGGCGCACAGACCTTACTTTCACCCGGTCCGAGACGCGCTCGGCCAGTTTGGTCATCACCCGGGGCGGCTCGAAGTCCGGGCGGATGTGATACGCCAGCAGATCCTTCACCCCGTGATAGCCCTGCCCCTCGATAGCGGCGCCGTAGTAGGGAAGCGCATGCCCCATCAACACGAACGGCGGGGTGGAAAACCCGTCGACCAGCAGGCCGACCTCTTCGTTGATGTGCAGGTTGAGTGGCCCGCGCACCCGCTGCATACCCTCACTGCGCAGCCATGCTTCGGCGGCCTCGAGCAGGGCGGCAAACACGGCCGGGTCGTCCTCGCATTCCAGCATGCCGAAATAGCCGACCCCGTCAGCATGCTGGCGCAGGTGCATCTCATCGATCTGGGCGGTGACGCGACCCACCACCACGCTGCCCCGGAAAGCCAGCCAGGCGCGCCAGCGGGCGTGCTCAAAGAAGTGATTGGCCGGCGAAAATCGCTGGCGCTGCTCGAAATCCAGGGGGGCGACCCAGGCGGGGTCAGCAGCGTAGAGGCGGTGCGGCAGCGCCCGAAAGTGGCGCCACTGGGCGGGCTCTGTCACCACCTCGAGGCTTACCGGTGAATCGCCGGAACTGACCATGACTTCCCCTGCTGGACGCCCTCGAAGGCAAAGTCAGACAGTATACAGCCCAAAGCCGGACCAGAGAAATAAATTGGGGAAAAGTGCCTAAATAACATGGACTTGCGCCGCACACAGCCGGAGCAAAACAGGGCCGATCATGCACTAATACGCACTCTTCATTGGTATTATTACCCATGAGCCGCAGGCCCGAAAATGCTAAAGTTGCGCCGTGTCTGGTAACCAGTCCAGGTTGCCGGAAGGTGAGGGCGCAAAGTGACACGCAGAACACAACGCCACCCCACGATACCTAATGACTTTATTGATCTGGGCTTCATTCCTCGGCCATTCGGAGGGTGAAGCATTTGAACTATATTGGACAAGCAGCGTCGGACAGGCTGCCACAAATTGAGGAATATCCCTTGTCATCTCCTGAACTCAACCCCACGCCGACGAATCATTCACTGCAGTTTCGCGCTGCCGATTTTGCAACGCTGACCCAGGCTCTGGACTACGCCGCACAGGGCGATACCGGCGCCAACTTCTACACCGGCCGCGGCGCCATCTACAGCGCACTGCCCTATCGTGAGCTGCGCCTGGAGGCCATTGACCTTGCGCACAAGTTGCTGGGGCTGGGCCTGGAAGCGGGCAGCCGGGTTGCCCTGGTGGCCGAGACTGATCCCGAGTTTGTCCGTTTTTTCTACGCCTGCCAGTATGCAGGCCTGATTCCCGTTGCCCTGCCGGCTTCCGTCAAGGTGGGCGCCCATCACGCCTACGTGGCCCAGTTGCAGCGGCTGCTGGAAGCCAGCGACGCAGCTATTGCCGTGGCCTCAGAGGGTTACCTGTCATTCCTGCTCGAGGCGAGCGAAGGCCTGGCCCTGCGCATGGTCGATAAACCCGAAGCCTTCTACGCCCTGCCTGCGACCCAGCAGGCACTGCCGCAGATCAATCCGGGCGATATTTCCTATATCCAGTACACCTCCGGCAGCACGCGCTTTCCCCGCGGCGTGGTCATCAAGCACGAGACGGCGATGGCGAACCTGCAGGGCATTATCGCGCACGGCCTGATGATGAACGGTGATGACCGCATGATGTCCTGGCTGCCTTTCTACCACGACATGGGCCTGGTGGGCTTCATGCTGGTTCCGATGGCGGCACAGGTTTCCATCGATTACCTGGATACCCGCGAGTTCGCCATGCGCCCGCGCCAGTGGCTGGAGCTGATGACCAAGTCGCGCGCCACCATTTCCTTTGCGCCGTCTTTCGGCTACGACCTCTGCGCACGTCGCGTACGCCCCAACGATATCGCCAACTACGACCTGAGCAACTGGCGGGTGGCTGGTATTGGCGCCGAGATGATCCGCCCTGATACGCTGGATTACTTCGCCGAGCTGTTGCAGCCCTGCGGCTTTGACCGGCGCGCCTTCCTGGCCTGCTACGGCATGGCCGAATGTACCCTCGGGGTCAGCTTTTCACCGCTGTGGACCGGCTTCACCACCCACCATATCGACAGCGATCACCTGTCCGATCATCACCGCGCGATCCTGCTGGACGAGAGCGACCAGCGCGGTCGCGGTCGCCATTTCGTCAACTGCGGCGTGCCGTTGCCGAATTTCGAAGTACAGATTCGCGATGGCGAGGAGACGGTACTGGACGACTGGCACAGCGGCGTGATCTACCTGCGCGGCCCCAGCGTCATGTCAGGCTATTTCAACCTGCCTGAGGAATCGAGCCACGCCCTCGACGCGGACGGCTGGCTCAACACCGGCGACATCGGCTACCTGGTGGACGGCGTGCTGACCATCACCGGCCGCAAGAAAGACCTCATTATCATCCACGGCCGCAACATCTGGCCGCAGGATCTTGAGCATATCGCCGAAGCAGAACCGGAAGTGCGTTCCGGCGACGCGGTGGCGTTCTCGGTACCCGACCACGAAGGCGAGGAAATGTGTGTGCTGCTGGTGCAGTGCCGGGAAACTGACAGCAAGAAGCGCAATAACCTGGTACGCCGCCTGAGCGCCCTGCTGCGCCTGGAAATGAGCCTCGACTGCTACGTCGAGCTGGTATCACCCCACGCCCTGCCCAAGACATCCTCAGGCAAGCTGTCCCGCGCCAAGGCGCGCCTGGACTTTATCAGCACCCACGAGGCCGACAACCTGAACGCGGTCACCGAAGAGTTCCGCCTGAGGGTCGCATCAGCCTGATTGCCCAGGGCAGCCTGGTCGCTGTCACCGGCGCCACGGGGTTTATCGGCACGGAACTGTGTGCCGGGCTGCTGCAACAGGGCTTTCGCGTAAGAGCATTGGCCAGAACACCCGGGCGGGCCCTGCACCTGAGCCGCCAGGGGGTCAGTCTCATCGAGGGCGACCTGGACGATAGCGCCGCACTGCAACGACTTGTCTGTGGCGCTGCCGCCGTGATCCACGCGGCAGGGGCCGTCCGGGGCAGCTCGCAGCAGGATTTCAACCACATCAATGTCACCGGCACGGGCAAGGTGCTGGAGGCCGTCAATGCGCAGGCCATGCCGCCTCGCCTGCTGTTGCTGTCATCCCTGGCCGCGCGCGAACCCGCACTGTCCTGGTACGCTGCCAGCAAGCGCGCCGGTGAGTCCCTGCTGGACTCACACCCGGCACTGGACTGGGTGATTCTGCGTCCGCCCGCAGTATACGGGCCGGGCGACAAGGAGATGCTGCCCGTGTTCCAGGCCATGGCCAGGGGAATTGCCCCGGTCCCCGGGGACACCAAAGCCCGCATCTCCCTTATCCATGTCAGCGACCTGGTGGCCGCGGTGATTGCCTGCCTGCAAAGTGATGCGACCCGCCACCAGACCCTGACCCTGTGCGACGGCAAGCCCAATGGCTACGACTGGCGCGAAATGGCCGATCTGGTGGCCGCAGTATGGGGCCGCAAGGTCCGCCTCTGGCAGGTGCCCCGCTGGTTGCTGGACAGCCTGGCCTGGGCCAATGTCCGCAGCGCAGGGCTGACCGGGCGATCCCCCATGCTGACCCCACCCAAACTGCGGGAACTGCGGCACAGCAACTGGGTGACTGACAACGAACTCATCACCGCCAGCACCGGCTGGGAGCCCACCATCGGCCTGCGACCAGGTCTCGAACAGCTTCACAAAGCGGAACTATGACCGCTATTTCCGAGCCGGAAAAAGAGCCTGTTTGAGCTATAATACCGGCCCAAATGACAGACGATACTTACAGGCTGGATAAGGTCCGTGGCTGAGTTCATTGTTGGCAATTCAATGCGCAAGCTGGCGCGGGAATACCCCTTCCTGCAGCGCCTGCTGTGGCGTGTGGACTACGCCTTCGTCTGGCTGGTGGCCCGGCTGGCGCGCCTGCTGCCCATTGATGCCGCCTCGCGTTTCGGCGAGAAAGTGGGCGCCTTTGTCGGCCCCCGGCTGAAGCGCAAGACAGCGATATTCCGCACCAACCTGGCACTGGCCTTCCCGGAGCTGGATGACAGGCAACTGGACCAGCTGGTCAAAAAGGCCTGGGGCCGGGCGGGGCGGGTGCTGGCGGAATATCCGCACCTGGAGACCCTGCTCACAGACAGCGACCGCATCACTATCGAGATACGCGAGCCCATCGCCACCTACTCCGACCCCGGCAAGCCCTGCATTATGGTCTCGGCCCACCAGAGCAACTGGGAGGTGGCCTGCTCCGCCATGGCCAAAATGGGCATGCCCAACGCCAGCCTGTACTCGCCGCCCACCAACCCGTTGCTGGATCGCCTGCTGCTGGATTCGCGCCAGGCGCTGAACTGCCAGTTGTTGCCCCGGGATAACAGCGCCCGACTGCTGATGCGGGCCCTGAAGGAAGGCCGCACCGTGGGAATGGTGATGGACCGGCGGGTCGACGACGGCAAGCCGATCCGCTTTTTCGGCTACGACAAGACCTCGACCATACTGCCGGCCAAGCTCGCCCTCAAAAACCACTGCGACCTGGTGCCCATACAAATAGTACGGCGAGAGGACGCGCGCTATCACGTCATCTTTCACCCGCCGGTGCGTCCGCGCAATCCGGAGGCCGATGAAACCGCCCAGGCCATAGACATGATCCAGCAGGTTCACGAGCACTTCGAGGACTGGATTCGCCAGCACCCGGCAGACTGGTTCTGCTCAAAACGCCTGTGGCCCAAAAACCCTGCACTTCACAAATCCGAGGTAAGCGGCAGTGACGCCGACATCGACTCCTATGCAGCCTGAAAAACAACACCAGTCCATCCGCCTGTTCGAGAACGACCTGCTCGAACGACTGTCCCACGTCCACCCCATCACCCCCCTGTTGATGTGGGGTCCCATCGCTGGCTACCTGATCTGGCGCAGTTTCGCGCTGTACGACCTGCCCCTGCTGCCGGTACTTGCCATCGGCGTGGCCGGCATCTTCACCTGGTCCCTGACGGAGTACTGCCTGCACCGTTTCCTGTTCCACTTTCCCGCGAAGAGCAAGCTGGGCAAGTGGCTGGTGTTCCTGTTTCACGGCAATCACCACGAGGACCCGAAGGACAAGACCCGGCTGGTCATGCCGCCGGCCGGCGCGATCCCCATCATGCTGGTGCTCTACCTGCTGTTCGGCTTGTTTATTCCCCAGCCCTGGATACAGCCGTTCTGTGCCTTTTTCATCATCGGCTACCTGATCTACGACTATATCCACTACTCAACTCACCACTTCCCCATGCGCAACCCGGTGGCCAAGTACCTCAAGCACTATCACCTGAAGCATCACTATTCCGGTGAAGGTGGCCGCTACGGTGTCAGCTCTCCCTTCTGGGACAAGATATTCGGCACGCAGCCCGGCTGACGCGCTGTGCCGCAGTTTTACCTGATACCCAAGAAACTGGCGCGCAAAGCGCCTTTTCTGGCGACCATCGCCCAATGGCTCGAAGCCCGGGCATTCGCTTTTATATTCTGGTTCATACGGCGGCTCTCACTTGAGCAGGCCAGCCGTCTTTCTGCCTTTTCCTTCGGCCTGCTCGGGCCCTACGGGGACAAGGCCGACAAGGCCAGGACTAATCTGGCCATCGCCTTTCCCGATGCCGACGATGAGTGGCGGGAACGGACCACCCGGCAGATTTTCCGCTATCTGGGTGTTTCCGCCGCCGAGCTTATCAAGCTGGAGGATATCTGGGACCAGCGTCACCAGCGCCTGGAATGGAATATCGCACCGGGTGCGGCCGAAGTCATCAATCGCAAGGGGGCAGCCGTTTTTGTAAGCGCCCATGTCGGCGCCTGGCAGTTGACCAACCTGCTGGCCCTCGAGTACGACCTCACCATCAGCACAATCTACGCCCCCGAGTCCAATGACACTCTGCGGGATATGATGCTCGAGCTGCGCGAATCGTTCGGGGTGAAGCTGATCTCCAAGGACGCGGGCGTGCGGCCCCTGCTGAAGGAACTCGCCGCCGGCCACAGCATTGGCATGGCCATGGACACGCGGCTCGATACAGGCAAGCTGCTGCCTTTTTTCGGCCGCGACGCGCTGACCAACACCACCGCCGCGCGCCTGGCCCTGCGCTCAAAGGCGGCCCTGTTGCCAATACGGGCTGAACGCCTGCCCGGCACCCGCTTTCGCATCAGCGTGTACGACCCCGTCATAAGCGAGCAGCCGGAAGCGCCAATAGACGACCAGGCCATTGGCCTGACAGTGCAGGTCAACCGGTATTTCGAAGACTGGATCAGGGAGTACCCGGAGCAGTGGATCTGCCTCAAGCGGCGCTGGCCGAAGGGACACAAGCTCTAGCGCCGAAGGCACGGGAACTTCAGCTTCCGGGCACCCCGGGCCAGAACAGTTCCGGCAGGCAGTGCTTTTCAAGATAGGCGACGGTTTCCGCCGGCAGGGTATCGCGGTAGCGCGTCAGCACCCCGTGGTCAATGCCGGGGCTGGCACCGAAGGAGGAATTGCTGCGACTGGCCTCCCCGCCCTGGGTGTACTCGAGCACCGCCGGCGAGAAATCGATCCCGGCAAAGTCACAAACCCGGCGCATGCAGGTTTCCGTGTCGGTAACCAGATCCTCAAAGCGCAGGCGCAAAGCCGGCCCGAAGTTGACAGTAAACTCGTCGATTTCCTCCCAGTAACGATTCTGCCGCTGGCAAAAACGGCCGAGGCTGAGGGTGGGATTGCGCACCAGTTTCGAGCTCAGGTGCGCCCGCGGGTCGCGGACCAGGAATATACCGCGCACGTCGTAGCTGCGCGCCAGCAGCCGGCCGACCCGGCTGAGGTCGCTGTTGCTGGGCTGCAGGGCGCAGAATATGACGCGCAAGCGGCCGTCGCCCTCCACATGGCCCAGCGCCACGGCGAGCGCCTCAACGTGGTTGCGCACCAGGTTGTCGAGGCTGGCACGTTCGTGATGCTCGCTGATATGCCGATAGTAGGCGTCGAGATCCAGGGAATCCTCGCTGCCGAACACCTCGGTGCCGTGTCCGGCGTTGATGCGTTCCAGGTGGCCGTCTTTTTGCAACTGGCGGAAGAAGCCCGGCGCGCCGTTGCGGGAACTGAGCATGCCCCGCCAGCGCAGCAACGGGTGGCGGGACAGGTGACGGACAAAGTAATCCTCGTCCGGCGGCAGCAGTAATTGGGGATGGTGGTCCAGCAGGCCCCGCAAGAGGTGATTGCCTCCCCGCGGAGGCGCCCCAAGGATCAATAACGGTGGCTTGCTGGCGAACTGCATTACGGGATCAATACATCAGGCGTTCTTTTTCCGTCACCAGCTCCGCACCGGTCACGAGACGACGTAATTTTTTCGCCGCCATACGCATGGGACGGTATTCCTCAAACACCACGATGAAAACCTTGCGGAAGTAGTTTTCCGGGCAATTGATGCGCCTCACCCCGTGCCAGGAATTACCGCGGCGGCCGAAGATGAGACTACGGTTATCCCGGGTTTCGGCGGGGTATTCGGCAATGAAGTCGTCGAAGCCCGGGGCATTGTCCGCGCCAATTTTGCCGCCATCATCGAGGATTACAGTCTCGCCGCCCCAGTCCCACTGCCAGTCATCGGCCGTGTTGAGATAAAAAATCTGGGAGCCGATTTTACCCTTCGAATCGCAGTGGGGAGAAACCTCACCGCCATTGGGAGTGAAATGCCAGTGAAAGCGAAAGCGCACATGACTGACATCCAGCATGGCGCAGACGAATTTGCGATAGGCGTCGCCGCGCAATTCCTCTATCAGGCGGGCCCAGGACGGTGCAAGCTCCATGCCCTCCTCGAAATCAAGGACATAGCGGTCGTGACTGGCCTGGCCGTGCTTTCGCTGCTTGCCGAAAAACGCGCGGAACTGTGAAATATCGGGCAAACTGGCCAGCAGCTCGGGATAACGCTCGTCCCGGATGAAATACTGCGGGTTCACCCAGGGAAAGGGTTCACGCGTGCGAAACGCCGTCGTATCAATAGCGCCCAGCACCGCAGGGTTCAAGTACTGCAGCTCCATTGGCCTCGCCTTCCAAAAAATGAAATTAAGCGGGAAGTATACGGCCGGACCCTGAGCATGGACAGTGGCATTTTTGTCACCAGTGCACTCCGGATGTCCCGGTACTCTATCGCTGGCGGGGCCGCGGAGTATCCGCTGGGCGCAAATTGCACCAATGCAGTGCAATGCGCTGAGAGTTCACATCGGCTAAACTTCACACCTGCCCCTGCAGGAATGAATCACGTGAAACTATCGGCCTTCGGCACCAAATTCGCAGGCGAATCAGGCATCGTCGGGCTGATGGACGACCTCAGCAGCGCCCTCGATGACAATCCGGACATGATTTTCATGGGCGGCGGCAACCCCGGCCGGGTGCCTGCAGTGGAAGACGCTTTCCGGCAGCGGCTGGAAGACATCCTGGCGGACCCGGCACAGCGCCACAACCTGTTCGGCGTGTACCAGTCACCCCAGGGGGATCGCGCCTTCCGCCAGCAAGTCGCGGGGTTCCTCAACCGGCAATTCGACTGGGGGCTCAGTGCCGACAACGTCACCATCAGCAACGGCAGCCAATCGGCGTTTTTTGTGCTTTACAACATGTTCGCAGGAGTAATGCCCGACGGCAGTCAGCGGTCCATTCACCTGCCGCTGGCGCCGGAGTATATCGGCTACGGCGATATCGGCCTGTCCGACCACTTCTTCACCGCCACCCGCCCCGGCATCGAGCTGCTGGGTGACCACCTGTTCAAGTACCACGTTGACTTTTCCCACCTGGAATCGGCAGAAAATATCGGGGCCCTGTGCGTATCGCGCCCCACCAACCCCACCGGCAATGTCCTCACCGATGAGGAAATGACCCACCTCGACACCATCGCCAGGGCCCGGGACATTCCCCTGATAGTCGACGGCGCCTACGGCCTGCCCTTTCCCGGTATCGTGTTTACCGAGGCCACTCCCCACTGGAACGACAACACCATACTCAGCCTGAGCCTGTCCAAGCTCGGCCTGCCCGGGGCACGCACGGGCATATTGGTTGCCAGGGAAGACATCATCCGCGCTTTTACCAACGCCAATACCATCGTCAGCCTGGCCTGCGGGAACCTGGGCCCGGCCCTGGCCAGCGCCCTGTTCGACAGCGGCGAGATCCTCAGTCTCAGCCGAAATCACATCGAACCCTATTACCGCGAGCGCTCACAGCAGACCGTCACCTGGTTCCGCGAACAGCTGGGAGACCTGCCCTACCATATCCACAAGCCCGAGGGCGCCATCTTCCTGTGGCTGTGGTTCGAGGACCTGCCGATCACCAGCCAGCAGCTTTACCAGCGCCTCAAGCAGCGCGGTGTGCTGGTGGTGCCCGGCCAAAATTTTTTCGTGGGACTCGATGATGACTGGCCGCATAAGCACCAGTGCATCCGGGTGTCCTATGCCAGCGATGCCGATACTGTCAGGCGCGGGGTCGGGATCATTGCGGATGAGGTACGCAGGGCCTACACGGGCTGAGCGGGCGAGTTCGCACTTCTTACAAAGGTTCAATAATGCTGCTTGCTGATCGCGCCTTCCAGCTTACATACTACGCTGCCTATCGCCTACACCTGGCCTGGAACTTCCTGCTTCGTCCCCAGTGCCACGGCGTCTGGGTGGCAGTCTGGTCGCAAGGCCAGCTGCTGTTAATCAAGAATTCATACCGTTCGAGTATCACCCTACCCGGTGGCAGCATCGATGGCGCGGAACTACCCCTTCAGGCGGCGTTGAGAGAGTTGCGCGAGGAAGTGGGCATAAAAGCAAAACCGCATGACCTGGTTTTCTGGGGGCAATACCTCAGCCTGGTCGAGTACAAGTACGATCACATCAACCTGTTTGAACTTGAGCTCCCTGACCCTCCCGAATTCCAGCTCGATAATCGCGAGGTAAGCTGGGGAGCCGTCAGCCACCCCGAGCAGGCGCTCGCACTAAATCTCTTTCCAACCTTGCGAATTTACCTCCAGGACAAGCGAGCGGGACGTCGACCCGGCTCGAGGAGTGTTGCACAGGGGCACAGCCCGGCCTTGCCGGACTAGCCAATGGGGCGTTATCGGGTATCATGCCGCACCAGAGCAGCAGATCAGATGAAGCGACCTTAAACCCCATGCCCGAGTCAATCCGACAGATTCTCTACATCAGTAAATCGACCCGCGCCATGCCAGATGCTGAGCTGCATGACATAGCCAGCAAGGCCCGGGCAGCGAATGAACGGGAAGGCATAACGGGCGCACTTCTGTTTGTCGAGAATTCGTTTGTACAGGTCATCGAGGGCAAAGATACGGCCATCGACGGTCTGCTGGCGGCTCTCCGGGCGGATAAGCGCCACCGGGATATCACCATTCTCATGGATCGCAAGGTCCGATCCCGAGACTTTCAAAACTGGTCGATGGGAATAATCAAGATATCCGAAGAGAAGAAGGCCGAAGTCGTAAGGGAAATTAATTCGGCGGGACGAAAAGGCCTGGCACTGGACAGTGAAAGCGAGTTCTTTCCTGACTCACAAACCTTCCTCATGATGAAACACGTATACGACACCAATCACTCCCTGCAGCAGGCAATGGTTCAGCGCCCCGGTTAGTTCTACTGCTGGCTCCCATGCAGGCTCCTACTAGTAGGAGCCCCTGGCCAGCAATACCGCGGGTATCGTGCGCAGCAACAGGCTGATATCGAGCCACAAGGACCGACTCTGGATATATTCAATATCCATGAGCACCTGTTCATTGAACGGGATATCGCTGCGACCGGAAACCTGCCAGATACAGGTGATGCCGGGCTTGACAGCCAGTCGCTGCCTTTCATGGGCGCTGTACTGGGCGACTTCCTGGGGAACCGGCGGACGGGGGCCCACCAGCGACATATCACCATTGAACACGTTCCACAGCTGCGGCAGCTCGTCGATTGATGCCTTGCGGATAAATCGGCCCACCCGGGTAACCCGCGGGTCATGTTTCATCTTGAAGGTTACACCACCTGCCATCTCGTTTTGCTGCATCAGCTCCTGCTTGCGCTGTTCGGCATCCCGGAACATGGAACGGAACTTCCAGCATCGGAATTCCTCGCCATCCTTACCGATGCGGGTCTGGGAAAACAATACCGGACCGGCGGACTCCAGCTTGATCAGAATGGCAATTACGGCGAACAAGGGACTGAGCAGCAGCAGGCCGACGCCGGCACCGATGCAGTCCATGGCGCGCTTGAGCACCCTGTAGCCGTAGTCGCGCGTCGGCGCCCCGTCCAGTACCAGACTGTCTGCAGCGAAGGGCACTTCATAAGACGCATTTTTCCATATTACTTCTGCCATAACGTTCTCCTGTCGAATTGATGGTCAGTTCACAGGTATCTATCGCAACGGCCATGCCAAAATCATAACTGGCTGTTTTTAAGGGCTTTTAACGCCCTGGGGTGTATCTGCGCCGGCGTCGGTTCGCGATACGGCTCGCGTTTTGCAATTTCTTTTGGGAAAACGCCGTCCAAACCGCTCCGGAGGCTCACCCGGAGCTCCGGACCGCAGGCGATGAAGGGATATAAAAATCATATCTTTCAAAAGGTTATAACTATAAAGAGGCGTGCGAATTCAGGTTGGCACGGTCACTGCTACTTCTACCCACACGACCACAAGCAACATCGTCCAGCCAAACAAGTGAGCCAACCAAAACCATGAATAGCGCGAATATCACCATTGTCACCTGCTCCTACGGACCAGATGCCAGCCGCTGTCGACGGCTGTGCCGATCTATCGACAGGTTCGTGCCATCGACAATCGAGCACTGCATCATCGTGCCCCGGCGCGATTACCCGCTGTTTCGCGACCTGCACAGTGGCCGGCGACGGGTATACGTCACAGAGGAGGTCGTCCCGGGTAATTTCCAGCACCTGCCGGCGGCCCGCAAACTGTGGCTGGGACCCGGTGCCTGGCCGGTACGCGGCTGGATCATGCAACAGGTCACCAAACTCAGTGCCAACCATGCAGTGGATACCGAGCTGATGATGTTCGCCGATTCGGACCTGGAACTGATTCGCCCCCTTGACGAAACGCTGCTGTTGGACGACGGCCAACTGCGCCTCCACCGCGTGCCCGGCGCCATGAGTACAGGAACGCACCTCCAGTGGCACCACCGGGCGGCGCGACTGCTGGGCGAGCAGCCGCGCTACTTCGGCAGTGACTACGTGGGCCAGCTGATCACCTGGCGGCGCAGCAATCTCGAGGGCCTGCAAGCCCGGCTGGAAGATGTTCATGGCATGCCATGGTATCGACCCGTCGCGCGCAGCCTGAAATTTTCCGAATACATCCTGTACGGCGCCTACGTCGAGCACGTTCTGGGCAAGGCGCGCAGCGGCCATTTCTACTGTGCCGAAGAAATCTGCCACTGCTGCTGGTTTCCCGCCGATGCGGCGCGACTGGGCAATGGGACCGCCGTGATCAGCAGTCGCGCCCAGGCCATACTGCTGCAGTCAAATCTCTGCATGCGGGCTGATCAGGAAGCGGCGCTGCTGGCCCGCGCGCAACAACACATCAACCCGATTTTTTCCAATGGAAACTGACACCATGAAAAAGCTGCTGTTCATTACACCGGAGCTTCCCTACCCCGCCCAGAGCGGCGGCAAGGTCAAAAGCCTGAAGCTGCTGCAGGCGCTGGCCGAGCGCTATGAAGTTACCCTGGCCTGCCCCCTGAAAATGGACGATGCAAAGTACGTCGAGGAATTTCACGCCGTTTCACCGTGCCGCGCTCACCTGCACGAGGCAGTCCACGTCCCGCGCACGCCGGTCAATCTCGTCATGAGCCATATCCGCGGTGTTCCCCTCAACGTATACCGCACCCACAGCCACCAGTTGCAGGCAGATATTGCCTCGGTGGCGCCTCAGCACGACATTGTTTTTCTCGATCACTACGAGGTTTATCCCTACCTGCCCAGGGAGTACCAGGGCCTCACCGTCTACCACGCCCACAATGCCTACTTCAAAATGTGGGAACGCTATGCCCAGCTGCCGGGAAACCCGGCCATGCGCCTGGCGGCCCATATCGAAGCCCGACGGGTAAGGAAATATGAGGCGACGGTTGCAACGTCGACGGACCTGACTTTCGCCGCGCCAAACGATGCGCTGGAGCTTGGCAAGGCCGGCGTGCCAACTGAGCAACTCCACGAAACCTTTCACCTGGGCGACGACCGACAGCTGGAAATGCCCGACTTGCGTTACGCGGACACGACAAAGAAACTCATGTACGTCGGCTTTCTCGGCTGGGAGCCCAACAGCCAGGGACTGTTATGGTTCATTGAGGAGGTCTGGCCACAACTGCTCAAGCGCCACCCCGACCTGCGCTTCGATATCGTGGGCAAGAACCCGGACCAGCGCCTGCAGCGCGCCGCAGCAGCGCACGAGGGGATCAGCCTCAAGGGCTTTGTGCCTGACCTGCAGGAAATATACCGGGACAGCCGGGTGTCGGTAGCGCCACTGTTGTTCGGCAGCGGCATGAAGGTCAAGGTGCTGGACGCGATGTCGCGGGGCATGCCCACGGTCACCACCAGCGTGGGCGCGGAGGGTATCGACCTGGAGCCCGGGAAACAGCTGCTGGTTGCCGATGACCCGGCCGCCATGGCAGCCAGTATCGACAGTTTGCTGACCGACCCGGTGTTGTGGCAGCACCTGCAACACAACTCCCGGGCGCTGATCAGCGAACGCTACACCTGGCGGCAGCTGTTTACCCGGATGCACCAGGTCATGGCCAGCGGCTTGCGTCGGAAAACCGCCGCAGGCCGGGAAATTACCGGGCAGCGCGTGCAACATGCTGGCTGAGTTGGGTATCAGCGCCAGTGCGCAGGCCGTCCCCGGTCCGGGCGTGCGCCTGACCGCCGCGATTCGCAAGCTGCTGCCCATGGGCATGCTGGCGGCCAGTCGGGCCGGCGCGATCCTGGCCCAGTTCGCCGCCCAGTTGGCGGTGGGCACCCTGGCGGGCGCAAGTGGCCTGGGCGTCCTGCAACTGTTCACATCCTGGACCTGCATCGCAGGGGAGGTGCTCGGCCTGGGCCTGCCCACCCGGGCGATGCGCCAGGTGTCGGTAGCCTACGCGGCCGGGCAGGCAGGCCAGATCGAGCAAACCCTGCGCGAGTCGCGCCGCAGGATCCTGCGGCTGTGGCTGTGGCTGCTACTGCTGGCGGTGGTACCCGCAGTTGTAATGCTGCGCCAGCACTCCGCACCCGACTGGACGGACTATCGCTGGCTGCTGCTGGCAGCCGGTCTGGCAGCGCCACTCTTTTCGCTGCTGCGGCTGTATGCGGAGTCCCTCAAAGCGACCGGAGCCGCGCTGGCGGCAGTCACCCTGGAGAGCCTGACCTCACCGGCACTTCTACTGCTGGCCTGCGCCGGCTGCTGGCTGGCGGGAGAACCCATGGCCAGTGTCACCCTGGTCAGCGCCTTCGCGCTGAGCCTGGTCATTACGCCGCTGGCGCTGCGCGCCAGGCTCGGGCAGCAGCTGGCAAAGTTGCCACAGGCGAGCCTGGCGGCGGGCGATGCGGCGGCAAACCGGCCGACACCGCGCGGCGACCTGCTTTACCTGTGGGGGACCAGCGTACTGAGCATCGGCTTCCTGCAGCTGCCTTTCCTGATCATGCCGCTCTACGTGGATACCTCGGAGATCGGGGTTTTCGCCGTCGCCCACAAATTGATAAACGTGGTCACCACGCTGCTGCTGCTGCTGGCCGCCGTATTTGGTCCCGCCTTCGCCCGCTGTGCGGCGCAGCAGGATGAGCGGGCGCTGCTGGGCCTGTTGCGCCGCACCCAGTTGATCTCCACAGCGGTATTCCTGCCCGCGGCGCTGGCTTTGCTGGCGCTGGCTGAGCCCATTGCCAGCCTGTTCGGCAATGATTTCGGCGACCTGCGGCTCTTCCTCGCCATTCTCGCCGCCGGGCATCTGGTCAACGCAGCCACTGGCCTGTCCGGGGTCATGCTCAACATGGCAGGCGCAGCATCGAGGGAACTGTCTACCCTGGTGCTTGCGCTGGCGGCCGCCCTGGCGGGCAGCGCCTGGCTTGGCCCTGATTACGGGGCAACCGGGCTGGCGGCAGTATTCAGTGGCAGCATCGCGCTGAAAAATCTTGCCTCCTATGCACTGGCAACACACCTCTTGAAATCAACGAGCACACAGCAATGAAACCACTGGATTTCCTGATCATCGGCGCCCAGAAATGCGCCACCACGGCCTTGTTCGAGCACCTGCGCCAGCATCCCGATATCGCCATGCCACTGGAGAAGGAAGTACCTTTCTTCACCGCCGGGGATTGCAGCCCCGGTGGCTGGGATGCATTTTCCCGGGACCACTTTGGCAGCGGCCAGGACCACAAGCTGTGGGGCAAGGCGAGCCCCCAGTACATGTGCGATCCGCAGGTGCCGGCGCGAATTCGCGCCCTTATGCCTGGGATAAAACTGGTAGCCATCCTGCGCGACCCGATAGAGCGCACCTGGTCTCACTTCCAGATGGGACAGCGGCGGGAGACCGAGCAGCGGGATTTTGCCGCAGTGATCGAATCCCTGCTGGGCGAGGAAGCCCGGGCAGGCGCGCGCGGGTTACCGGTGCCTGACCATGCCGAAGGCTACCAGTCGGAAGCGGACTTCTACGTGGCGTGGAGCGAATATGGCCGCTGCCTGGAAGGCTTCAACGCCTGCTTTGACCCGAGCCAGCTGCTGGTGCTCTATACCGAGGAACTCGAAGCCGAGCCCGAGGCAACCCTGGACCGCCTGCTGGAGTTCATCGGCCTGCCCACCGGCTTTCGCCCCCCCACCCTGGGCAAGGTTATCCATCGCGGCGGCACCGGCAAACGCATTCCCCAGTCCGTGCGCACCTGGCTGCGGGAGCGCAGGTTCCTCTACTGGGCATGGCAGCAGCTGCCCGAGACGCGGCGCGGTCGACTCAGGTTCCAGTACGAGCAGTGGAATGTGAGCAACGATGGCAACCCCATGGCATTGCCTGCAGACCTGCATAACCAGCTGCGCCGGCACTATGCGGCGGACATAAGCTCACTGCTGACCCTGCCGGTGACCTCACCGCCCTGGGCTGACCGCTATCTGTCGGTAGGCGCGTGACCCCGGCGCACTCGCGTTTTGCAAGTGCGCACATCTGAATTGCATTCTGCAACGAATCACTTTTCGCAATTTGCGAGCCGAATTGCAATCAAGGCCCTTGGCAGTCATCGATAGATAATTTTATCCCTTTGTTTTAATTGATATTTTCACTACTGGCAGAGTTGGCACCGCTATTGCTCCCTACAGGGAGTACCCATCAACAACGCAGAGCCAATGCCATGAGAAAGTCAAACCACCCAACCAGCCGCAACATCATCCGGGCTCTGCCGCGGGCAGGGCAACTCGGTTTTGCCTGGCTTGTGCTGGGCCTTGCGAGCGCACTCCTGCCGACTCCGGTGGCCGCGGCCAATGACGCCTACATGCCCTTTGTCGAACCCCTGCAGACCGTGCAGCGACGAGCTTACGTCAGGGCGGCTCCCAGCGGCCAGGACGAGGCGTTGCCCGAGCCGGTGTTGGCGCTGCCGACTGATGGCGTCGTGGCACAGGAGGCATCGCGCCTGGAGCAAATTGCCGGCGAGAAAAATGCCCCGATCAACCTGGAAGAAACCCAGCAGGACCAGGTCCTGCACTCGGACCTGGAACAGTTCGGTTATGACATTTTCGACCGGGTACCAAGCACCTTCGCGCCGGTAGCCGGCATTCCGGTCCCGATGGACTACCGGATCGGCCCCGGCGACAACATCATTGTGCAGCTGTTTGGCAAGCTCAATGTAGAGTACAAGCTGGTCGTCACCCGCGACGGCAACATACTGGTGCCCGAGTACGGCCCGGTCAAAGTTGCCGGCCTCACCTTCGATGAGGCAGAGCGTCTCATAACCGAGGGTTTCGAACGTCGCGTGATCGGCGCCAAGGCCGTGGTGGCCATGGGCCAGTTGCGCAGCCTGCAGATCCGCATCGCAGGCGACGTCGTGCAGCCGGGCGCCTACACAGTGGGGGGACTCACCACCACTATAGATGCGCTGCTCGCCAGCGGCGGGGTGCGCCGTACCGGCTCCCTGCGCAACATACAGCTGATCCGCGACGGCAAGAGCATCCAGCGCCTGGACCTCTACGACCTGCTCCTGCGCGGGCACAGCGACCAGGACCTGTACCTGGCACACAACGATACCATTTTCGTACCACCCATCGGCTCCATCGTTTATGTGGGTGGCGAAGTCCAGCGCCCCGCTATCTACGAGCTCAATGGTGAAAACACCGTGGGCGAGCTGATCGCTATGGCAGGGGGGCTGCTGCCTACCGCGTCGCTGGAGCACTCGCATATCGAACGCATCCAGGCCACCGGTACACGTACCCTGATCGATTTTTCCAAACAGGGCACGCGCCCGGACAAGACCGCGATCCTGGGCAGCCCGGTCCGCAATGGCGACCTGTTACGCATTCTGCCTCTGGAAGATGAACTGGAGGACGTGGTCCTGCTCAGCGGTCACGCCAAACGCCCCGGCGGCTACCAGTTCAGGGCAGGTATGCGGGTCTCCGACGTTTTGCCCAGCGTCGAAATGCTGCTGCCCGGAGCTGATGTCGATTTCATGCTGATCAAGCGCGAGCAGCCCACGACCCTGCGGACAGAAGTGATTTACGTCGACCTCATGGAGGCACTGTCCAACCCACGCAATAGCAAGGACACCGTCCTTCAGTCGCGGGATCAGCTGGTAGTATTCGACCTCGCCAGGAGCCGGGAGCAGGCATTGGCCAATATCATCCGCGAGCTCGATGTCCAGACCACGGACTACCGGCCGGCGCGGGTGATAGAAGCCCAGGGAGCAGTACGCTACAACGGCAGGCTGCCACTGCAGGAAGGAGCGCTGCTGCTGGACGTCATAGCCCTTGCAGGCGGGCTACAACCCGGCGCGGACCTGTTTTATGGCGTAATCGCAAGGACCGGCTACCCGAGCAAGGACATCGAAATAGTGTCCTTCAATATCGCGGCAGCCCTGACCGACCCGAATTCAGCTGCAAACCTGGAGATTGCACCCGGCGACAGACTGTACTTCTTCCAGGAGCGCGACAATCGTTCAGACCTGCTTTCACAGGAACTGGATCGCCTGCGCGAGCAGGCCAGCTATGGTGCCGATGAGCGCCTGGTCTCAGTGATGGGCGAGGTATTGCGTCCGGGCACCTATCCGCTGGCAACCGGCATGCGCGCCAGTGACCTGATATGTGCGGCTCGGGGCCTGACCCGCAAGGCATACGGCCTGGGCGCCGAGCTTTCCCGGGTCGAGCGCAGCCTCGACGCCGACAACTCGGTGGAGCATACAACCCTGGACAGCGCCAGTCTGCTCACACTGTGTGACAGTAGCAGGCAATCCGCCCTGGGCAAAAATACCGATATCGCCAGTCAACAGACCCAGCCGAACTACTACGACGACCTGGCCAACCCCGTGCTCAAGCCGATGGACCAGCTGGTTATTACCGAGAAGTCAGGCTGGGTGGAGCACGCCTCCGTTGCTCTGTCGGGCGAGGTAATGCGCCCGGGCGTTTATGCCATCGACCGGGGTGAAACCCTGTGCCAGGTGATGCTGCGTGCCGGCGGTGCGACCGAAGACGCCTACATCTTTGGCGCACAGTTCACCCGGGAGTCGGTGCGGAACATGCAACAGAAGACCCTGGATGAACTGCATGACCAGCTGGATGACCTGATGGTGGAACTGTCCCTGTCGCAGGGGTTCCAGAAAGATTCGAAATCTCCCTCGGAATTCGGCAACAAGCAGGACTACATGAAAACGATTCGCCAGCTGGAACGCGCACAGGCGACGGGCCGCATGGTAGTCGACCTGTCCCAACTGAAAAAATGCGGCAACAAGTACGACGTGGCCCTGGAGGACGGCGACACTCTGACGGTGCCGCGCACACCGGATTACGTGCAGGTGGCCGGGCAGGTCTATGTGCCCACCTCGCATCTTTACGACGAGGACCGCAAGATCGCCGACTACGTCGAGTTGAGCGGCGGCCAGACGCTACTGGGGCGACTCGACAACACCTATGTTGTCCAGGCGAACGGTGAGGTACTGAATTACGCGGGGAGCCGCAATTCCTCCAAAATTGCCAAGGCGAGCGTAATGCCCGGAGCCAGGATCTACGTACCGCTGGATGTCGACCGGATGAACGATACCGAGAAAGCCCAGACCTGGGTAGACACACTGGTGCGCTCTGCGATCCTCGCCGGCATAGTCCTCTAATCGCGGAGCCGGTTATGAATGCAATATCCCCAGTTCAGCATGACCACACAGCGGCAATGTCGATTGATGTGATGCCCTACATCAACGCCCTGATCGCCGCACGCTGGTGGGTGCTCGCGGCAGCCCTGGCCAGCGCTGCCGTTACGGCAGCGTGGGCTTACTCAAAACCCTACATCTACCAATCAGGCGTGAAGGTGAGCGTGGTCGACATCTCGGACCCCGGGGGCGTCTCCCCTGATGATCGTCGGGCCTCCGAGGTGCTGACACTGGTGGAGCACGGCTTCGTCCTCGGTACGACCCGCGATAACTATGCGCAGGTCATGCAAGCCAGGCTGGTATCCAGGGACTTCACCATGCGATTCCTGGAGACAGCCAATGTCTATCGCCTGTTCTACCCCGAGCAGTGGGATGCCGAAAAACAACAGTGGGCAGAGGGCTTCAGCCCCGATCTGGGGGAGAGCTTCACCCGCTTTCGCGATGAAGTGCGCGAGGTGGCAAATGATGAAGAGACCGACATCATCACCGTCAACATGTCCTGGAAAGACCCCGTGGTGGCCCGCGACCTGGCTAACCAGTACGTAATGGCATTTAACGAATTCATGCGCGAAAGAACCGAGGAGGACGTGCGACGCAAGCAAGTATTCCTGCATGAGGAGCTGCGCCGCTCAGACATTGTGGAGATACAGCAATCAATTTATCGACTGATAGAAGCGCAAACCGCGATAGCCATGCTCGCCAGCGCAAGGAAGGAATATGCGCTTGAAATCATCGACCCCGCAGCAACGCCTTACAAGAGCTTCAATATGTCGCGCAAGCGCAAGGTCATGCTGGGCACCTTCGCCGGCACATTTCTTAGCCTGTTTGCGATCTTCGGGTTCGTTCTGGTACGCGGCTTGCTAACTACATTGTCACACTACCGGGAAATGGATCGCCAGGCCCGGTCACAGGAAAGCACATCAGAATCTTACAATATTGGAGACCAATGACATGTCGACAATGACCTACCCCCTTGTCAGGGACTGCGTGAACTCGCTGGGCATACCCGTGGACAATCTGTCCCTGCAACAGGCAATCGATCGCATTGTCGACATGGCACATAGCGGAGCGACCAGGACGCATCTGGTATCAACACTCAACGTCGACTTCCTGGTTAATTCGCTGGGCTATGGCTTCACCCGCCCGCGTCATCCGGAGCTGTTGAATGTGTTACGCAGCTCGGACATGGTAACCGCGGATGGCTTCCCCATTATCTGGCTTAGCAAAATAATGGGGAAGCCCCTCAAGCAGCGCGTCACCGGCTCCGACCTGACACCCGCCCTGGCAAGCCGCGCCGCAAAAGAGGGCTTGTCGCTGTTCCTGCTTGGTGGCGGGGAAGGCGTTGCCGCGGCAGCAGCGACTGCGCTGCAGGAAGCGAATCAGGGCCTGAAAATAGCGGGCACGGCGGCGCCGTTTATTCATACCCAGGGCCCCGCCCTGGCCGACTTCGCCGCAGATGACAAGATTATCCTCCACAACATCAACAGCTCCGGCGCAGATATCCTGCTGGTAGGGCTGGGCAACCCCAAACAGGAGCTCTGGTTCAACCGCAATCGGCATAAGCTGAGAGTGCCAGTTGCCATCGGTGTTGGCGGAACCTTCGAATTCATTACCGGTTCAGTCAGGCGCGCTCCCGGCTGGATGCAGCGCTTGAATCTTGAATGGCTGTTTCGCATTACCCAGGACCCGGCCCGTTTGTGGCGGCGCTATGCCAAGGGCCTGCTCAAACTGGCAGCACTGACCACCCCCCTGATCTGCTACCGCGCAAGGGAGCTTCTGCTTTATCGCAACATGCCCAAACAGAGCGACTCCAGGCTGCCGTGGCGCTCTG
>JAHEBL010000128.1 GCA_024642265.1 Haliea sp. | reverse complement strand
CTGCCGTCGGCCCGCTCCATATCGATACCACCGCCACTCGAGCCGCCTTCAGGATAGAAGCGGATCACCCCGAGCCGCTCGCTGTTCACCTCCCGGGCGGAATGTACGGCCACATTGAAACCCTCGGGCAGCTGGGTACTTTTACCATTCAGGGCGATGATATTGGCGACGGGATCCACTGCCACGTCCTGGGCACGTCCGGTATTTATTGCGCTGTAACGGGCCGAAGCGAGCGTGGTGACAACATCGCGCACAGCCTGGCGATATTGCATGGACTGGTAGAACTGCACCGACGCCGGCACCGCTACCGCCATCACCAGGCCGATGATGGAAATTGCGACCAGCAGTTCCAGCATGGTGAAGCCGCACTGGCCCTGGCGCCCATCGGGCGCAACATCCGGTGTCGGGGTCATCCCGGGATAGCCGCTGGAAGCAGCCTGCCGTTGCGGGGCAGGTACTACTTCCAGTTCCCCACGTCCGCGTCTTCACCTTCGCCACCGGCCTGTCCGTCCTGGCCGTAGCTGTAAATATCCAGCTCGCCGTGCTCACCGGGGTATTTGTAGTGATATTCGCGGTTCCATGGATCGACCGGCACATCGGACTTCAGGTAGGGGCCGTTCCAGCCCGCCGCGCTGCCCGGCCTGGTAACCAGTGCGGCAAGGCCTTCCTCGGTCGAGGGAAAACGCCCGACATCCAGTTTGTACATTTCCAGGGATTGTTCCAGGTCCTTGATCTGGATGCCCGTGGTCTTGGTTTTCGCGCCGCCCAACTGGTTGAGCACCCGCGGGCCCACCAGGCTCATCAGCAGCCCGAGTATCGCCAGTACCACCAGCAACTCCATCAGCGTGAATCCGCGCTGGGAGCCGCCGGAGCCCGTCAGGTCCCGACCAGTATTTATTCTGCGCTTCAGCATCATCATTCGGTCTTCCTTGCTTATATGTTTTGTTTGCAGCTCACACCGCCAGGTCATTGACCGACAGGATGCCCATCAGGATGGCGATGATGATCACGGCGATCACAAATCCCATGCCCAGGATCAACACCGGTTCCAGCAGGGCCAGCCCCCGCTTCACGCCGGACTGTACGTGTCCGTCAAACACCTTCGCCAGTTCCAGCATCATCTGGTCCAGGCTGCCGGACTCCTCTCCCACGCGAATCATCTGGATAACCATGGGAGTGAACATGCCCGTGTCCGCCAGCGCCACCGACATGCGCTTGCCCGACTTGACCGCCGGCGGCAAAACCTCGAGGGCTTCCCGAATAACCCGGTTGTCCACGGTACCGATCGCTATGGAGATGGCCTTCAACAGCGACACCCCGTTGCCCAGCAGCGTACCTACCGTACGGGAGAATTTGGACACCTCAAACTCAAAAATGATTCCCCCGGCCAATGGTAATTTTAACATTCGCTGGTCCAGGGTAGTTCTGCCCTGTTGCGTGCCAAGCCAGCGGCGCAGGTAGAAAACCAGGCCGGCCACTACCAGCAGGATCAGCCAGCCATAGGCCTTGATGAATTCCGCGGAGTCGACGACCACCCTGGTCAACAGGGGCAGGCCCTCTCCCATATCCTCGAACAGGGTCTGGAACTGCGGCACCACGAAGCCCAGCATCAGCACGATGGACAGTACCGACACCACCAGCAGGATCGCCGGGTATATCAGTGCGGAGACCACACTGTCACGATTGGCCTTGGCGTTCTCCAGGTATTCCACCAGTCGGTCGAGCACCGAGGACAGCTGGCCACTGGCCTCGCCAGAGCGCACCATGCTTATATAGAAAGTACCGAACAGCTGCTCATGGGGCGCCATCGCCTGGCTCAGCGCCTTGCCGCCCTTGACCGCGGTGAGCATCTCGCTGAGCAGCTGATGCATTTGCGGCAGGGACGCCATATCGATAAGCACCTTGAGCGCCCGGTCCAGTGGCAGTCCCGCCCGCAACAACACCGCCAGTTCGCTGGTCATCGACAGGATGTCCTGGCGCCCGGGCGGCTTGCCCGCCGCGCGGGCGGCAGGGGTATCGGCATCGCCACCCGCCTCGAGCTTGAGCAGGGTAAACCCCTGCCCGCGCAACTGGCGCGACGCCAGCTCCATACCGTCAGCCTCGATGACGCCATTGAGGGCCTTGCCGTCGCGACCGATCGCCTTGTAACTGAACTGGGGCATGCGGCGGCTCAGGCCGAAACGGGATCGACGAGCGGCAGGTCGACCGGTTCGATATCCACCGATTCGACATCCCCGGATGTTTCACTCTCGCTCTGGTCCTGGGTGACACGCAGGAGCTCTTCCATGGACGTCACGCCCTCCACCACCTTGCGCAGTCCATCCTCGTAAAGGCTGATCATGCCCCGGCGTTTCGCGGCGGCGTGCAGCAGGGTGGCGTCGGCGCCGGACATGATCACCCGGTGCATCTCCTCGTCCAGAACGAACAGCTCGTGAATACCGGTGCGGCCGGCGTAACCCGTATGGTTACAGGCGGTGCAGCCGACCGCGCGAAACAGCTGGCAGCTGTCGCCGGTGACGAAGCGTCGCAGCCCGGTTTGCACGATGTAATCGCGCCCCACCTCGTGCGGCGCCTTGCAGTGTTTGCAGAGGGTCCGCACCAGCCGTTGTGCGAGCACCCCGTTGACCGCGGAGGTAATCAGGTAGCGTTCAACACCCATATCCTCCAGCCGCGTGATCGCGCTGGCGGCAGTATTGGTATGCAATGTAGACAGCACGAGATGGCCGGTGAGCGCCGACTGCACGCCGATCTGCGCGGTCTCGGTGTCGCGCATCTCGCCAATCATGATAATGTCCGGGTCCTGGCGCAGGATCGCCCGCAGCGCCCTGGCGAAGCTGAGGCTGATCTGGGGCTGCACCTGGATCTGGTTCACGCCCTGCAGCTGGTATTCAACCGGATCTTCCACAGTGATGATCTTCAGCGCCTCGGAGTCCAGGGACGCGAGGGAGGCGTACAGCGTGGTGGTCTTGCCCGAGCCCGTGGGGCCGGTCACCAGCAGCACGCCGTGGGGTCGCGCCAGCAATCCCTGGTAACGGCGCAGGGTATCGGCGCTGAAGCCCATGGCGGGCAGGTCGAGCCTGATGCTCTCGCGATCCAGCACCCGCATGACTATGCTTTCGCCGTGCACCGTGGGTATGGTCGATACCCGCAGGTCGAGCTCGTGGCCCTTCACCCTGATCATGATACGCCCGTCCTGGGGCAGGCGGCGCTCGGCGATATTCATCTGCGACAGCAATTTGATACGCGATGCGATCGCCGCCGCCAGGTTGCCGGCGGGCGGGTCAGGGTAGTCCTGCAGCACGCCGTCCACCCGGTAGCGCAGGTGCAGCCCATCCTCGAAGGGCTCGATATGAATATCCGAAGCACCCATATCCACCGCCCGGTGAATCAGCTGGTTCACCAGCCGGATCACCGGTGCCTCACTCGCGAGGTCTTTCAGGTGTTCAATGAATTCGTCGTCGGACTGGCCGCCGAACTGGTCATCCCCCAGCGAGTCACCGGTCTCGTCCTGCTGTTCCTGCATGTAAAGCTGCAGGGCCTTGTTGATATCGCTTTCCAGCCCCAGAACGATGACCACTGGCTTGTCCACCGCCATGGCCAGGGCCTTGCCAAGAAACGGGTCCTGCGGCATGGTCGCCGCAAACCGGGCCTCCCCCTCGGAATCAGCCACCGGCACCACCGCGTTACTGAGCAGGAAATCCCGGGCGACAGCCTCCAGGCGAATGGGTGACTCGGGGTAATCCGCGGCAGCCAGTAGCTCCACAGACAGTTGTGATGACAGAGCGCCGGCGACGTCCGCTTCTGATACCAGTCCCAGCTTCACCAGTACCTGGCCGAACACGCCGCCCATTTCCGCCTGGGCAAGCAGGGTCCGCTCCACGTCGCGCTCGGATAGTTTTCCCTGTTCTACCAGCAATTCGCCGATTTTTTTCATGACTCAACACATTATTGGCTTGGTGGGGCCAGCAGCTGGCACAGGCAGCGCTCGCAGGGCTGCGCCATTGTAACACGCCGCCGCGGCGAAATACGCCCTGACAAAGCCATTGGGTAACCCGGGAGCTGCCGCTCCCGGAGCTCTGGATCAGGCGCGCTGACTCGAGCAGGAAACGATCTCGCCGGTCATATAACCGGAATAATCCGAGGCCAGGAACATCATCACGTTGGCCACCTCCCACACTTCTGCCGCTCGGCCGAATGCTTCTTTGGCAGCAAGTTCCTCCAATAATTCCATCGGTGTGGTTTTTTTCAGGAACTCGTGAAAAGCAATCGACGGCGACACCGCGTTGATGCGCACCCCGAAATCCGCTGCCTCCAGCGCGGCGCAGCGGGTCAGCGCCATCACCCCCGCCTTCGCGGCGGCGTAGTGACACTGTTCCTTCTGGGCGCGCCAGCCCAGCACCGAGGCATTGTTCACGATCACGCCGGCACCGCGGGGCTGCATCTTTCTCAGCATGGCCCGGGTCATGCGCATGGTGCCGGTGAGGGTGATATCCAGCACCCGGGACCACTCATCGTCCGGCATTTCCACCAGCAGGCGGGTGCCGCCCAGACCCGCGTTGTTGATCAGGATATCGACCCCGTCCATCTGCTCTTCAGCTGTATCCACCAGGGCCTGCACGTCCGCCTCGGCCGTCACATTCGCAAGCTTGCCATACACTTTCTCAAGCCCGGTGGCCTCGCGCAGGCTGTCCACCGCCTTTTGCAGGCGGCCCTCGTGAATATCACTGATCATCACCGCGCGGGCGCCTTCCTCCGCCGCCCGGGTGGCCGCGGCAAAACCGATGCCCGCCCCCGCGGCAGCGGTAATCAGTACCGACTTCCCCGCCAGCAGGTTGTGGGGTTTCACGTAAGGTGGTGGATCTTTCAGTGCCATGACAATACTCCGTAAATAACAGGGTCTAGCCGCGCGGCTCGCGCGGCATACCGAGTGCGCGCTCGGCGATGATATTGCGCTGGATCTGGTTGGTACCGCCGTAGATGGTATCTGCCCGGGTGAACAGGTACAGGGACTGCAGCCTGTTCAGCCCGTACGGCGCCGCATCGAGAATCTCGCTTTCGGGACCCAGCACATCCATCGCCAGCTTGCCAAGGTTGCGATGCCAGGTCGCCCAGTACAACTTGTAGATCATGGCCTCGCGACTGAGGCTGCCGTCTTCTCCGCCGGAAAGCATACGCATACTGTTGAAACGCATGATGCGCAGACCCACATGGGCATCCGCGATACGCTGGCGGATAGCCGGGTCGGTAGCGGCGCCATTTTCCCGCGCTATGCGCACCACTTCATCGAACTCGTTCTGGAACAGCATCTGCTGGCCCAGCGTGGAAACGCCGCGCTCGAAGCCCAGCAGGCCCATCGCCACCTGCCAGCCGTCACCCGGCTCGCCGACGATGTCGTCGGCGCCACAGACAGCCTCGTCGAAAAACACCTCGTTGAACTCACTGGTGCCGGTGAGTTGCTCGATGGGCCGCACCACCACGCCGGGCTGATCCATCGCCAGCAGGAAAAAGCCCAGACCCCTGTGCCCCACGGACGCCGGATCGGTGCGGGCGATGACAAAACAGTAGCGGGACTCGTGGGCCAGGGAGGTCCATACCTTCTGGCCGGTAATCAGCCACTTGCCGGCATCCTCGTCAAAGCGCGCCTTTGTCTTCACATTGGCGAGGTCCGAACCGGCGCCGGGCTCCGAGTAGCCCTGGCACCACAGATCATCACCGCGCAGGATGCCCGGCAGGTAACGCTGTTTCTGCTGCGCCGTACCGAAGGCGATGAGCGTGGGGCCGGTAAGCGTTTCGCCGATATGCCCCATGCGGCCCGGGCCGCCCGCCCGGGCATACTCCTCATTGAAGATAACCTGCTGCTCGATACTGGCGGCGCGGCCGCCGTGTTCCCGCGGCCAGCCGATTCCGGTCCAGCCGCCCTCGTGCAATTTGCGCTCCCATGCCTTGCGTTCCTCGACAAAGCTGTGTTCATCGCCGGGGCCGCCGCGGTAGCGTATGCATTCGAATTCGCCGCAGAGATTGGCTGCCAGCCAGCCGGCGACCTCCTCGCGAAACCGTTCGTCTTCCGCACTGAAACTCAACTTCATGTCACCGCCCCCCCCTTGCTGCCGGTACCGGGCCATCCAGCAGCAACCCGGCCAGTCGCTCCCGGTGCCAGGCACTGTTACCCAGGAAGGTCTCGGTGGACTTGGCGCGCTTGAAGTACAGCTGGATGTCGTACTCGGCGGTAATACCCACGCCGCCGTGCAGCTGGATGCCACAACCGGCATTGAAAAAATACGCATCTGAGCAATAGGCCTTGGCGATACTGGCGGCCTCGGGCAGTTCCTGTGCCAGCGCACCACCCGCCAGTGCCTCATCCGCAATGCACGCGGCGTAGTACACCGCCGAGCGACTCGCCTCGACCTTTACCATCATATCGGCCGCTTTGTGTTTCACGGCCTGGTAGGAGGCGATCACCCGGCCGAACTGCACTCGCTCCTTGAGGTACGCGACGGTGCTGTCCAGCGCCTGTTGCGCCCCGCCCACCTGCTCCGCGGCAACGGCGACGGTGGCCAGGTCGACGGTTTTCTCCAGCAGCGCCCAGCCCGTACCCTCCCCGCCCATCAGTGCGCCGGCAGGTACGCGCACGTCTTCGAACACCAGCTGCGCCTGGCGCCGGGTCTGGTCCATGGTGGGCAGCCACTGCCGGCTTATACCCGCACTATCGGCCGGCAGCACGAACAGGCTGATGCCTTCGGCGCCACTGCTGCCCTGTGCCCGCGCAGCCACCACCAGCAGCTGCGCGGTGTGACCGTCAGGCACATAGCGATAACTGCCGCTCAACCGATAGCCGTCGCCATCAGCGCTGCACACAACATCCACTGCCCGCGCATCCCAGCGGCCACTGCTGCCGGTCCACGCCAGGGTGGCGGTAGTGCCGGACGCGAGCTGCGGCAGGTATTCGGCCTTCTGCTCCTCACTGCCCGCCACCAGGATCGCATTGGCTGCCAGGCAAACCGTTGCAAAAAAGGGCGAGCACAGCAGGTAACGTCCCATCTGTTCCAGAGTGGCGACCAGTTCCACATAGCCCAGGCCCAGACCGCCATACTGCTCGGGTATATGCATGGCCTGCCAGCACATATCGTTACAGATACGCTGCCACAGAGCCGGGTCATAGCCCTGCTCCGTGATCATGGCACTGCGCACGGCAGCCGGAGTGGACGCCTCTGCCAGGAAGGCTTCCGCGGTGGAGCGGATCATGTCCTGCTCTTCGGTAAATCTGAAATCCATTGTGTTCGCCGCTGCTGGTTACTTTCGGGTTATGTCTCAGGTGCCATAGACTTTCTGGGCCGGCTCTTCTTTTGCCAGCAACTGTGCGACGGCATCTTTCACCTCCGCGGGTTCCCAGCGCGCGCCCTTGTCTACGCCCTCGGTAGTGCGCCAGCCGTCGGCTATGGAAATCTTGCCGCCCTCCGCCTCGAACACGCGACCGGTTACTGCCCGCGATTCTGCGGAGACCAGCCAGGCCACCAGCGAGGAAACATTTTCCGGCGCCCAGTAGTCAAAGCTGCCGTCATCCGGCTTTGCCATGCGCTGCGCCATCTCCGGCACGGCTGTAGTCATGCCGGTGCGCGCGGCCGGGGTAATCGCATTGGCGGTAATGCCATAGCGCTGCAGTTCCGCCGCCTGGTTCAGGGTAAGCGCGGCGATGCCCGCTTTGGCGGCGGCGTAGTTGGACTGGCCGATTGAGCCCTGCAGGCCGGCACCGGAGCTGGTATTGATAATGCGCGCATCGACGGCCGCGCCCTCTTTCGAGCGGCCGCGCCAGTAGTGCACCGCATGGGAGCTGATGCAGAAATGGCCTTTCAGGTGCACCGCCATGATGAGATCCCAGTCTTCCTCCGTCATCGAGGCGAACATGCGGTCACGATTGATGCCGGCGTTGTTGACCACGGCGTGCAGGTCGCCGTAGCTGTCCAGCGCCTGTTTGACGGCGTTGAGGCTGTCGTCGTAGTTGGTGATGTCGGAGGTATTCACCACCGCCTTGCCACCGGCCGCGGTTATCTCCGCCACCACTTTCGCCGCGGCCGCCTCGTTGATATCGTTCACCACAACGCAGGCGCCCTCTCCCGCCAGCACCCTGGCATGCGCCGCACCCAGCCCGCCACCGGCGCCGGTGATGATCACTACCCTGCCTTCACATATTCCGGTCATTTACTTTTCCTCTATCTATCCGTTCAGGTGGCACGACTATGAGCGGGTATCGCTGCCCTCAAACTATGCATGAGACAGCTCTTTACTCGCCGCACCAATCGCACGGGCCAGTCGCGCTGGACACGCCGTAAATACGTCCATGTAGGCTCGTGTCGGCCATCCATGGCCTCCAACGGTCCACCGCAACTGGCCCGTGCACTTGGCGCTACATCATGTTTTCTAAAACGTTTAAAAACATTAAAACGGTAACCAACTCACTGCCTTGGAGAGACTGTTACGCACTGGCTTCTATTTCAGTCCTTGCGGCAAATCCACGACCAACGCAGATGGCTTGGGTTCTGAAAATCCTGCGGAAAGAGCCTGGCCGGCCTGCGGCGGGCGGACTAACTGCCCGGGACCGTTGAGGCCATGGATGGCCGATACGAGCCCCCATGGATGGGTTCACGGCGAGTCCCGGGCAGTTAGTCCGCCCGTCGCAGGCTGAACCCACGAACGATCCAAAAAACAATCTACAGGCGCTCAATGATCGTGACGTTCGCCTGCCCACCCCCCTCACACATGGTCTGCAAACCATAGCGCCCACCCGTGCGCTCCAGCTCGTGCAACAGCGTGGTCATCAACTTGGTGCCCGTGGCGCCCAGCGGGTGGCCCAGGGCGATCGCGCCACCGTTCACATTGATCTTCTCGTGCGGATAGCCGGTCT
>JAHEBL010000029.1 GCA_024642265.1 Haliea sp. | reverse complement strand
AAAAAAGCCGGAAAAGTGCACTATTTCGACAAGTTGAATGGCTTTTCAGCGGGTTCTTCAAGCAAGATGAAAGCATGAAATCTAACCTTTACGCGCACCAGGCAGCCAATAACTGCTGATGTTCTGACCATGAGACCAGGCAACAACCAGGGCGCCTACCGCGGTTCCTTCATCCGTACTCCAGGGAAAACCGCAACCGGCGCCAGCCAACACCCCGCCGCACCGCACAGGCGCGTTGGCTTGTGGCAGAGGGTGATTGCCCCACTGGTGCGGGTAACCCTGGGCGTGATAATGCTGGGTGGCGTGGTCGTGCTGGCCTACCTCGCCTACCAGGAGATGCGAACGGCCAATCTCCAGTCCCGCCAGCTGGCGGATTTTGCCGCCCATATCGGCTTCCACGTCGAGGATGGCGCGACCCGCGACCCGCTGCCCCCTGATCGCGGTCCCTGGGATGTACGCCTGGGCTACGCCGAACTTCCCGAATTCCAGCAGCGCTTACTCAGTAACGGCTACGCTATAGAGCGACAGGCCGTGCCATCGCGCCGCCTCAGCGAACTCGCCGCGCACGGCGTGTTCAACGTCTATCCCGAAAAGATCCAGGCGGGGCTGCAATTGCTCGACATGAACGGCTCTGTGATACAGCAGGCACGCTACCCCCGTCTTGTATACCCGAATTTTGCAGCCATACCGACACCGATTGTCGAGGCACTGCTGTTTGTCGAGGACCGCGAATTGCTCGACGAGACCCGCCCTGCCATGAACCCCGTGGTCGACTGGGAACGCCTGGCAATGGCGGTGGCACAGCAGGGACTGAAAACCGTGGGCGGCGACCACAAGGTAATCGGCGCCAGCACCCTGGCTACCCAGCTCGAAAAATTCCGCCATTCACCCGATGGCATCACCCACGATGCCCGGGACAAACTCTACCAGATGATATCGGCCAGTCTGCGGGTATACAGCCAGGGTCCGGATACATTACCGGCACGTCGCAACCTGGTGCTCAACTACCTCAATTCACTGCCGCTGGCCGCACAGCCCGGCTACGGTGAGATCAGCAGCATTGGTGACGGGCTGCAAGCCTGGTATGGCAGTGATTTTGAGGATGTCAGCCGTGTACTGTCCAACCCCTCGGCGCCACTTGAAGACAGGGCGCGCTATTACAAACAGGCGCTCAGCCTGATCCTGGCGGTCCGTCGTCCCAGCTATTACCTCGCGCGTGATACCTCCGCGCTGGCCCGGCTCACGGACAGTTACCTGCGACGCATGGCAAGCGAAGGCGTTATCAGCCAGAGTCTCGCCAATGCCGCGCTGGCCACCCCACTGACACTGCGCGAGCGCGCGACGTCTTCCCCGGTCACCAACTTCACAGGCCAGAAAGGCGTAAACCTTGCCCGCAACCGATTGCTCTCGCTACTGGATGTGCGGAGTCTGTACGAACTCGATCGCATCGATCTCACGGTTCGCACTACCCTGGACGAACAGGTCCAGCTTGGCGTCACCGAATTCCTGCGCTCACTGGCAAATCCCGAGCGTATCGAGGAACTGGGACTGACCGGTGCGCGACTGCTGCGCGCCAGTGACCCGGGCAAGGTGATTTACAGCCTGACGCTCTACGAGAGCGGCCCGGACTTCAATCGCCTGCGTATCAATGCCGATAACCTGGACCAGCCGCTGGATATAAATGCCGGCGCAAAACTCGACCTGGGTTCCACCGCTAAACTGCGCACGCTGGTCAGCTGGCTCGAGTTGATCAGCGAGGCGCATGCAAAATACTACCAGTTGCCAGCGTCTGAGCTCGCGCGTGTCGTGCCACACCCGAAAGACCGACTGAGCATCTGGGTGATCGACCATTTACGCGCCAACCCGGGAGCCGACCTCAACTCGACAATGGCGGCGGCGATGCAGCGCCGCTATTCTGCCAGTACCGCCCAGACCTTCTATACCGGGGGCGGCGCGCACCATTTTGATAATTTCGACAGTAGAGACAACCGCAGTGTATTGACGGTCGCGCAGGCACTGCAGCGCTCGGTAAACCTGGTTTTCATCCGCATGATGCGCGAGGTCACCGATCACTATATGTACCGGGCGCCCTCCGGCACCGCGCGGGTGCTGGAAAATGCGGCCGACCCCGCCCGGGCCGAGTATCTGCGCCGGTTCGCCGACCGCGAGGGCAGCGTCTTCCTGCGTCGCTTCTACCAGAAGTACCAGGGCAAGACACGCGATGAATCCCTGACCACACTACTCGACGGTGTGCGGGTGTCGCCGCGCGCGCTGGTGATTGCGCTGCGCTCGGTATGGCCCGACATGCAGGTAGAGGACCTGGCGCCCTGGATGGCACGCCACGTACCGGATAAGAACTACACACCCGAGGGACTGGAGGAAGTCTTCGCGCTCTATCCCCCGGAAAAATTCAACCTCAACGACCGCGGCTACCTCGCCCGTGTGCACCCGTTGGAACTGTGGCTGATCGACTACCTGCTGCGGCACCCCGACGCGTCTATCGATGAGGTGCTCGGCGCATCGGCCGATGCGCGCCAGGAAGTCTACCAGTGGCTGATGAAGACCCGTCGCAAACACGCCCAGGACAAGCGTATTCTCGACCTGCTCGAAATCGAGGCATTCCAGCAACTGCATCAGCAATGGCGGCGGCTAGGTTATCCCTTCGCCTCACTGACGCCCTCCCTGGCAACCGCGATTGGCAGCTCCGGCGACCGGCCCGCCGCACTGGCGGAACTGATGGGTATCATAGTAAACGGCGGCCTGCGTTACCCGGCCCACCTGGTCGAGCAGCTGCACTTTGCGTCCGCCACGCCCTACGAAACGCTGTTCGGCGCGCTGCCGGCCCAGGGCCAGCAGGTGCTGGACCCGGCGATTGCCGCGGTGGTTCGCTCAGCGCTGATCGATGTGGCAGAAAATGGCACGGCCCGCGCGCTGCAGGGCTACCTGCAGCGGCCCGACGGTTCACGCCATACGGTGGGCGGCAAGACCGGCACCGGCGATCACCGCTTTGAAGTATATGCCTCGCCGGGCAAACTGATTTCTTCCCGCGTGGTCAACCGCGTGGCCACGTTCGTGTTCATGATTGACGACCGGTTCTACGGCACCATTACCGCTTTCGTGCCGGGCGCACAGGCCGCCCAATATGAGTTCACCAGCGGCCTGCCGGTGCGCCTGCTCGGTGCGCTGATGCCGACGCTGGCGCCCTTGCTGGATAGCCCAACGGATGAGCAGTCAGGATCGCCGTTCGCGAATGATTGATAAGCCGGCCGACAGGGCGCTCTATACCTCCTGCCACGCGTAATCCTTCAGCTTCTGGACGGCGACATCAGAGTGCGCCGCCACGCCCGGATTGACGCAGGATTCAGCGGAGACCTCGGGAAAGTGGTCCAGGCCCACGTCATCGCGCATAAAAAAGGCATTGAAACCAATGGTGTTGGTGCCCACCAGTCGGTAGCCCTTGCGCCGTGCGAGCTTTACGAATGCGGGCAAGGATGCACCGGCATAAACGGCGAAACGGCTGTAAAAATCCTCACGCTCGTGCAGGCCTTCGGGCCGTTGCCCACCCGGCTTCTCCGCCAGCGCAATCCATTGCGCCCTGAAACCTGGTTTGTAAGGTACCGTGACCGACGATTCACTCATGGTCAGGTTGACCTCCACCACGACCACCCTGGGGGATATCACAGTAATCGCATCCCATATCCAGTAATCAACCCCGTCGATATCCACCGACAGGAGGTCCACCTCACCGGTAACGTCGTGCGCTTGCAGCAGCCCATTCACGGATTTCCGGTCTACCCACGCGTGCGCAAATACAGGGCCATTGATCCGTGTTTCGGGGCGCGCGGCGAAAAACGCCCTGCCCTGGAGCACGTTGCTTTCGCTGCCATCGACAAGCAGGCCCTGCCAACCGTGATGGATAACGAGATTCGCGCTGTTGCACTCTGAGCCTGCCCCGGCGCAGATTTCAACTGCGCGACGGTCGGTAGTGCCAATCAGGGTGAAAATATAATGCAGGATGCCGTCCTCACCAGATTGGGAAAAATTCCTGAACTCTACCTCCCGCAGCGGCAATACGATCTGTTGCGCTGCCAGCTCTCGGTATTTCAGACCGAGTAATATCTGGGTACCCTTGTCTACCTCCAGGCCCCGGGCAAAACGCTGCTCCAGCGCGTCGGCATCTTGTGCCAGACGTCGGGTAAGCTGGTCCATTTTGATATGGAGTTTACCGACCCGGTGACTCGCAGACCTGGCCCGCCACCACCTGGCAGCGGATGCCGCAAGGGCCCTCAGCCTTTCCACGGCAGAGCTCCCCCGCGCGAATACTGATTCCACACGCTCATTCCTCCAGCATGACGCCGACCTCGTTGCCTTCATAAATCACCCTGAAGGTTCGCAAGCCGCGGCAGCGCTCCTCGGTGGCGTGCAGCAGGTGACCATCGGCGATGGCAAACTGGTAATGATGCAATGCACACTGGATTATTCCGTCCTGCAGCGTGGCAACGTCCAGGGGGTGGCCACGATGGGGACAGCGTCCCTCGATAAGGTAAAGCTCGCCATCGCGCTGGAGCAGCAGCAGCTGCAGGTTGTCGATCTTGAACTGGCGGGAGTAGGCGTCGTGAAGGTTGATCAGTTTTTCCAGCGGATAGAATCGCATGGCATTTCCCGGCCCGGGGACCTAAAACTGGTCCATGATCTGTCTGGCGGCGGCGTAGGCGGTAGTCTCGTGTTTCTGCACCTGCTCCTCCAGCCTGGGCAACATATCTTTCACAGCAGGATTCTGCTTGAGGCGCAGCAACAGCATCTCGTTAACCAGCTGGTGCATCCAGTCGCGATTCTGGCGCGCGCGCTTGGCCTGAAAAGCAGACTCCGCCACGGCCTGGAAGTAGTAATCCACCACCATGCCCCACACCGCATCGATATTGACCGATTTGATCGCCGAACAGGTCATCACCCGCGGTGTCCAGAAACTGGTATGACGCAGGAGATTCATGGCGCTGGTGTAATGGGTTTTGCTCAGTTTGGCGAGGTTCTCGCTCTCACCATCGGCCTTGTTGATGACCAGCGCATCCGCCAGCTCGAGAATACCTTTCTTGATACCCTGCAACTCGTCACCGCCACCGGGCAACATCAGCACCATGAAGAAGTCCACCATGCCCGCGACCTGGTATTCACTCTGGCCCACGCCGACGGTTTCAACCAGGATCACATCGTAACCCGCCGCCTCGCACAGCAGCATGGTCTCGCGGGTTTTCTGGGCGACTCCCCCCAGGTTGCCCTCCGACGGCGATGGGCGGATAAACGCCTCATCGCGTCGCGACAACTCTTCCATCCGCGTCTTGTCACCCAATATCGAACCCCCGGCGATCGGTGAGCTGGGATCCACCGCCAGCACCGCAACGCGTTTTCCCTGGGATATCAGGTAGAGCCCGAAGGCTTCTATAAACGTGGATTTTCCAACACCCGGCACGCCGGTGATGCCAATACGGATGCTGTTGCCGCTGTGCGGCAACACCTGCTCGAGTATCTCCTGTGCCTGTTCGCGATGACTCTCGAGCTTGCTCTCGACCAGGGTAATCGCCTTGGCGAGCGCGCGGCGGTTGCCGTCGAGGAGTGCTTGTAGGTTGAATTTAGTCATTGTGCTTGGATTATACAGCCTGAACCAACAGCAATTGGGCGGGTGCGTTGAAATCGCGCCGCGACCGTGGGCAAGCCGTTGGTGGAACCGCCAAAAAGCGTACATCCATGTACAGGCTCGGCGGCCGCCGTCCATGGCGGCCGACGTTCCACCAACGGCTTGCCCACACTCGAGTCGCTTGCATCGGTACCTTGTAGAAAACTGATTTTCAGAGAAATAATCATCCGGGCCTGGTGCTTTAATTGTTCTCTACTGCCACAAGCACGCTACTGCAATTCACGCAATCTCCAGCAGCGGTGTTCGGCGATACGCATCGAGCACCGCGACGTCAGGCCCGGGTGGGTCGGACCGGCGGCCGCCGAGCCTGTACATGGAGGGTCTGCCCCGCATTATCGGGCATGTACGCTTTTTGGCGTGTCCGACCCACCCGGGCCTGGCGGCGCGGTGCGGTCTCTGTATCCAACGGCCCGAGATCGAGTCTCTTGCCTCAATGTAGCGCTGCTGTCTTCAACTCCCGATCAACCCTGCGCCGCGTTCACTGCATTCAGCACATCGCGCGCCGCCACAGGGATCGGGGTACCGGGACCGAAAATGCATTTCACGCCTGCGTCCAGCAGGAACTGGTAGTCCTGCTTGGGAATCACACCGCCGGCAATCACCACAATGTCGTCGGCGCCCTGCTTGCGCAGTTCCTCGATCAGCTGTGGCACCAGGGTCTTGTGACCTGCCGCGAGAGAGGAGGCTCCAACCACGTGCACATCATTTTCGATGGCCTGGCGAGCGACCTCCTCGGGGGTGGAAAACATCGGTGACAGATCGATATCAAACCCTACATCGGCAAAGGCCGTGGCCACCACCTTGGCGCCCCGGTCGTGGCCGTCCTGGCCCATCTTGCACACCAGCATCCGCGGGCGGCGCCCGTGTTGCGCTACGAAAGCGTCGATGTCCTTGCTGATGGCCTGCCAGTTTTCGTCCTCCGCGAATGCGGAGCCGTAAACGCCCGACACTGTCTGGGCCTGGGCATTGAAGCGACCGAATTCACGTTCCATGGCAAACGATATCTCCCCGACTGTGGCGCGCCGGCGGGTGGCCTCGATGGCCAGTTCCAGCAGGTTGCCCTTGCCGCTGACCGCGCACTGGTAAATGTCCTCGAGAATGGCCTCCACGGCCGCCTCGTCCCGGCCCCCGCGCACACTGGCCAGGCGCGCCAGCTGAGCATTGCGCACCGCTTCATTGTCGATGTCGAGGATATCAACTGTATCCTCGTGCTGGAGCTTGTACTTGTTGACCCCAACGATGACATCTTCGCCGCGGTCTATGCGAGCCTGCTTCTTGGCTGCGGCTTCTTCGATGCGCAGCTTGGGCATACCTGTCTCTATGGCTTTGGCCATACCGCCGGCCTCTTCCACTTCCTGGATAAGCTCCCAGGCCTTGTCTGCCATGTCCCGGGTGAGGCTTTCCATCATGTAGGATCCGCCCCAGGGGTCCACGACCCTGGTGATGCCGGTCTCCTCCTGGATCACCAGCTGGGTGTTACGGGCGATACGTGATGAGAACTCGGTGGGCAGTGCGATGGCCTCGTCCAGGGCATTGGTGTGCAGGGACTGGGTGCCGCCAAATACCGCGGCCATGGCTTCGATGGTGGTGCGCACCACGTTGTTGTAGGGGTCCTGCTCGGTCAGCGACCAGCCGGATGTCTGGCTGTGGGTGCGCAGCATGGAGCTCTTGGGGTTTTTCGGGTTGAATTCGCTGACGATGCGGGCCCACAGCAGGCGCGCGGCTCGCATCTTGGCAATCTCCATGTAGAAGTTCATGCCAATTCCCCAGAAGAACGAGAGCCGTGGGGCAAAGTCGTCGATATCCATGCCCGCCGCTATCGCGGTGCGGATGTATTCCTTGCCGTCCGCCAGGGTATAGGCCAGCTCCAGCGCGGCGTTGGCCCCGGCCTCCTGGATGTGGTATCCGGAGATGGAAATGGTATTGAAGCGCGGCATGTGGCCGGAACAGTAGGCAATGATATCGCCGATAATCTTCATGCTTGGTTTGGGGGGGTAAATATAGGTGTTGCGCACCATGAACTCTTTCAGGATGTCGTTCTGGATGGTGCCGGTGAGCTGCTCCTGGGGCACCCCCTGCTCCTCGGCGGCGACGATATAGCCTGCCAGCACCGGCAGCACGGCGCCGTTCATGGTCATGGAGACCGACACCTTCTCGAGCGGAATCTCATCGAACAGGATTTTCATATCCTCTACGGAGTCTATCGCCACCCCGGCCTTGCCCACATCCCCGGCGACACGCGGGTGGTCCGAGTCGTAACCCCGGTGAGTGGCCAGGTCAAATGCCACCGAAACACCCTGCCCGCCTGCGGCCAGCGCCTTGCGGTAGAAAGCGTTCGATTCCTCTGCCGTGGAGAAGCCCGCGTACTGGCGGATGGTCCAGGGTCGCCCGGCATACATCGTCGCCTGGGGGCCGCGAATATAGGGCGCCATGCCCGGCATGGTATCGGTATAGGGCAGACCCTCGATATCCGCTGCGGTATACAGTGGCTTTACCGGGATATCCTCTGCGGTGTGCCATACCAGGTCGTCCAGGCTGCCACCGCGCATTTGCTTTTCCGCCAGATCACGCCAGGCATCAGGGGTGGCTTTGGCCTTGTCGTAAATCTTGTCTGTCATTGGCGAATTCCTCGCGAAGCTGTCAGTGGTGGTCCCCGGCGGGCTGGTTAATTTCGATCAATACGCCATCACAGCTTTTGGGGTGGATAAAAATGGCCAGGGAATTATGCGCCCCCAGGATGGGGCCATCGGAGAGAAACTGGTAACCCTTCTCTTTCAGCCTGGCTATATCTTCCTCGATATTGTCCGAACGGAAACACAGGTGATGGAGGCCGCCACCCTTCTTCTCAAGGTACTTGGCAATCGGCCCGCCGCCGTCGAGAGGGTGTACCAGTTCGATACTGGTTGGCGGCAGCGGGAAAAATGCGGTCGATGTCTTCGCCTCGGCGACGTCCTCCGTGCCCTCAAAGGGCAGGCCGAAGTCCTGCATGAAACGCTCGATGGCTTTCTTCAGGTCGGGCACCGCGATGGCAATGTGGTCCAGGGCTGTAATCATCTCGTCTACTCCTTGCCTACAACTGTTGCAGGAACCGGCTGGTGGCTTCCCGGCGCCTGGCTGCAACTTCCTCGGGCGACTCGATCACGGGCCGCTCGTCGGGGGTTATTTTGAAGATCGGCTGACCCTTGTGGATGATCATGCCATCGGACTCGACCAGCACCTTTTCTATGGTCCCGGAAAACGGTGCATAGTACTTGTTGAACATCTTCATGACTTCGATGATGAACAGGGGATCGCCCGCGTTGAAGTGGTCACCCTCCTTCACATAGACGTCGTGTTCCGGGGTTTCCCGGGCGTAGAACATACCGCCGCTCTCGGCCAGGATTTCATCTGACTTGGCCATCGGTGGGGGCACCAGCACCTTGGCCATCGTCGCCTGCAATTCGGGATCGTTGAGGCGCGTGGGTATATGTACGGTGAGGTCGGGATTGACCCGCAGGTCGTAGAAGCCGGTAGCCTCGGCAATACTGGGCAGCACGGCGATAACATCGACACCGGCCTGGAAGCCCAGGTGGGCACCACGCACGCTGGCCCAGGTTGCGTCATCCATACCTGCAGGCGCATCGTCGGCTTCGAGCAGGGAGCACAGCTCTACCCAGTCCCCGGCCTGCAGCCGGTTGTTCAACTCGCCATAAAAAGCGATGGCATCCTGCAGGATCCGGTCGTCGTGATCCCAGATGATGGCCGAGGCCGCATCCTCATCGTCGTTCTCGTTATCCATGTTGAGGAAATGATAGGTGTCGGCCAACAACTCCAGCGGGTTCTCGTTCCAGCTGATCCGGCCATCGATCATCGTATAGCAGTCGCGATTGATACTGAGCCAACCACTCAGGACATGGGGTTCCCGCAACAGGTGGTGAAGCGGGCGCAACAGCAGCGACTCCTTCAAGTGCAGGGCCTCTGACAGGGCCTTCGCTGCCTCGCCCTCGACCCCTGCCAGCGCTGCCGTGCTTATCGACTTGTAGGCAAACTCCAGGTCCAGGTTATTGGCGTGCCGCTTCAGTTCACCCACCGCGGTCAGATAGGGCACGATGAAACGGGTGGTCGGTCGCGCGTTGACGTTCTGGGCGATAAACCAGTTGACCAGGCCGTAGTGAAATTCCAGGTTGGTGGCGAGGTCGCGACCGCGCATCCTGGTCTGGCGAATGGTCTCGGCCATCTGCTGGTAGGTCTCGAGCCGGGTATTCCCCACGGTGAGCAACAGGGCGATATTGGAATCGTATGCCCCCGCCAGGGTGTATTTCATGAACACGTCGGTGTCGGGGTTGTGCAGGCTGATGCCCTGGTCATCCCGAATTTCGCCGTTGGCGGCATCGCTCCAGGACTCGATTATCCCGCCTGCGTGAGGCTGCAGGGCCTGGTTGGTGGCATTCAGGCGCGCCTCGACACTGTCGTTGTTGCGCACTACCCGAGCGGGTCTGGGCAGCTTGTCCCCGTGGGCCGCCAGCAGCACCATCGCCTCCACCAGCGACTCGACCACGAAGTGTTCCCCGGGTTTGTCGGGATTAGTGAACTCCAGCGCATAGCACAGCTCGGTGACGCGGTGCTCAACCTGGATACGGGTGTTCATTTCCATGAAGAAGTGCTTGTCGCGATCGACGATGCACTCGAAGGTCGACACGGAATCAAGTCCAACCGCCTCGCCGAATCGCGCGGCCTCCTGCTCCATCGCCTGAAGTGTCAGCAGGTCCTGGCGCAGCACCCGCGCCTCTTCCTTCTGGCCACTGCGGTCGGCTTCCTCGATCGCCGCCTCCAGGGATTCCACTGTCACAGACACTTCCAGCAGTTTCTGCTCGTGCATCTGCAGGGAGCAGTCGCGACCGCCCATCGACATGCTCCACTGGCCATTGCCTATCACCTGTATTTCCTGGTGACGGGTGGTCTCGATATTCAGCTCTACCAGTACGTTCTTGTTGTCGCCGACGCCGGTGGTCTTCACCTCGTTGAGGATCTCCCGCACCATCTCGGCGGTGCGCGCGGACTCACCGATTCCCAGGATGCGCTGGCCCTTGCCGCCGCCACCGCTGATCGCCTTGAGGCGTACGCGGTTTTCCGGGTAGTCGGCGGCCATTTTCTTCACCGCCTCGGTCAGGGTGTCACACAGTTCCGCCACCGTGTACAGGTCGATGCCCTTGTCGTAAGAGGCCGCCAGTACCATATCGGCCTTGTCCTCGAGCGTTACGGAGTCATCGTCCAGCACGGCGCCATCCAGCGCCAGCTTCTTTTCCGCGACCAGCGTTTTCAGCGCGGCCACGTCCGGGTGTTTTTTCAGCAGGGTCAGGGCAGTGCCATTATCGATACCGGGGGTAACCGATACGCCTGTTTTCAGGGCGGTGCGCTTTGCCTCGTCCTTCAGGCCGGCGTCGTGCACCGTGCGGGAGCAGGGGCCGATAAAATTGAGACCCGCCTTTTCCATGGCGGCGACCATCATCTCGTCCTCCGCCATGAACCCATAGCCGGCGAAAATCGAGTTGTAATTGTTTTCCCTGGCAATATTGATTATCTGCCTGATCCGCGCCTCACGCTCTTCCTTGTTGGCGCCGCTGTAGTCCGGCACCCGGTGTACCCGGTCGGGGTCGGTCAGTGAGCGCAGCTCCGGCGCCAAGGCATTGCGATAGACAATGGAGTCTTTCTCGGACAACAGGATGCCGAAGTGTTCTATGCCCATCTCGGCAAACACGTCCATGGCTTCCTTGCGAATGGGACCCCGGCAGATGATCAGCGGGCGCATATGAGTACAGTCAAACTGCCTGACCCAGGCACTGCGGCTTTGCCCCAGCTTGCGGTCGCGGTGAATGAGCGGGTTGTGCAGGTAATATTCGTTGGACACGCCTGTGTTCCTCAGTTTTTATTCGCGGGCTTGCGCGATCAATGAAATTCGCGCTGGACCGACTGCAATGGGCCGGGCTGGTAACGACGCAGGTAGAAGGCCATGTTTTCCGCCAGTACCTGGCGCAGGTCCGAGGGCATGACAATCTGGGATATGGAACCGAGGCTCAGCGCCTCGTTGGGGTTCATCAGCTCCCGCTCATAGCGCTTGGCCAACAGGGCTTCCTCGGTTTTCACCCAGCCCTGGACCAGGTCCCTGGCGGCCTCCGCTGCCTGTCGCTCCGACAGGCCGGCGGCGACCTGTGCCGCTGTTTCCGCAGCCACCTTGTCTGGAACGGACTGGCGAATTTTGCGCAGCTCGTCCTTGTACACATACTCGACCCCGGCGGGACCCATAACCGCTACCCGGGTGGTGGGCAGGGCGACCACGAAATCGGCGCCCACCGCGATGCTGTTGAACGCGGCATAGGCACCGCCGTAGGCATTGCGCACCAGCACCAGGAAACGCGGGGTGCGCAGGTCGACGATCGCGTCGAGCATGGCGCGGCCGGCCTGGACGATACCGCCGCTTTCCTGCTCCCTGCCCGGCAGGAATCCGGTGGTGTCCTCGAGGAAAATCACCGGGATATTGTACAAATTACAGAAGCGGATAAAGCGGGCGTTCTTGTAGGCGGCGTCGATATCGACCTGGCCCGAGGCCACCGAGGAATTATTGGCGACAAAGCCAATGACGTTGCCACCCATGCGACCCAGCGCGGTGACCGTGTTGCGGGCGCGATCGGGCTGGATCTCCAGGAAGTCGCCGTGGTCGCACAACTGCTGGATAAGGATTGTGACGTCAATAGGGGTGTTGAAGCCGGTCGGGGAATTGAATGCCTTCTTCAACAGAATGTCGATATCCCAGGTTTTGCGGGTAATCGGGTCGGAGCTGGCCTGGTGGGGAGCCAGCTCGCCGTTGCAACTGGGCAGGTAGTTGAGCAGCGCGCGCACCTTGCGCAGGGCCGCCACTTCATCCTTGACCACAAAGTCCGTGACGCCGCTCTTGCTGTGCACCGCGGGTCCACCCAGCTCGTCCGGGGTCACGTCCTCACCGAGTACACTTTTCACCACGCCGGGGCCGGTCAGGCCGAAAAAGGTCTCGTTGGGCTGGATCAGGAAGCTGCCCTGGCGCGGCAGGTAGGAACCGCCCCCGGCATTGAAGCCGAACATACACATGATGCTGGGTACCACGCCGCTGATCTTGCGCAGGGCGGCAAACGCCTCCGCGTAGCCGTCCAGGCCGCCCACACCGGCGGGGATATAGGCTCCGGCGCTATCATTGATACCGACCACGGGAATGCGCTGGCGAGCGGCCAGCTCGAACAGGCGCGCGAGTTTTTCGCCGTTGGTGGCGTCCATCGAGCCGGCGCGGACAGTGAAATCGTGGCCGTACAGGGCCACATCACGACCATTGACCTTGATAATCGCGGTCACCAGCGAAGCACCGTCGAGGTTCGGCCCCCAGTTCTGGTAAAGCACCGTCGGCTCACCGTCGCTCAGGAAGCGAATGCGCTCCCAGATGGTCATCCGGCTCTTCTGGTGCTGGCGCTGGATGTTCTTGACGCCCGCTGTCTGGTAGGGCCGCTGCTGCAGGTCCCAGCCCGCCTTCAACGATTCCTCGTAGGGCCCGGGGGTCGAGGCGAGCTGCCCCGGCACGGTGAAAGCCTGCTCATCCCGCTCAGCAAACGGGTTTTCCAGGGTCGCAATGATCCCTGCCGGGCGTTGTGCATTCATATATTTCTGTCCAATTTCCGCTGGCGATTGATCCAGGCCTGGAGGCCGCCTTACGACGGGCGCAACCCGGACCGGTCACCTCGACCCGGCTTACCGCCGTGGTGGATTTGCATGCTCCGGAGGCCGGGATTCGCACGCAAATCTGCTCAAAAAACAGCAGGCAACGATAAGTGTATTGCCCTTTGAAGTCAATTCGGCGCCCGCCTGCGTGAGCCTGCGGGGCAGGAGCTCAAACGACGCCCGATCGGGTGGTAGCAGGGCCCGCAAAACCGCCCCGCCACCCCGTGAAATTGTCGGGCAGTGGGGGCGCTTGAGCTATATACTCGCACCGGACTGGCTCACTGACGGCCCCGCCCGGCACGACCCTTCACAACACGCGACAACACGCGACAACACATGGCCGCACAGGCCGGCCCACAGGATACAACCGGAATATGACGATAGCCCCGCGGGAGCCGGTTGGCGACAACACCGATGCAGACAGCGACCAGCTGTTTGCCCGAATAGCCGATGACCTGCTGGCAAAGGGCTACAGCATCAATCCCTGCGCGCTGCCAGCCGGTCTCGCGGATGACCTCCTGCTGCACCTTCATGCCATGTCGGAGCGGCAATTTGCACCCGCCGGGATCGGTCGCGAACAGGACCAGGTGCTCAACCGCCTTGTGCGCAAGGATACGATCTGCTGGATTACCGGTGAATCGGCAGCCGGGCGCAGATGGCTGGACTGGACGAGCCGGTTGCAGTCGTACCTCAACTACCGGCTGTTCCTGGGCCTGTTTTCCTTTGAAAGCCATTTCGCCCATTATGCCGAGGGCGCCTTCTATCGCCGGCACCTGGACGCGTTCAAGGGCGAGTCAAACCGGGTACTGTCCGTAGTCGCCTACCTGAACCCGGGCTGGCTGCCCGGTGACGGCGGCGAGCTGGTGATCTACCCGGAAACAGGTGCCACCGACGGTATCAGGGTGACTCCGGCTTTCGGCACCCTTGCGGTATTTCTCAGCGAGGATTTCGAGCACGAAGTGCTGCCGACACGACGCGACCGCTTCTCCGTGACCGGCTGGTTCAGGGTCAACAGCTCGAGCGCCCTGCGAGCAGATCCTCCACTGTAGGAAAGCGAGCCCGTTACAGCCTGGCATTCGCCCCGCGGCGTGTGTCGTCGATCTGGCACATACGCCACAACCGGGTTATAACTGCCTGTCGGATTGCCGTTCCCGGCAAGGATTCAGTTCAATGGCTTATCACAAAGCGTCACCCGCACCACGACCCCGGATACCGCTCTCTTTGTGGCTGGTCTCAACCCTCGCCTGCCCGGGCACCCTTCACAGCCAGAACCTCTGGGATAGTTATGCAGCCAGCCCCGGAGGTGGCCACTACTCCCCACTGACCCAGATCACCCCGGCCAATGTGGCAGAACTCGAGCTGGTCTGGGAACACCGCTCCGGCGATTTTCGCCCGGCACGGGAGGGGGCCAGCGGCAGCAGGTTCGGCGACAAAGACGGCCCGCGACCCCAAAGTGCCCTGCAGGTGACACCGATCGTGGTCAACGACACTGTTTACTACTGTACGCCCTTCAACCGGGTGTTCGCGCTGGACGCCGCCAGCGGCCGCGAACGCTGGGCTTACGACCCCGCGGTAGATACCGACCCGATAGCGCTCACCAACTGCCGCGGCGTGAGCAGCTGGCAGGATCCGCAGCCGCAGGGTAAGGCCTGCGACCACCGTATTTTCACCGGCACCCTGGATGGTCGACTGATTGCGCTGGACGGCGCCACCGGCAAGCCCTGCGCAGACTTTGGCGAGGGCGGCCAACTGGATCTGCGGGAAGGGCTGGGTGAGCATGTTCGCAACGAATATGGCATCACCTCACCGCCCGCCATACTCGGCAACCTGGTGATTACCGGCGCCATGGTGCTGGACAACCGGCGCACCGACAGTCCCGGCGGCGTGGTCCGTGCCTTTGATGTGCACAGCGGCAAACTGGCATGGTCATGGGATCCCCTGCCACCCGGGGCGGAACCTGAGCTGCAGGACACGGGACAGCGCTACCAGAAAGGCACTACCAATGTGTGGTCAATTATCTCGGTAGATCCCGAGCGCAATCTCGTATTTGTACCCACCGGCAACAGCAGCCCGGATTATTACGGCGGACTGCGGGGCTCCCTGGATAAGGGCCTGGATTACTACTCCAGCTCCGTGGTGGCCCTGGACGGCGCAAGCGGCAAGGTGAGCTGGCATTTCCAGGCGGTACACCACGACATCTGGGATTACGACACACCCTCCCAGCCAAGCCTGTATGAGGCCATACAAGACGGCAAAACCGTACCGGCACTGGCCCAGCCCACCAAGATGGGACATCTTTTCCTGCTCAACCGCGAGACGGGTGAACCCCTGTTTCCAGTCGAGGAGCGACCGGTGGCCCGGGGCGACATCCCTGGGGAGTACTATGCACCGACCCAGCCGTTTCCCACCCTGCCGGCACCGCTGGTCGCGGAAACTATAGCGCCCGATACCGCCTGGGGCATTACGCCCTGGGAGGAAAGCGCCTGTCGGGACAAAATTGCGGCGGCACGCTGGCAGGGGATATTCACGCCGCCGAGCCTGCAGGGCACCATCGCCTATCCTTTCCAGGGTGGTGGCAATAACTGGGGCTCCCCCGCCATCGACCCACAGCGCAAGATCATCGTTCTGCGTACCAGCCACCTCGCGGGTATCATCCACATGATCCCGCGCCAGGAATGTGACCGGCATCCCACGGCGCACCCGCAGAAAGGCACTCCGTTTTGCGTCACCCCGGACATCCTGCTGTCGCCCTGGGGCCTGCCGTGTACCGCCCCGCCCTGGAATACCCTGGACGCCATCGACCTCACGAGTGGGCAGAAAATGTGGAGCGTGCCGCTGGGCACAACGCGGGATATGGCGCCGTTCCCCTTCTGGTTTTTCAAGGGCACCCCTGGCATGGGCGGGCCCGCGGTGACCGGCTCCGGGCTGGTCTTTGTTGCGGGTTCCGGCGATCACTACTTCCGCGCCTTCAGCACTATTTCGGGCGAGGAGTTGTGGCGCACCCGCATGCCCACGGGCAGCGCCGCCACGCCCATGACCTACCGCGCCGCCGATGGCCGGCAAATTGTGGTCATCGCCGCGGGCAGCCACTGGGCGAGTGAGTCCGGCGCCGCCGACCACCTGCTCGCCTATGCCCTGCCGGGGCACATGACACCCACCGACCGACCGCAGGAATAAACGCCATGCAAACCGTGAACTTCAGTGGCAAGCGTGTAACGCCTTCAAAAATTGTCTGTGTGGGCCGTAACTACGTCGCGCACATCCAGGAGCTGGGTAATGACATACCCGAGGATATGGTGGTGTTCAATAAGCCGAACTCCGCTATCAGCCCGGAGCTGCATTCCCAAACGGATGGCGAAACACTGCATTACGAGGGCGAGATCGTACTGCTTGTGCAGGGTGGTGAATTTGCGGGGGTGGGTTTTGGGCTAGACCTCACCCGACGGGAACTGCAGTCCACCCTGAAGCAGAAAGGCCTGCCCTGGGAGCGAGCCAAAGCCTTTGACGGCGCGGCACTGTTCAGCGAATTCGTGCCCGTACCTGCAGACCTCGACCAGCTCGCCCTGCAACTTGAGGTGGACGGCAAGACGCGCCAGGCAGGCGGCGTCGACACGATGATCTACCGGCCGGCTACCATCCTCGCGGAGCTGCGCAAATTCACCACCCTGGAGGACGGCGACCTGGTCATGACCGGCACACCCGCCGGAGTGGGCCCCATCTGTCGGGGCGAGCGCTTCGAGGGGCGCATTCTGTCACAGGGCACGGTACTGGTGAGTGCCAGCTGGGTCGCCCGTTAGCAAAGCCGGCGACAGCCGGTAAATTGTTGATTGTTAAATTAATCTTTTTAAAGTAGCGTTTAGCCACAACTGTGAGTTGGAGGCCATGCATACAATCCTGCGTTTGGATGTGGCGGGCCAGCCGCGCGGCTGGATTACCGCACACGAGGCGATTTCCGCCTACGCCAAGGGCGATGTCATCTACGGCATCGGTGCAACGCTGCCGCCGTATTTTGGCGGTGTGCAACGCCTGACCGGACTGCGCTCCCGTATCGAACTACAACCCATAGTCGCCATCCAGGGCAGGATCGTGCAGGGCTTCGTCCCGCCACTGTGCAACCGCACCCTGTTCCGCCGCGACGACCACCGCTGCCTGTACTGCGGCCAGCAACATGCTCGCGCAGATCTCACCCGCGACCACGTACTGCCCACTTCGAGGGGTGGCACCGACCGTTGGGAAAACGTGGTTGCCGCCTGCAAGCGCTGCAACTGGCAAAAAGACAATCGCACCCCGGAAGAGGCGCACATGCCGCTGCTGGCGATACCCTTCAAGCCCAACCCCTTCGAATGGCACTTCCTGGCCAAGGACCGGATCCTCGCGGACCAGATGGATTATCTGTCCCAGCAGTTCCGCGGGCTGAGGGCGTGGGCGAGCTGACGGGGCGCAGTGAACGGGCCAATGATCGGCGCGGTGAATTGATCCCCGCGAGCCTGCGCAGCGCCCCAATTGCCCGGATTTATTCCTTCTGAAAATCCTGCGCCAGATCCGGCTATAATTAGCTGACGCAAATCCCCTGCCGAACAGGCCACCACAACAGACACGGGAGTATTCCATTGTCCAGTGAACACCTCAGCGCCATCCAGTCCATGATGCAACAGATGGCCAAATCGGTTATCGGCCAGGAGGAGGTAGTGCGCACGCTTACCCTGGCCCTGCTGTGCAACGGCAACGTGCTGCTGGAAGGACTGCCAGGTACAGCCAAGACACGCTCCATCAAGACGCTGTCGCAGGTGCTGCAGGCCAAACTGGGGCGCATTCAGTTTACCCCCGACCTGCTGCCCTCGGATGTCACCGGCAACGAGATCTACCAGGACAACCAGGGCAGGTCGGAGCTGACTTTCCAGCCGGGCCCCATTTTCAGCGAACTGGTGCTGGCGGATGAAATCAACCGCGCGCCTGCCAAGGTGCAGTCGGCGCTGCTCGAGGCCATGGAAGAACGCCAGGTGACCGTCGCGGGGAAAACCTACAAACTGCCGGAGCTGTTTATGGTGCTGGCCACCCAGAACCCCATCGAACAGGAGGGAACCTACCCCCTGCCGGAGGCCCAGATGGACCGGTTCCTGATGAAGATATCGGTGGACTACCCCAGGGCGGAGGCTGAACTCGCCATCGTGCGGATGCTGCAGCAGGAGGAGGGTCATGAGGGGGAGGCGCTCGCCATGATCTCCCAGGACCACATCTTCGCCGCCCGCACCGCGATCCAGCAGATGCAGATATCGGCAGCGGTGGAGCAGTATATTGTCGACCTGGTAATGGCCACTCGCCAGCCCGGGCAGTTCGGCGAAAAACTCGGCAACTGGATCGATTCAGGCTCCAGCCCACGGGCCAGTATTGCCCTGCACCGCAGCAGCCGGGCCAGCGCCTGGCTGGACGGGCGCGACTATGTTACCCCGGACGACGTGCGCTCGGTGCTGCACGCTATCATGCGCCACCGACTGATCATAACTTACGATGCCCTCGCGGACCGGGTGACCCCCGACGCCATCATCGACGAGATTATCCAACAGGTCGCCGTGGGTTGAGCGCGTCATGAGCGACAGTCCCGGCGAGGATATCTACACCAACCTGCGGGCCCTGATGCGCCTGCGTTACAGTGCCCGGGGATTCAGCTACCTGCCACGCCAGCCCGTGCGCTCCCTGCTCAGCGGGCGCAAACGCTCACGCCTGCGCGGGCGGGGCCTGGACTTCGATGAACTGCGCCACTACCGCCCGGGTGACGACATCCGCACCATGGACTGGCGCGTGACAAACCGCACCGGCAAGCCCCACGTACGGGTTTACACCGAGGAGCGCGACCGGCCGGTCGTTGTCATGGTGGACCAGCGACTGCCCATGTTCTTCGGCAGCCGCAAGAAAATGAAATCGGTTATCGCCGCGGAGATGGCCGCCCTCACTGCCTGGCGGGTGCTGGATGTCGGTGATCGTGTGGGCGCCATCCTGTTCAACGATACCCGCAGCCTGGAGTTCAAACCCACCCGCAACCAGCGCAAGGTCGTGGGCTGGCTGGGAGAACTCGCGGCGATGAACAACGACCTGTCCGTCACCCCGGGACACAACAGCAATCCCGCGGGCCTCAATGAAGCATTGCGCATGCTTGAACGCAGTATCGGCCACGACTACCTGGTCGTACTGATCTCCGATTTGCACGGCTGGAACGAGGCAGCACTCAAAACAATCTGCCGCATCAACCGGCACAACGACATTATCTGCGCGCTGGTGTTTGATCCGCTGGAGCGGGACATCTCCGGTGCCAGCAATCTGGTGGTGAGCGATGGCAAGTTCCAGCTGGAGATAGAACCGGACCGGCAGGAACTGGGGAGGAAATTCGAAGAGAGTTTCGAAAACTCCGTGGCCTATGTACAGGGGGAGCTCAAGCGTCACAGTATTCTGGTCGTGCCGATGGAAACGGTTACTCCGGTCACCCGCCAGCTGCGTGAAAAGCTCGGCGGTCAGCGAGTGCTGCAATGAGCGCCCCGCCGCTGCCGGACACCTTCGGCAACTACGCCCTGGGGGATTTTGTGGAAGTCGCGTCGCCCGCGGCTGTCAGCTGGTGGCCACAGACCACCGGCTGGTTGTGGTTGGGGGCGGTGCTCGCGGGCTTTGCTCTGTACCGTGGCTGGAAGCTGTTGCGCCACTGGTATCGCAACCGGTATCGACGGGAGGCCACTGCCCGCCTGCAACAGCTCGCCGGTTCCAGGGGCAGCGAAAATCTGGTGGGAGAGATTAATCGCCTGCTCAAGCTGACCGCCCTGGCGGCCTTTTCCCGCTCACAGGTGGCGCGCCTCTCGGGGGAGGAATGGGTGAGCTTTCTCAACAGCCAATGTCCGAGCCCGCCGTTTTCACCCGAGCAGGGCCGCCTGCTGGCCCTGGCGAGTTATACCGGCCAGGGGGTGGCCCACGAGACAGGCCAACAACTGCTTGCCGCAAGCATGGCCTGGGTTGACCAGCACGAGAACCCGCATAATGATTGAGCTCGCCCACCCGTGGGCCCTGGCCCTGCTGGCACTGCCACTGCTGATGCGCCTGCTACCACCCTACAAGGAGAGCAGGGACTCGATCAGGGTGCCCTTTTTCGACAAGCTGGTAGAACTGAGCGAGCAGCGCCCGGAGACCGGGGCCATGGTGCTGCGCCGGGATCGCGCCCAGCAATTCCTGGTGAACCTCATGTGGCTGTGCCTGGTGCTGGCGGCGGCAAAGCCCGAGTGGATAGCGCCACCCATAGAACAGCAGAAGTCGGGCCGCGACCTGATGATCGCCGTCGACCTGTCGGGCTCGATGGAAGCCACCGACTTCACCCTGCCGGACGGCAGCAACGTGGACCGCCTCGAGGCCGTAAAGCACGTGCTGGACAAACTGGGGGACCAGCGCAGCTCCGACCGGTTGGGACTCATAGTGTTCGGCAATGCCCCCTACCTGCAGAGCCCGTTCACCGATGACCACCAGGTGTGGGCCCAGCTATTGGCCGAAACCGAGATAGGCATGGCCGGCCAGAGTACCGCTTTTGGCGATGCAATCGGCCTGGCCATCAAGCTGTTCATGGAAAGTGACTCCGACAACCGCGTACTGATCATACTCACTGACGGCAACGATACCGGCAGCATGGTGCCCCCTGTGGACGCTGCGAGGGTGGCCGCCAGCCAGGATATCCGGATCTACACCGTCGCCATCGGCGATCCCGCCTCGGTCGGCGAGGAGGCGCTGGATATCGACACCCTGCAGCGGGTGTCGGAGCTCACCGGCGGGCGCTACTTCCAGGCCCTGGATCGGGAGCAGCTGGCCCAGGCCTATCTGGAGATAGGTGAACTCGAGCCGGAGCTGTACGAGACCATCAGCTTCCGCCCCCGCCAGAGTCTGCACTGGGTCCCTGTAAGCGTGGCCCTCAGCCTGTACCTTATCTACCACAGCGTGGGTGCATGGCAGACCTGGCGCCGCCTGAGGGCAGCCAATGCTGCCTGACCTCGCCGCCCTTGAGCACTTCCACTTCCTGCGCCCTGCCTGGGCGCTGGCGATTATTCCATGGCTGCTCATCACACTGATACAGAGCCGGCGCGATGCCAGCCGGGGCACCTTCGGCGGGATCATCGCCCCACACCTGCTGGAACACCTGCGACTACAGCGCTTCGAGTCGCGCTGGCTCAACCCCGTGAACTTTACCCGGGTGATTTCGATACTCCTGCTGATACTGCTGATGGGTCCAAGCTGGCGCCAGCAACCCTCCCCCCTGAGCCAGGACGAAGCGGCGCTGGTGATCCTGCTGGACGTATCCCAATCGATGCAGCAGACAGATATCCAGCCCAGCCGCCTGCAGCGCGCCAAGCAGAAGATCGGCGACTTGCTCGCGCTGCGCCCCGACAAGAAGGCGGCGCTCATCGTCTATGCGGGCAGTGCCCACACGGTGCTGTCCCTGACCGCCGACCAGGACATACTCAGTCAATACCTGGCAGCCATCAGGCCGGCGATCATGCCCCGGGCAGGCAAATTTCCCGAGTACAGCCTGCCGCTGGTGGAGGCTGTGTTGAGGGAGTCCGGCGCCCCCGCCACCGTGGTGCTGTTCGCGGACGGCCTCGGTGCGGGCAGCACCGGCGCTTTCGAGTCCTGGTTTGGCAAATCCGGTGACCAGTTGCTGGTGGTGGGAGTAGGCACCGAAGCGCAGGAACAGGGACTGGCCCCGCTGGAGCGTCGTTCGCTGGAGAAGCTGGCCGACGTTACCGGGGGCAGCTACCTGGACCTGACGGTGGATGACAGCGATGTGCGCCAGCTGAATCGCAAAATAGACAGCCATTACGTGGTCATCGAGGACAGCGCCCTGCCCTGGCTCGACAGTGGCTATATGCTGGTATTTCCAGTCATGGTGTTGTTCCTGTTCTGGTTCCGCCGGGGCTGGACCCTGACATGGGCCTGGCTGCTGGTGCCCCTGCTGCTGGCGGGCAACCCCGGGCCTGCCAGCGCCCGGGATGAGTCCCCTGCCGGGACCGGGGCCAGGGCAGAGGCAGCGAACCATGAGGATGCCGGTACCGGCGCCGATATCCTCCGGGCTGGCATCACCTGGTTTGCCGATTTGTGGCTCACCGGCGACCAGCAGGGTCGCCTGCTGATGCAGGCAGGCGACTACCGGGCAGCCGCCGCACGTTTCGAGGACCCGATGTGGAAGGGGCTGGCTTACTACTACGCCGAGGATTTCATGGTGGCGGCTGAGTACTTTTCCCGCAGCGACAGCGACGATGCCCTGTTCGACGAGGGCAACGCCAGGGCCCACGCCAGGGACTACCTGCGGGCAGTCAATCGCTACGACCGACTGCTCGAGCGCAACCCGGACTACCCGGGGGCCAGCCAGAACCGCCAGCGAGTCCAGGAGCTGATAGACGAGATCAACCGCCTGAGTGAAAGCCAGCAGGCGGAGCCAGGGGTGAGCGGCGAGGACAAGGAACTGGGCAGCGATGATGCAATTCCGGCCCAGGGGGCCGAGGAACTCACCTGGGAGCAGGCCGAGACAGTCACGCTGACTGCCGATGAAATCCTCGCAGATCCCGCCACTGGGGAAATGTGGCTGCGCAGCGTACAGCAGGACCCGTCCAACTTCCTCGCCATCAAATTCGGCATGCAGCTGCAATACACTGGCAGGGAAGCGGAGCAATGATACGGGGGATTTGGCTCCGCTTGCTGCAGGGCGCATTGCTGTTACTGCTGTTACCGGCCGCTGTGAAAGGTATCGCCGCGGAAATCACCCCGCAACAGCTGGAGCGCGAGGGCCGTGTTGCAATCGATGCACGGCTCAGCCCCGCAGCTGGTGTGGTGCCGGGGCAGAAGATAACGCTGACCATTGAAATCGCCTCCGAGCGCTGGTTCAGTGGTGGTACCCGCCTCAGCCTGCCCGAGGTACCCGGGGTGGTCATACTGCAGACCGAGCAGTTTGCCAGTAATGCCAGTGAGCGCCGCGGTGGCCAGAACTGGGTGCTGCAGCTCTGGACCCTCGACGTCTACCCCCAGCGCCCCGGCGAGTTTACGCTTCCCCCCGTTACGGCGCGGGTGAAGATCAACGCCGGTGAAGCCGGGGATGTGGAAGGTGTACTGGAGAGCCCCCCGGTGACCTTCACGGCAGAGCTGCCGGCCGCGCTGGCCGGCGTCGAGCAGTGGGTGGCAGCGCCTGAATATAGCGTCAGCCAGAGCTTTGACCGCTCTCTGGAAGGCCTGCAGGTAGGCGATGCATTTGAGCGCGAGATCGTGTTCATCGCCAGCGACGTCATGGCCATGATGTTACCGACCTTTAGCGCGGAGGACTTGCCTGGGCTGGCGGCCTATCCCGCGCCGCCGGTACTCGACAACAGCAGCAACCGTGGCCAGACTCTGGCCAGCCGCAAGCAGCGCATCAGCTACGTGGTGCAGGCCGAGGGCGAGTATCAATTGCCTGCCGCAGACTTTTTCTGGTGGGATACCGCGCGGGCGCAGCTACAGGTGCTGTCACTGCCGGCCACTGTCATTACGGTGGGATCGGGCGCGGCCAGCACATCTGGCAGCCCGGGCAGCGCAGAGTTCTTCAGTCCGCGCCAGTGGCTGATGGTAGCCGCCGGACTGGCTCTGCTGGGGGTGCTGCTCTGGCTGGCGGTGCGATACCTGCCCCGCTTGCCCCTGTCCAGGCTGGGAGCGGCCGCGGCAGCACTGGGGGCGAAACTGCGCGAGTTGCGCAGACCGGCACTGCCGGAACGGCTCAACCCCGGTAGTAGCGCTGGGGAGTAAAAGGCATGCGCGCCACGGTGACAGGCACCAGCTTGCCCCGCACGTCGACGTTGAGTGCCGTGCCGGGCTCGCCCACTGCCCGCTCTACATAGGCCATGGCGATGGGCCCGCCCACGCTGGCACCGTAACAGGCGGAACAGACCGTGCCGACCGGCCTGCCCTGCCCGTCGAGGACCGCCTGACCCTCGCGCACCGGCCGCTTGCCATCCACGGCAAGACCCACCCGACGCAATGCCGCGCCCGAGGCCATGCGCTCGAATATTGCATCGGCCCCGGGAAACCCTCCGGCGCGCTCACCGTCGGCACGCCGTGCCTTGCTGACAGACCACAACAGCCCGGCCTGCACAGGGTCGATGTCCGGCGTCAGCTCGTGGCCGTAGAGGCACAGACCGGCCTCCAGCCGCAGGGAATCCCGCGCCCCCAGGCCGATAGCCTGTACCGGGGTAACAGCCAGTATCCGTCGCGCCAGCGCCTCGGCATGCGCGCCGGGCACGGAGACTTCGAATCCGTCCTCTCCGGTATAGCCAGAGCAGGTGATGTATACCTCGACCCCGTCGATAACCGCCGCGCAGCCCTGCATGAACACCAGCCCGGCCGCAGCGGGGCACAGCTCGCCCATAACCTGCCGGGCGGCGGGCCCCTGCAGAGCCAGCAGGGCCTGCTGATCGAGCACGGTGATTTGCTGCCCGCCAAGATGTGAGCGCATGTGGGCGATATCCTGTGCCTTGCAGCCGGCGTTCACCACCAGGAAAAACCTGTCCTCATCCCAGCGGGTGATAATCAGGTCATCCAGTACACCGCCGCGGTCATTGGTAAACAGGGCGTAGCTCTGGCGGTTTTGCCCCAGGCCGATGACATCGACCGGCACCAGGGACTCCAGTGCGGCGGCCGCGCCGCTACCCTCGATAAGCACCTGGCCCATATGCGACACATCGAATAGTCCTGCGGCCTCCCGGGTATGTAAGTGCTCCCTTATAATGCCCGCGGGGTACTGGACCGGCATATCGTAGCCGGCAAAAGGCACCATCTTGGCACCCAGTTCCCGGTGTAGCGCATCCAGCGGTGTAGTCAACAGGGTCACGTGTCAGTCCTCCGCCGGCGCCGGCAAAATACATATGGGCGCCACTCTAACCAGCGCGGGAAACCGGCGCAAGGCGCCAGCGGTCTTGGCGGATGTGCGCAGCGCGCGGATAATGGCAGTTCCAACAACACAGGGGTGACGTTTTGGGCACTGCCGGCACCACCAGCACGGATACCATCAGCCTGATCGGCATGCCCGGCGCAGGCAAGAGCACCATCGGCGTGCTGCTGGCCAAGCTCAGCGGGAGGCGCTTCGTGGATACCGACCTGGACATACAGGTTCGTGCCGGGGCTACCTTGCAGCAGATCCTCGAGCGCGACGGCCACCTGCAATTGCGAGCTCTTGAGCAGCAGGTGTTACTGGATGTCGATCTGGCAGGCGCGGTCATAGCCACAGGCGGCAGCGTGCCCTACAGCGATGCCGCCATGCAGAGACTCAGGGCCGCCGGACCGGTGGTCTACCTGGAGGCTGACCTGGCCACCCTGGAACAGCGGGTAGCTGCTGCGCCACCGCGCGGCATCGCCAGCGACAGCAACCAGGACTTTGCCGGTATTTTTGCAGAGCGCACCCCCCTCTACAGCCACTACGCCGACCTGCGGGTCGACGCTACCGGCGGCGGACCCGAAACGGTCGCTGCGACCATATTGCAGTGGTTGGCACAGCGGGCCTGAACGCCCACTGTTGACCCTTGCCGCGTTGCGGCGATTCGGGACCGGACGCGTCCGGACACTGCCGGACACCCCCTGGATAGCCAGAAAACGGGGGATATGCCCACGTCCGCGCCAAAACACGCTGGCACGGGACTTGCAACTCACGTTTCAAGGCGGCCCTGCCGGCATGTGCAATGGGGGCCAGGGAAGGCCACTACAGGGATGTAGCATCGGGCACAGGGTTGCCAGGGATGGCAGGCAGGCCGCCGATTACCACCCGGGAGGTCCGCCGCCGCGGACATTCAGGGCGTTGTTTTGTAAAAAAGTTCTTAAAAAAAAGATTTACAGCCCCCTGGCGCTGAGTGATATTGCCGCGAAATAGCTGTTACAAATCATCCGGAGGTGATTTATGGCTGACCGCAATCAGGACTCTGCTTCATCAGAAGCGCTGGACGATTTTTTCGAGCCGGTATTGGGCGATCTTTCCGATGACGATATGCAGGAGCTGCTACCTGTTTCATCAGAGAAACAGCGCCTGGCGGCCAAGCGTCGCCGCGCAGAGCAACGCCTTGAAGAACGTCGCCTGCGCGATGAGCTCGGCTACTACGACCTGCAACTGGACGACTTCTAGGTCACCACCGCAACCCCCCGGCGCCACAACGGGCGCCGGCCCCTAATTTTATGTCGGTGATCAGCCGCCCTCGCCTTCTCACTCCCGGTGTGGCGCCCGCACCCTCCTGCATCAGGTAAACGGCCACACAGCATCAGTGCAGCAGGCAGTACCGCTTCCCTTTCACAGCGCAGCCGCAGCCCGCGAAGGTGGGCAAGACGCCGGCAATCCTATACATTTCCAATACCCGACAGGTTTTGGAGGACAACCGCTTGCAACGTCCCGTTTGGCTGCTCAGCATGGACTCAGAGCAGTTCAATGCGCCACCCACTACCACCGCCGCCCTCACCGCCTATTTCCGCAAATACGGCGCCAGTGCCGCGGACACCGCGATTGAGCTGGTGCATTTCCAGTGCGGCCGGGACATTGCCGACTGGCTGGAAGACTGGCAGGCGACCGGGTTAGCGGGCGCCAGACAGGCCCTGGAAGCCGGGCTGAGTCCCGTTGTGGGCTTCAGTTTCTACACCTGGAACGCGGCCGAGTTTCTCGCCCTGGCAAGCGAACTCAGGCAGCTGCTTCCCGGCCTGCTGATCGTGGCAGGGGGCCCGCACGTGCAACAGGCCGGAGATTACCTGGGGGTTGACCCCATCGATGTGATTTTCATGGGCGAAGCCGAGGTCAGCTTCCAGCAATTCCTCGACTGTCCGGATCGGACGGGCTGGCCCGCAATCGACGGACTGGCTTTCCTGGTTGACGGCACCGTGGTCACCACGACACCGCGGGAGCGCTGCCAGGATCTGGCGCAATTCCCCTCCCCCCTGGATGTGCTGGAGTTGACGGACCAGGCCGGACAAGCGCGCTACGATTCCATCGCCTACGAGACCAGTCGCGGCTGCCCCTTCAAGTGCGCGTTTTGCGAATGGGGCACCGGTGCCATCGGCAGCAAAATGTACCAGTGGCCGCTGGAGCGCGTCCGCGAGGACTGGGAGACCATCATCGCCGCCGGAATAAAGAATATCTGGCTGGCAGACTCAAATTTCGGCGCCCTCAAACTGGACCGCGCCAAGGCCGACCTGATCGTCGAGCTCAAGCATCGCACCGGTCTGCCACTGTCATTCGCCACCTCCTGGTCGAAAAAGCACAGCCGACAGGTGCAGGAGATTGCCCTGCTGCTGCACCGCAATCGTCTCTTGCCTCACTACCAGCTCGCCCTGCAGACCCTGACCCCCGAGGCGCTGCGGCTCAGCAACCGCCAGAACATGGAGTCAAACGAGTACGAACCGATCGCCAAGTCCATGGCGGAGCAGGGAGTGCCGATCGCAGCGGAGCTGATCTGGGGCCTGCCCGGCGACAACCTTGGCGATTTCGAGCGCAACCTGGACCGGCTGCTCGCGACCTTCCCCAACATCAATATCTTCGGTTACACGCTGCTGCCGGGCACGGAGTTCCATGCGCGTCGCGACGAGTACCGGATAGAGGCGATTCCCGTGGCCGGTTATGGCAAGGCCAAGGGCGAATACGTGGTGGGCTGCCACAGTTTCAGCCGGGACGAAGGGGAGGAGGGGTATTTCCTCATCACGGCCCATATCCTGCTGGTACACGGACATATCATGCCCCTCACCACCCGCCTGCTGGCCCTGGGGGGTGAGGTGCCCGTATCCCCGCTGCTGCGGGAGATGCTGCGCGCGCTGGTCGGGTTGGCGGCCCCGGCGCTGCCGGGTATCGCTCTGCATGACCGCATGACCGTATACGAGCAGCGCGACCCGATCTACCTCGCGGTACTGGCCCGACACGATGCACTGTACCGCACGCTCGCGGATATCCTGGAGCAGCATTGCCGCGCCCATGGCCTCGACCCCGGGGCTGCGCTGCAGGCGCTGCAGCTCGACGCTGCGCTGTGCCCGCGTGAGGGTGATGAACAGACCCTGCTGGCCGAGTTCAATTTTGACGCCGAGGCTGTTTTCCGCGCACTGTCTGCCATGGAGCTGCCGCCCGCAATCACCGCCGCAGCGGTCAGATTGCGGATTCGCCACCCGGGGGGTGTGGGGGACATCCTGCAAGGCGCAGACGGCGGCAGTTGGCTGGCCGGCAACATCGAGCATAATGTAACCGCGGTGGGCGACGGCCAGAGCCACGAAAAGCCTTCAGAACTCGCGGTGGTCGCGATAGCATGAAGCGCTCGACAACCACAGAGATGTGCGACCATGCCAGAAGTCAAACGAGAGGTGCGGCCGGTGGAAGTGAATTATGTTTGCGATGCCTGTGGCCAGGGCATGATGTCACGCTCCGGTGAAATGGACGCCGCCACCGGCGATATTGAACACCGCTGCCTGATCTGCAACCACCAGCAGACATTCCAGTGGCGGGAATACCCCCGCATCGATCACGTCGGGCTCGACGAAAAAATCTGAGCGCGCAGGCGCCCGAGGCCGGCTGCACTGGCCTCGAAACTGCCGTGCTCGGTCACCAGGGCAGTGACCAGTTCTGCCGGGGTGACGTCAAAGGCCGGGTTGTGAGCAAGGGTATCGCCTGCGGCAAGCGCCAGGGCCTGCGGCCGGCCTGCGTGGTCCAGCCCGGTGACGGTCAGCACTTCCGCCTGGTCGCGCTCCTCGATCGGGATATCATCACCGCTGGCGCAGTGCCAGTCGATAGTGGACTCGGGCAAGGCCACATAGAAAGGGATGTCATTCGCGCGCGCGGCCAGCGCCTTGAGGTAGGTCCCGATCTTGTTGCATACATCCCCGTTGGCAGCGGTCCGGTCGCTCCCTACCAGGACACAGTCCACGGCGCCGCGGCGCATCAGCTGACCGCAACTGTTGTCCGCCACCACGGTGCAGGGCACCCCCGCCCGCTGCAGCTCCCAGGCGGTAAGGTTCATACCCTGGTTGCGGGGACGGGTCTCCGAAACCCATACATGCACAGGGATACCCGCAGCGTGTGCCTTGTAAACTGGCGCCAGCGCCGTACCCCACTCCACCGTGGCCAGCCAGCCGGCATTGCAGTGGGTCATGATGTTCAGTGGCCCCGCGCATTCCAGCGCCTGCAACAACGCCAGTCCGTGATCACCGATACGCGAACAGCTGGCGATGTCCCGGGCCCGCAGCTGCTGGGCTGTTGCCAGGGCCACCTCCCCCCGGTCGGCGGGGTCAAGCTCCCTCACCGCCGCCGCCACGGACTCAAGCGCCCAGCGCAGGTTGACCGCGGTGGGCCGGGTGGCGAGCAGGCGAGCACTGGCCGCCTGCAGGTGCTCAGTCGAGGGATCCATGGACAGCGCCTGGGCCAGGCCGAAAGCCGCCGTAATCCCTATCAGCGGGGCACCGCGCACCTGCATGGTACTGATAGCGTGACAGTAGGAATCAAGATCCTGCAGTTCACACCAGCGCAGGGTGTGGGGCAGCCGGGTCTGGTCGATGACCTCCACAACTCCGGAAGCGGCATTCCAGCGCAGGCTGCAGAGTTTGGCGATGGGGGACAAGAAAGCCGGTGCCTCAGGCGCCGACCGGTACTTCATGATCGGTTTCGTATTGCCACTCAAACACATTGAGTTCAATGAAGATAAAGGCAAACAGCCACAGGGAGGCGTCCCAGAAATCGAGGAAATCCCCTGCGTAACCCCAGTAGCCGGCACAGAGGAATAAAACGGCGTAGAGGATAAGCTTGATAAGCTTGGTGGCGCCCATTACCTGCTCCGACAGGTCGCCGCGCAACTGCAGGCGGACCTCCACCTCCAGCACAACGACCACCAGGATCCAGTCTGCCGCATTGATCACATCGACCCAGGCCAGGATCTGGGCCGAGCGCAGGGTCTCTCCGTCCGCCAGGATATCGAAACCCGCCACTGTGTAAACCTGCTCGCCAAGGGCGGCGCAGTTGGCGGCATCGAGCGACACGTACTCGTCGAGGTCGACCAGCAGGGAATAATCGCCGCCCACAAGGGAGCAGGCGTCGGGCACTGACAATGGAACAAGCTGGTACAGTGCGACCAGCTCCTGGTAATACCCGGTAAAAGCGTAAAGCAGGGCGATATAGCAGATCCCCCGCAGACCGTGGAGGCCCCACTTGACCAGTCCATGTATCTTGCGGTCATCGAGCGCCGCGGTTTCCAGCTCGAACATCAGCAACAGGATGACCCAGGCAGCGGTATCGATGGTGGCGGAGAACGCCTGGATTATCTGGCCCGGCTCGATACCGTCCGCAAAGGTAAAAGACAGAGCGAGCAGTTCCTCCTGCAGGAACAGGTAAATATTGAAACTCAGCAGGACGTAAACAAGGTACTTCGCGAACTTGAACAGACGGAACCGGGCTGTGTTGCCGAAATAGCTGCTGCTCTGCACCATCTGGAAAGGCTACCTCATACCTGCAGCAACAGGTGCTCTCTTTCCCAGGAACTGATTACCTGGTTGAACTCCTCGAACTCGTCGAGCTTAACAGCGGCGTAGGCCCGCAAGAACAAATCCCCGAACACTTCCTGCACTTCCGGCGAGTCCTGCAGGTGGCGCAGACCCTCCTCCAGCGTTCGCGCCACTTCCACCTCTTCCTCGTTGGCGGTGCCCTGGTGAGGCTCGCTGGGGCGGAGTTTACCCTTCATCCCCAGGTACCCACTGGCAAGAGTGGCGGCGAATGCCAGGTAGGGATTCACATCGGCGCCCGGGAAACGGTTCTCCACCCGGGTATTGTCCGCATCGCCCTGGGGCACCCTGAAGGCTGTGGTACGGTTGTCGACACCCCAGTTCAGGTTGATGGGGGCGGCAATATCCGGGGCGAGGCGTCGGTAGGAATTGACGTTGGGCGCATACAGGCTGATCAGCTCCGGGGTATAGCGCTGCAAGCCGGCGATATAGCTCAGGAAGACATCCGTGTGACGGCCCTTGCGATCGGCAAAGATCGTCTTGCCCGTGGCGGCATCCACCACACTCTGGTGAATATGCATGGCACTGCCGGGTTCCGACTTCATGGGCTTGGCCATGAAGGTGGCGTACATGCCGTGCTTGTAGGCGGTTTCCCGCACCGTTCGCTTGAAGGTGAACACCTGGTCCGCGAGACTCATCGCATCGCCGTGCAGGAAGTTGATTTCCATCTGGGCGGCGCCGTTCTCATGGATCAGCGTATCCACCTGCAGCTCCTGGGCGGTGGCGAACACGTACATGTCTTCCACGAAATCCTCGAACTCCGCGACGGCATCGATACTGTAGGACAGGCGCGAGGACTCGTTGCGGCCCGAGCGGCCCGCGGGTGGCGTAAGCACGTAGTCGGGGTCGAGGTTTTTGCTGACGAGGTAGAATTCCACCTCCGGCGCCACCACAGGCCGCAGACCCTCTGCTTCGTAAAGATTGAGAACCTTGCGCAGGATATTGCGGGTCGCCAGGGGATGGGGTTGCCCGTCCATGGTAAAACAGTCGTGAATGATCTGCGCGGTGGGTTCGCGCGCCCATGGCACAACACGCATGGTGCTGGCGTCGGGCCTGAGAATCATATCCGCGTCAGTGGGCTCAACAAAATCCCAGTGGTTGTCCGAGTATTCACCGGTGACGCTCTGGATCATGATACTTTCGGGGAGACGGGGATTGCCTCTGCCGAGAAACTGGTGAGCGGGAATAAACTTGCCGCGTGCGCTGCCGGTCATATCCGGTACGAGCACTTCGACCTCGGAAATCCTGTGTTTTTTCAGCCAGTCCTTGATGGCCTTTGTTTCGGGGTCCATAGATTCCTCTGATAGCCGAAAGTCCCCAGTATCGCAGCTCTGGAAAGCGCTCTTCAAGGCTTTTCCGCAAGCCTACCCCTAACGTGTTATGCCTCGGGTAAGGCACAAACCGGTATAGTTGCGTCATGCAAAATCAACCCCATGTCGATTCCTGGTACGCCGCCACAGCGAACCTGAAACTGGACCTGCCCCCGCTGCAGGGCACCACCAACACTGATGTCTGTGTTATCGGCGCCGGCTATACAGGTCTGTCCGCCGCCATTCACCTGCGCCAGCTCGGTTACAGTGTCACGGTTCTGGAGGCAAACCGGGTAGGCTGGGGCGCCTCCGGTCGCAACGGCGGGCATGTCGGTACCGGTCAGCGGGTCGACCAGGAGCAACTGGAATCCCGGCTTGGACTCGAGCACGCCAGGGCGCTGTGGCAGCTGGGGCTGGAAGCCGTCGATACGGTTTGCGAACTCATCGAAGAGTACGATATCGATTGCGAACTGAAGCGGGGCAATCTCCACGTGGCCTCCAAGGCGGGCGACATCGCCAGCCTGCCGGCTGAAGTGGAGCACTTGCAGAAAGTTTATAACTACCAGCAGATTCGCTATGTGGATGCCAGTGAACTGGCTGATATGACATCCGCCCGCGGCTTTGGTGGAGCCACGCTGAATACCGGCTGTCGTCACCTGCACCCGTTGAACTATGCCCTCGGACTTGCCCGCGCCGCGCTGGCCCTGGGTGCGAGCATTCACGAGGGCAGCCGGGTGCTGTCCTACCACGAAGGCTCCCAGGTCTCGGTCAAGACCGACCGCGGCGAGGTGCGCGCGAAATATCTGGTAGTCGCCTGCAATGGTTACCTCGAAAAGCTGGAGCCCCGCGCCGCCGGCCGCATCATGCCCATCAATAACTATATGCTGGCCACAGAACCACTGTCGGAGGAGCTGGCGCGCCGCCTCATCCGCGATGACACTTCGATGTCAGACAGCCGCTTCGTAATCAACTACTGGAAACTTTCTGCGGACAATCGTCTGCTATTTGGTGGCGGAGAATCCTATTCCAGTCGCTTTCCCGCCGACATAAAGAGCTTTGTCCGCAAATATGTGCTGCGCATATACCCCGAACTGGCCGATACCCGTATCGACTACGGCTGGGGAGGAACCCTCGCCATCACCCTGAAACGGATGCCCGATTTCGGCCGCCTGTCGGCCAATGCGTTTTACGCCCACGGCTATTCCGGACACGGAGTCCCCACCGCTACCCTGGCAGGCAAGTTGCTGGCAGAGGTGATCAGCGGAACTGCAGAGCGCTTCGACGTCATGGCCAGGGTCCCGACCAGCCAATTCCCCGGCGGCACCATGTTGCGCTGGCCCGGCCTGGTTGCCGGCATGCTGTTTTACAGCCTGCGAGACAGGATCGGCTGATACCGGGAAAACCGGGGCCGCGCACCACCCTCTCCTTCACTGATACAGTGGCGCCATTCATTGTTAGAATATCTGGTCTTGAGATCACTATTAACCAACCACTGGACCTTAAGCCGTGACCCCCGAAATACTGCCCCTGCTGCCGAGGGACGACTGGCAGAGCCAATTGCGCGATGCCATCAGCACGGCCGAGCAATTGCTGGCAATGCTGGGATTGCAGCCGGAGGACGTTGGCTACAGCGCGGCTGCCTGTGCCGACTTCGGCCTGAAAGTACCACTGGCCTTTGCTCGCAGAATGCGCGCCGGGGATCCCCACGACCCCCTCCTGTTGCAGGTTCTCGCCCGGGGAGAGGAGCTGACAGAAACCGCCGGATTCAGTAGCGACCCGCTGGGCGAGATCGGTACAGCAAACCCCGTCAGGGGCATTATTCACAAGTATCACGGGCGGGTTTTGTTGATCCTCAGCGGCGGCTGTGCGGTAAATTGCCGCTATTGTTTCCGCCGACACTTCCCGTACACGGACAACCGCAACAGCCGGCGCGAATGGCGCGAGGCGCTGGGATACATACGCCGGGATGCCCAGATAAGCGAGGTCATTCTCAGCGGCGGCGACCCCCTGCTGGCGAGCGACGATTACCTCGATGAACTGGTGACACAAATAGCCGGGATAGGACATGTCCGCCGCCTGCGCATACACACACGCCTGCCTGTAGTCATACCCGACCGGGTTACCACTGGCCTGATCGAGGCAATCACCAGGCAAAACCTGCAGACTGTTACAGTGATTCACAGCAATCACGCCAGTGAGATGGATACATCCGTAGACGCCGCACTTGCTCTCATGAACCGCAGCGGTATTACACTGCTGAACCAGTCAGTCCTGCTGGCTGGCGTCAACGACAATATTCAGGCGCTGTCGAACCTGAGCGAGCGGCTTTTTTCCGCGGGTGTGCTGCCCTACTACCTGCACCTGCTGGACAGGGTGCAGGGCGCCGCTCACTTTGACGTGCCCGAGGCGCGGGCGCGTGAATTGCACGCCGCTATCCGCGCGACACTTCCCGGCTACCTGGTACCCAGACTGGTGCGCGAAGTGGCCGGGGCGCAATCCAAGGTGACAGTGCCCGGCTGACGCTGACCGGCGTGGCGAACTTGCCACGCAACATGGCGGGGCGGTGCATTTGGACTACAGTTTTGTGCCATGCCAGAATTCGCCAGGCTGGCAGGGAAACAGACAATTATTCGATCGAACCCGGCCAACGCTAATGGCCCACACCCCGGGAGATTAGTATGCAACAACCGATATTGATGGGATTTTTTCTGGCCGTTGCGCTGGCCGCCATGTCCGCCTGCACCACCAATGATATTGGCCGCAGCGTCGCCAGCTACGACCAGGTGAAGGGCCAGGTCAATCTGGGAGACAGCAGACAACAGGTGCTCTCGCTACTGGAGC
>JAHEBL010000001.1:45998-108709 GCA_024642265.1 Haliea sp. | reverse complement strand
TTTCGTATCGACATGAAGGCCGGCTTTTCCCTGCACTATACGGTGGTAGAGTTCGAGCAGGACCGCAGGATGCTGATGACCGTCGACTCCCGCGTGTTCACCGCCAGGGAGGAGATCAGTTTCAACGCTACCGAGCAGGGCACCGAGGTGCGCTACGTGGCCAGGTTTAATTTCCCCCTGCCCCTCGCCGCTGCCAACAAAATCTATCCCGCCGCCATGGACAAGGTCGGCAAGAGCACCATGGCGGGTCTGAAGGCCGCCCTCGAGGACAAGTTCGAGGCACCTGCCGAATCCCGGCGACTGGCACTGGCAGACAAGTTCATCCTGCCGGGCTTGTGGCGCTTCACCCGGTTTGGCTACAGCCGATCTCGAAAAGACTGGAAGCCGGTCTCGGCCTACCTCGGCGACAAGCACGCCATCGTTACCGGTGCCACCTCTGGCGTCGGCCAGGCCGCGGCAGTTGCGCTTGCTGACCTTGGCGCGCAGGTGACCCTGGTGGCGCGTGACAGCGGCAAGGCCGAGGCGGTGGCGCACGATATCCGCAAGCAGACCGGCAACGAGCAGGTCTCCGTGGAGCTGTGCGACCTGGGCGTCATTGCCGAAGTGCACGCACTGGCTGACCGCCTGCTCGCGGCCGGCAAACCGGTCGATATGCTGGTCAACAATGCCGGCGCGCTGTTCAACCCGCGGCAGCAGACCGCGGAGGGTTTCGAAAAGAGCTTTGCCCTGTTGTTGCTGTCACCTTATGTACTGACCGAACGCCTGCAGCCCCTGCTGGCAAAAGCCGGTTCCGCGAGGGTGGTCAACGTCTCCTCGGGCGGCATGTATACCCAGAAAATTCACCCCGACGACCTGCAAAGCAGCCGCGGGGAGTACTCCGGTTCGGTTGCCTATGCCCGCGCCAAGCGTGGCCTGATGATCCTGACAGAAGAGTGGGCGGAGCGCTGGCGTGAGGACGGTATTGTGGTTAATGCCATGCATCCCGGCTGGGCGGACACGCCCGGCGTGGAGAATTCGCTCAGCACCTTTTACAAGGTGACCCGCTGCCTGCTGCGCAGTCCGGAAGAGGGCGCTGACACGGCGGTCTGGCTGGCAGCCGCCACGGAAGCCGGCAAGGTGTCGGGCAAGTTCTGGCTGGACCGTGAGCAGCACCCCAGTCATATCCTGAAGAGCACCCGGGAGACACCGGCCGAGCGGGCGCAGTTGCTTGCTACCCTTGAGGAGTTGCTGGAATCGACGCAGGAGGCCGCCAGTTCGGGGCAGTCGGCGCCCCGCAAGGCGCGGGCCAAGGCAAAAGGATAGACAACATAGATATAAGGCGCATCAAGCTCTTCCACTTTCCCATGTCTCGCAGCGCCAGGGTCAAGTGGCTGTTGCACGAGCTTGTGGGGGATGACTTTGACGTGGAGACGCTGGGGCTTTACCAGGGCCAGCAGTACCAGGCGGATTACCTGCGACGCAACCCCAACCACGCCGTCCCCGTGCTCGAGGTAAGCCTTTCCGACGGTAGTGTGTTCACTATGATAGAAAGTGGTGCCATGGTGTCGCTACTTGCAGATCTGTACCCGGTCGAAGGCCTTGCACCGCCCCCGGCGGACTTTACGCCCGAGCGCGCGGACTATCTGCAAATGCTGCATTTTGGCTCCTCCTGGGTAGACATGGTTCTTTGGCAATTGCGGCTGCACCGGGACCTGTACTCTCCTGCAGATCGCGACGACCGCACTATAGACCGCTATATGAACAAGTTTCGCGCGGAAATAGAGCCGCAGCTGAAAGCCCGCCTCGACCGTGGACCCTATATCCTCGGGGCGTCATTCAGCGCGGCGGACTGCGTGATGGGCCACAATGTCTTGTGGGCAAGTCTCTATGGGTTGTGCGCAGACGACTGTTTCGCCAGCTACCTGGAGCGGCTGGCCGCGCGCCCGGCATTTCAGGCGGCCTTTGCAGACCGTGATCAGTTCGCCCCGCGCCCATCCTGAGCGTTGCCAGTCGCTGGTGCTGAGGGCGCGGTGAAAGGCGCTGAGGCTTCAGGGACTAGGCGGGCGCTTGTCTTTCTGGCTCTGGTGACAGTGGCCTCTAATGCGGGTGGCTGGGAGCAGGTTGTCAGCACAGACAAGCTGCTGGTCCAGCGCCGCGAGTATGCCGGTTCTTCCCTGCAGGAAATCAGGGGAGTAACCCGGGTGAAAGCCTCGCTCAATGCCGTCATGGCACTGCTCAAAGATGCAGAGTTCAACCGCAACTGGGTATACCGCAGCGGCGGCGCGCAGATCCTCGAAGAGCACGGTTATCAGCAGGCTTATGTCTACGGGATCGTCGATGCACCCTGGCCCATGCAGGACCGGGATACGGTAGTGCGCTTTGATTACCGGCAGGATCCGGAGTCTGGCGAGATAATCATTACGATCAAGAACTTTCCGGATTTCATACCACCCGAGGAGAACTATGTACGGGTGCCGGATTTTGGTGGTTTCTGGGCGCTGCGCCCCGAGTACGATGGCTGGGTAGAGGTGACCTACCAGGTTTACGGCGACCCTGGTGGCCTGATCCCGGTGTGGCTCGCCAATTTCGCCGCCGTGACCTCTGTTACCCGCACCCTGCAGCGCATGCCTGCCGCGGTGAAATCCTACCTCGGGGTTCGGTCCCCCTACGTCAAGGAGTTGCAAGCCGATAACGGTCAGTAACCAGGCTATGCCCGCCGCGAGTCCGGGAACGCCCGGGGGAGGGGCGTGCTGGTAGCCCGGATAGTAGCAGGCCACGACTACCTATTCAGTTGCCAGTGATACGTACCGGTAGTTGACCTGGTCGAGAAGGTTGCCGGGTGCGCCCCTCACACTGGGATGTACCAGGTGCCTGTTGGTATAGACAAACAGCGGAATAATCGGCACCTGCTCGAGGAAAATTCTCTCTGCCTCTGCGTAGGTGGCGAAACGTTGTTCCGCAGTGGGCGCCGTGGCGGCCTCCTTCAGTACGAGCTGGTCAAAGCGCGAGTCGGCGAAACCTGGGCCGTTATTGCCGCCGCCGGTGATAAACAGTGCCAGTGCCGAGTGCGGATCCAGGTAGGTCCACTGCCGCCCGGCGCGCGCGATCTGGAAGTTCTTCTGCGCGATCATATCCAGGTAAACGCGCCACTCCATGTTTGCCAGGGTGACCTGGATGTTCAGCTCCTCCATCCACATCTGCTGCAGCGCCACCACAATCTTGTGGTGGCTTTCAAGAGTATTGTAGATAACTTCCAGCCCCGGCCAGCCGGCCCCGCCGGGGTAACCCGCCTCTGCCAGTAGCCGCCGTGCCTGTTCCGGGTCGTAGTGCAGCACCGCGGGAGGGGTATATCCGGGCACAGCTGCCGGCAACAGGCTGTACAGAGGGAGGTAGACATTTTCCAGTACGGTACTGGCCAGCCGCTCCCTGTCGATCGCCATCGCCAGCGCCTTGCGTACCCTGACATCGTCAACCGGCGATTGCTGCATATTGAATATGTAAAAGTAGCTGGCGAAGGAGGGTGACTGTTCATAGGGGCTTTGCGCCATGGCCTTGTAGCCGGCTATTTTGCCCAGCGGTACGTCCATCGTGTAGTGCAGCTGTCCAGCCCGGAACATACGCTCTTCGACCATCCCACTCTCGATCGGATGAAACACGATGCCGTTAAGTTTTACCGCGTCCGCGTTCCAGTAGGTCTGGCTTTTTTCCAGTTCGATACGGCGGTTGAGCTGCCAGGTTTTTAGACTGAACGGTCCGTTGCTGACTATGTTGCCGACCCGGGTCCAGCGCGTGAAGCGATCTGTGGCCTTGCCGAATTTTTCTATCGTGGCGCGGTGAACGGGGTAGGTGGCGGCATCGTCAAGCAGGTACAGCAGGTAGGGGGTCGGTTCATCGAGGGTGAGCTGCAGGGTGTGGGGATCCAGTGCCGCAATGCCCACGGCCCCCGGGTCTGCAATAGCCCCCGTAGCATACCCCTCAGCATTTTTGATCGGGAACAGCCGTTCCGTGTTCAGGTTTCCCAGTGCCGGGTCAAGGCTGCGCCGCCAGGACCAGACAAAGTCCTCTGCCGTGACGGGGTCACCGTTGGACCAGCGGGCCTCCGGGTTGAGCTGGAAGGTGACGATACGCCCGTTTTCGCTGAAGCTCCAGCTGCTGGCTACCGCTGGCTCTGGTTGCAGTGTGTAGGGGTTGATCGTCACCAGCCCTTCAAACAGGGCGTTGACTATATTGATCTCGGGGGTGCCGGAAACAACGTGGGGATCCAGGCCCTGGGGTTCGGTGCCATTGCCGACATGGATGATGCCCGTACGGTTACCGGCGCTGACATTCGACTCGCCATGGGTGCAGGCCGTTAACAGGCAGCAGATAACAAGGATCGGCAGCGTTGCTGAAAAGGTGCCCATGCCGTGTCCGGTCCGCATCAAATCGTCCCACATTCTGCCTGCCCTTTAGCCTATAGCAAAATGGGGATACTGCAACGGAGCGTCCGCGCCTCTCGCAGGCAGGGAGCCGGGGCGGCGCAATGGTCGGTTGGGCCGCTGCGCAACGACAGCATTGCCCCGGCAGCGCTATGCGGGCAATATGGGCTTATTGCGTCATCACGATTTCAGCTGACTGTGCTACCGGTGGGAGCAGAGCGAGAGCGATATGAAAATCAATGAATTCCTGACTAAAGAGGAGGTCGCTCGCTTTACGGCCAAGAGCGATCTGCAGGCCTGGCGACTGGTGCTGGGCAACTGGCTGATGATTGTGGCGATTTTTGCCCTGGTCGCTGCCTTTCCCAATCCCCTGACGATCCTGTGCGCAATGGTGCTGCTGGCGGGCAGGCAGTTGGGCCTCTCAGTGCTGATGCACGAGGCCGGTCACCACACGCTGTTTGCAACCCCCTGGCTGAACAACATGGTGGGTCAGTGGTTGTGCGCCGCGCCGGTTTTCAATGACCTGACGGCCTATGCCAGGGGTCACCTGGAGCATCACCGCAAGGCGGGCACTCGCGAGGATCCGGATCTGCCGAATTATGCGGCCTATCCGGTCGCACGGGAGAGTTTCCGGCGCAAGGTCATCCGCGATCTGAGCGGCCAGACCGGTATCAAGCTGCTGGCAGCCATTTTCCGGGGAGCCTCGGGTATTATCAGCAGGGAATCGCGGCAGGGCTCCCTGCCGCTCCTGCGCCAGCTGTTCGTGCAGTTCCTGCTCTTTCTGGCGCTGTATGCCGCGGGTATCGGCTGGGCCTATGCGATCTGGCTGGGCAGCTTCCTGACCATATTCATGCTGATTATTCGTGTCCGGCAGGTGGCAGAGCATGCGGCGGTGCCCGATCTCTATGACCCGGACCCCAGAATGAATACGCGCACCGTGGAGGCGCCCTGGTGGCAGCGCCTGGTGTTCGCACCCAATGGCGTCAACTACCACCTGGAGCATCACTTCATGGCGAGCGTGCCCTGTTACCGGCTGGCTGCCCTGCACGACCACCTCAAGCGGCGCAGGGCTCTGGACGGCGTCCCTGTTTTTCACGGCTACGGCCAGCTGTTGAGACATGCGGTGATGCCCGCCTGAACCGGCTGCCGGAAAGCGGCTGTCGGTAAGTGGCGCAAGGTCCTGCGCCCAACGTCAAAACCGGATACCATGCACCACGGCTTATTGAGGTGGTGACGTGAGTTCCCTTATTGAAAAGATTCGACAGTCCGTGATCGGAGCGAGGCAGCCGATCAGCACACCGTTTGGTGAAAAACCGCTGGTGTACGCTGATTACACGGCTTCGGGGCGCGCTCTTGGCTTCATCGAGGACTATATCCGCCAGTCGGTCCTGCCCTGGTACGCCAATACCCACACCGAGACCTCATTTACCGGCGCGCAGACCACCCTGCTGCGGGAGCAGGCGCGCCAGGAAATTCGCAGGGCGGTCAATGCCACAGGAGACGACCAGGTCATCTTCTGTGGATCCGGCGCCACGGCGGGCATTAACAAACTCATCGACATAATGGGCCTGCGCCTGCCGTTTGATCTGTCCGCCCGCTACCGGTTGGACGCGATGATTCCGGATAGCGAACGTCCGGTGGTGTTCCTGGGACCCTATGAGCATCACTCCAACGAGCTGCCCTGGCGCGAGAGCATTGCCGATGTCGTATCCATTCCGCTGAATGAAAAGGGCCAGATCTGCCAGCGAACCCTGGCACAGGAGTTGCAAAAGCACGCGGACAGGGAGCTGAAAATCGGCAGTTTTTCCGCGGCTTCCAACGTCACCGGCGTGAAGAGCGACGTGCAGGCAATCACTTTTCTCCTCAAACAGCACGGCGCACTGGCGCTATGGGATTACGCCGCTGCCGCCCCCTACGTCGCCATCGACATGAACGGTGATACACCACTGGACGCCGTTTTTATCTCGCCCCACAAGTTTATCGGTGGCCCCGGTACCCCGGGCGTGCTGGTCGCGAAGCGCAATATTCTGCGCAACTCCGTGCCGGCGGTTGTGGGTGGCGGGACGGTCATGTATGTGACGCCCGAGGGCCACCGCTACATCGCCGATCACGAACGGCGGGAAGAGGGTGGAACCCCGGCAATTATTGAGTCGATACGCGCGGGCCTGGTGTTCAAGCTGCAGCAGGAAGTCGGTGTCCCCGAGATAGAGCGGCGCGAGCACAGCTATATTCAACGCGCACTTGCCTTCTTCCAGTCCTGCCCCAACGTGGAAATTCTCGGCAATGCGGAGGCGCCGCGGCTTGCAATCCTGTCCATGCGCGTCAGTCACGGCGGCAGGGACCTGCACTATGGCTTTGTGGTGTCTCTGCTCAATGATCTCTTTGGTATCCAGGCGCGGGGGGGGTGTTCCTGCGCGGGCCCTTATGGCCATACCCTGCTGGGGATGGATATGTCCTACAGTCGTGCGCTGGAGGTGGAAATTGCCGCTGGCGCCATGGTGCTGAGGCCGGGCTGGGTGCGACTCAATTTCAATTATTTCATAGACGAGCCGGAATTCGACTACATACTGCAGGCGGTGGCCCTGGTAGCCGAACACGGCTGGCGTCTGCTGCCCGCCTACCATTTCGATGTGGAGGCTGGCGTCTGGCGCTACCAGGGCGGACGTAATGAATACTGTTCCAGCGACCTGGGCCGCCTGTGCTTCGATGAACTGCCGGCGGCAGGGGAGGAGGCAGCCGACAGGCAGTTGAGCCTGCAGGGTGTCTGGGAGGAAGCGCGGCAGCATATGCTGTCCGCCATCGACCAGCCGGGGGAGTCGACGCTGCACCTGGGTGCGGCCGCCGAACGCCTGCGCTGGTTTTTACTGCCGCAGGAGGCGGCCGTGGAGCTGCGGTCGCGCCAGGCGACGCAGGAGCCGATAGAAGCTACAGCCAGCAGCCCTGTCCGCGGCTGACCCACAGCGTCGGCACCGGGTATTCCTGCACCGGCTTTTCGTCCCGAAACACTACAGCGAAGCGTTTGGGCGGTGCGCGTTTCGTCGCGCGGGCCTCAATGATCAGGTCGATGGGTACGCCGTCTATCGCAGTAGCCTCGACCAGGTGAGTGATCAGCATATCCATGATGCCCCCACTCGGGGTCGGCGTCGGAATTCTGCCGCGCTGGCGCCAGGTATCGATGCACGCCTGGGCGCTGGTGGGCTGTTCGTGGCTGGAAATATTGCTCATGGGAAAACCATCCAGAGGGTTGCACGCGCTTCGCGCCAAAAGTGTTACCTGTGTCCCCGGAACAAACTGTTACCTGTGTGCCAGGAAAGCACCCTTACAAAATGGTCCGCCTGATAGGAGTTGAACCTATGACCTACCGCTTAGGAGGCGGTTGCTCTATCCACTGAGCTACAGGCGGGTACTGGCAGGGGGTGTCGTTGCAACACGGGCTGGCGCTGGGCCGCCCGGCATATCAACGCTGCGGATTATCGGTGCCACGTCGCTTTTACGCAACCCTCGGCGGGCTTTGATCTGGATCAATTGCGGACAGTATTCACGCGTGAGGTGCTTGAAACACCCGGTATTTGACCCCATTTACCTTGGCAGGTTAAGACAGACCGCATTAAAAAGGAGGTGTCGAATGTCTTTAATACCACGCAGCAACCTGTTTGATATCGACCGCTTTTTTGGTGATTCCTGGCCCCAGGCCTATGAATCCCGCAGCAGTTCGTTTTTTGCACCCCGGGTGGATATCAAGGAGGCAAACAACCACTATGAGATAACGGCTGAACTGCCCGGTGTGGCAAAAGAGAATATCCACATTCACGTGAAGGACGGAGTTCTCACCCTTGAAGCCGAGACTAGCAAGGAAGACAAGGAGGAGAAGGACGGCAAGGTGATTCGCCAGGAGCGGCGTTACGGCAAATATATGCGCAGCTTCAACCTCGGAGCGGAAATCCAGGAAGAGGATATCAAGGCCTCTTTCAAGGATGGCATATTGAAGCTGGAAGCACCGAAACTCGCGCCCAAGGCGCCAGAAAGGCGGCGCATCAGCGTCGATTGATGCGGCTCCGCAATCCGGCGCGATGGTTTGTCGCGCCGGGTCTTTCCAGACGCAATAACTCAGCACCTCTTGCTTTCCTGACTCTCACAGATCAATCTACCCGCGTATTCGGGCGCCCCGCCGTGGTCGCCAGAGTGACGTCTTTCCTGTGATAAGAGGTAGCCCCCGTGAGGTTTCGGGTCAGAATTTTCCTGCTGTGTAGCCTGCTGCTGAATACTTTAACCACCGCCCTGGCTGCCGGGGGGGCTGACGAGGAGGTCCTCGCCAGCGAGCGCCGGCAGTACCAGGCTGCGATGAAGGCTGTCGACAAGGGGCGCTGGACCGAATACGAGCAATTGCGCCCCGGGCTGGAGGATTACCCTCTGGCCATGTACCTGGATTACAACCAGCTGACGCGCCAGTCGCGGCAGGTACGCCCGGCGGATGCGCTGCGCTTTATCCGCCGCTCCGCCGGTTCGCCACTGCCCAATCGCTATAGTAACGCGTATCTCAGGGAAGCCGGGCGGGACGAGCGCTGGCAGGATTTCCTTGCGGTCAAATCCGATGAGCCCGCCGGCGTCGAGCTCAAATGCTATTACTTTCGCGCCAGGCTGGCAGCAGGGGATACCGATATCGCCTGGGACGGTGCCAGCAGCCTGTGGGATTCCGGTGAGTCGCGGCCCGATGCCTGCGACCCCCTGTTCAGTGCCTGGATTGCAGCTGGACAGTTGACCGATGACATCGTCTGGGCGCGCCAGCTGAAGGCCTTCGACGCCCGCCAGCGCTCGCTGATGACCTATGTCGCAAAAAGGGCGAGTCCGGCGCTGGCACCCTGGGCGGACAAGCTGCTGGCAGTTTATCAACAGCCTGACAGTATCCGCCGGCAATCACTGCCCCCCGACAGCCCCTATTCAGCCGATATTGCCAGCCATGGCCTGGTCCTGCTGGCGCGCTACAGCCCGAACACCGCCCTGCAGTACTGGACCGACTACCAACAGGAGCTGGAGTTCTCCGACGAACAGGTCCGTCAGGTCGAATACGCGATAGCCCTGCAGGGTCTGTTTGCCGAGGAGGAGGATCTCGTGCCCTGGCTGCAGGGGGCCCTCGCGCGACTGCAGGAAGACAAGCTGGTGGAGATACGCCTGCGCTGGTTGCTGGCGCAGCAGGATTGGGCAGGCCTGTCGCAAACCCTGCCGCTGCTTTCGCCGGAGCGGCGCGAGCATGAGAGCTGGCGCTACTGGGAGGCTGTGGTACTCGAGAAGCAGGGCTCGACCAAAGAGGCCAGCGCCCTGTTCGACGAGGTCTCCCGTGAGCGCAGTTACCACGGCTTTCTCGCTGCCGACAAGCTTGGCAAAGCCTATTCCTTCAACCACCAGACCCCGGTGCTCGATCCCGACGTCGCCAGTGACTTGCGCCAGTTGCCTGTGGTCAAGCGGGTGGGTGAACTGAATTTCCATGAATCCTACAGCCTCGCGCATTCCGAGTGGTATTACCTGTTGCAGGAGCAGGACAAGGGGCGCAACGAGCAATTGGCTCAACTTGCGTCGCAGCAGGGCTGGTACCGCATGGCCATCGACGCCGCGTCCCGGGCGCAGTCCTGGGATGCGCTGGACCTGCGTTTCCCCACCCCCTACCGGGAGGCTTTCCAGCGCAATGCCTCTGTTCAGAAAGTGCCCAGCACCGAACTGATGGCAATCGCCCGCAGGGAGAGCGCTTTTTATCCCTGGGCCCAGTCCCCGGTGGGTGCCCGGGGCCTGATGCAGCTGATGCCGGCAACGGGCAAGGAGGTCGCCTCATCACTGGGCAAGCGCCAGGTGAGTTCCGATCTGTTCGATGTGGAGCACAACGTATTGCTGGGCAGCGCCTACTACCGCCAACTGCTGGATCGCTTCGACGGCAACCGGGTATTCGCGCTCACGGCCTACAACGCCGGCCCGCACCGGGTCGACCGCTGGCGCAACAAGCCGGGGGAGCGGGTGCCAGTGGATGTCTGGGTGGAGACCATCCCCTACAAGGAGACCCGTGAATACGTCCAGGCAGTGCTGTTCTACAACGTGGTATTCCAGTACCTGATGGGCGATACTCGCAAGCTGCTTACCCCGGCCGAGCTCAGCGCGACATACTGACGCCTTGCGATGCAGCCGGTGGCCGGGCAATAGCAGTTTGTCACCTGAAAGGATGCTCCAGACTTATGCAGGATACCCGGCCACTACTGCTGGAAACCGATTTCCCGCCCGTGGCGCGCGGCCGGCTGAGCACCCTCCAGGTCAACCTTGGTTATATCTGTAACCTCAGCTGCGTACATTGCCATGTTAATGCGGGCCCCAGTCGCAAGGAGTCGATGGCGCTGGAAACCGTCGACCAGGTGTTGTCCCTGGTGGCCCGGGAGCATATCGGGCTGCTGGACCTCACCGGCGGTGCGCCGGAGCTGAACCCGCATTTTCGTTATCTGGTGACTGCCGCCAGGGCGCTGGGTGCGCGGGTCATTGATCGTTGCAATCTCACCGTGTTGTTCGAACCCGGGCAGGAAGATCTCGCATCATTCCTGGCGAGTCAGTCGGTGGAAATCACCGCTTCGCTGCCCTGTTACCTTGAAGACAATGTAGAGGAGCAGCGGGGCAAAGGGGTTTATGCCGACAGCATCAGGGCTATTCGCCTCCTCAACGAGCTCGGTTACGGCCGGGAGCCCAACCTGGTCCTGAACCTGGTTTACAACCCGGTGGGCCCGGTGCTGCCGCCGCCCCAGGCCGCCCTGCAGGAGGATTACCGGCGGGAACTTGGCGAGCGCTTCAATATCGAATTCGATCAGCTGTTTACCATTACCAATATGCCCATCAGTCGCTTCGGCGCGGTTCTTTTGGCCCAGGGCAAGTACGTGGAGTATATGCAGCTGTTGCGGGATAACTTCAGCCTTGCCAACCTGGACACCCTGATGTGTCGCAACCTGCTCAGTATCGACTGGCAGGGTTACGTCTACGACTGCGACTTTAACCAGATGCTGGACCTGCCCCTGTTGGCCCGTAACCGGCGCAGCCATATTACCGACCTGCCGCCGGGGGGGCAGCTGACGGGCGCTTCCGTTCGCACCGGCGAGCACTGCTACGGCTGCGCCGCGGGGCAGGGCAGCAGCTGTGGTGGCGCGCTGGAGGCGTAATGTCCGCCTCGTTGGGCTTTGTTATTCCCGTGTTGAACGAAGAGACCCGCGTCGGGACGCTGCTGCAGCAACTGAATCAGCGCTTTCCTGACGCCGAGGTGGTGGTTGTGGATGGGGGTAGCAAGGACCGCACCGTGAACATCGCACTCCCTCTGTGCACGCGCCTGCTGATAGGCGTGCCGGGTCGCGCCGCCCAGATGAACCTGGGTGGTTTGGCCTGCAGCGCCGACTACCTGTGCTTTCTGCATGCAGATTCGCTGCCCGGGGTGTCTGCCGGGCGCTTGCAGGGCTACCTGGCCAGCGCTCCCATGTGGGGCTTCTGCCGGCTGCGCCTGACTGGCGAGCGCCCGGTATTTCGCCTGATTGAGTGGTTTATCAACCTGCGCTCGCGCCTTACGGCCGTGGCCACGGGCGACCAGATGCTGTTCCTGCGCCGCACCGAGTTTGAGCGCACCGGTGGGTTCGACAATATCCCCCTCATGGAGGATGTGGCCTACAGCAAGCGCCTGCGCCGCCTGGCGCGGCCGCTGGTGATAACCGAGCCGGTGCTGTCCTCCAGTCGGCGCTGGGAGGAGCGAGGCATCCTGCGCACCGTGCTTTCCATGTGGGGGCTGCGGCTGGCCTACGTTGCCGGGGTTTCACCGGCGCGCCTGTGGCAGTATTACTATGGTCGATAACAGTGCCGCCTGCCTGTTTATCCAGTTTGCCCGGCAGCCCGTCGCGGGCGCAGTGAAGACCCGTATGATGCCCCGCCTGACGGCGGAGCAGGCTCTGGCACTGCATTGCGAGCTGGTACTGTGGACCGCGGGTACGCTCGTGCGGGCGGACCTGGGGCCGGTGGAACTGGCGGTAGCAGGCGATGTACAGCATGCGCTGTTCGAGCGCTGCCGCGCGCTGGGCGTGGAAGGCCTGGTCGGCCAGCAGGGGGAGGACCTTGGCGAGCGGATGTATAACGCCCTGGCCCGAGGCCTGGAGCGCTGCGAGCGCGTGGTGCTGGTGGGCAGTGATTGCCCCGGTATCGACAGGGACTATCTGGTGCAGGCCGTGGCGGGGCTGGACAGGGCGGATGTTGTACTCGGTCCGGCGACAGACGGGGGATATGTGCTGATCGGGGTGAGGGCGGTTTGCCGCGAGCTGTTCGAGGGGATTCCCTGGGGCACCTCGGCGGTTTTTTCCGAAACAGTGCGCCGCCTGGGTCAGTTGCACTGGCCCTGGGTGACACTGCCGCCGCTGGCGGATATCGACCGGCCCGAGGACCTGGCCGTGTGGGAGTCAGCCCGGCGCGCTTGAGGCCGGCTTATCAGGCCCTGGCCAGCTGCCCCTGTGGCGCTTGTTCCTCGAGCATCAGCCCCGAGCGCTGGTACATCAGCCACGCGATGGCCGTGCAATAGCTGAGGTTGGTTTGCAGTTCGCTGTCCGGGTCGCTCAGGAACGCGCGCTGGCTGGCCAGCCCGCGCACCCGGCTCGCTATGTCCGGATTGAAAGCCAGGTAGCGGTCCCACAGGTCGCGGTGCTGGGCCGCCGTGATGTTGAATAGCCCAAGTCCTTCATTTCTGGGAGAAAAAATGCCCAGGTCGGGGCCATCTATGGCGGCATTAAGCAGGAAGCTTTCGCTGGCGGGCGTCCACTTGCCCAGGTACTTGAGGGTTGGCCTGATGACATGGTCTCTCAGGTGTTCTGCGGTAACGTACATGTGCCACTACCTCGCAGGGATATCAAAATCCGTCAGATACTGCTGTTTCACTGTTATGGTTCTGCTGTGGCCTGGTTATCGTTAGCCGGCTCTGGAGATACCCTCCAGTTACCGCCTGTTCCGGACCTACATCACACTTTTTAACACATGAAACAAATAAAGCCAATAAAAATAAAGATTTGCGAGGGTTATTTCATAAATATTTTGGGAAGCTTATGTAACTCGGCAAAGCAGGGGTGGGCACAGTTGCCACGGGGGAGTTCTGTGGACGTGGTTTTAGCTGATCAGCAGCAAAAAAAGCGCTAAAATACGCTATCTTCTGAGTTATGCCTGTTTCTTCTCCTGCAGGAACTGAACCGCCCTGAACCATTTTCCCATGTCCTCGCGGGTGGTATCCTCCAGCTCGAGGCCAAGCCAATAACCTGACTTGTTGTCAGCCTGTCTGGCCCACATCACCTTGCCAGACAGCTCCAGGTTCTCCTTCCATTCGTCCATGGGCACGGCAATGTTCAGCTTGCTGCCTGACGGGACATTTTCGGGTACCCAGATGCGCAGGCCGGCTACCGAGACATCCACCGTTTCGCAGCGAATTACCGTGTTTTGTGCCTCGGAACGAATGCCTGGTGTCACCACCTCGATGTAGATGGCACGCTCGATGTCGACGCGTGGGTGTTTGCGTCTGTCGTTGTAATCGTAAGCCACGTTATCCTCCCAAATTATGCCCGGGCACTGTGCCACTGGCCCGTGGCAATGCCCGGTGCTGCGCCGGACAGGCGTGCGTCGCCGCCCCGGAGTCGTGTCATACAGGATGACAGCCCCGGCGAGCTCACAGCTATCATATCGCCATTAGCTGTTTTTCGGACTGCAGGATTGCAGTTTTGTGCAGAAAATGGCCGAAACAGCAGTGCGCCATGCTGTCACCGGTTGCCGGAAATGGCGCCGCTCCCAACGGGTATGGCACCGGCGCGAGTGCGGTGCGCCTGTCTCATGGTGCGGATCAGGCGATCAGCAGTACCAGCCCGATCTTCGCCAGCAGCTCCTGCTCATTCGACAGCTCCCGGGCAGTCAGCGGGTGCTGTTCGAGCCACTCGGGGGGAAACGTGAAAGACAGGCTGTCCGGACCGGCCTCCAGAGTGAAGTCCGGCAGGCGCTCCAGCTTCTCCACGTGCTTGAAACAGACCGCCAGGCGTATGATGCTCACCAGTTTCTGTATCCGGGGTATGTCGGTCACGGCGATATCGGTGTACATCTCATCTGCTAGTTTTCCGCGCTGGCCCACGGCGATAACAGCAAGCTGCTCCTGCTCTTCCTGGGAGAAACCCGGCAGGTCGGCATTGCGCAGCACATACGCCGAGTGGCGGTTGAAGTGCTTGTGGGCAATGGCCAGGCCTATCTCGTGGGTGCGCGCGGTCCAGCGCAGCAGTTCCCAGTCAGGTGTGTCCAGTTGCCACTCCTGGCGCGTGGCAGTAAAAAACACCCGCGCCCGGCGTTCGACGATATCGGCGGTATCGGTATCAACCGAGTAGCGCTGCATCAGCGCATTGATAGTGCGCTCACGAACGTCCTCATGAGACAGCCTGCCCATCAGGTCGTAGATCACGCCCTCACGCAAGGCGCCATTGGACGTGCGCATATGCTCGATGCCCAGCACATCGAACAGGGCGCTGATGATCGCCACTCCCGGCAGGATGACATTGCGCCGCTGGGCTGCGAGGCCATCCAGGTTGATGTCCTCCATGGCATCAAACTCCAGCAGCCTGCTCTCCAGTTTGCGCAACCCCGTGCGATCGATGCCGCTGTCACACCAGCCGTGCTGGGTGAGCAGGGCATCGATGGCTTTGAGGGTGCCCGACGAGCCGACACAGTCCTGCCAGTTGCGGGCGTGATACTGGTGGCGGATGGGCGCCAGCAGCAAGCGCGCCTGGTCGTAGGCGCGACGATAAGCATCAATGGTGATCTGTCCACCGGGGAAGCAGGTTTTCGCATAGGAGACGCAGCCCATCTGCAGGCTCTCCAGCAGCTGCGGCTCGAAGCGCTGGCCGATTATGAGCTCGGTGCTGCCCCCGCCGATATCAATGACCAGTCGGGATTTGACATCGTCGGCCAGTGTGTGGGCAACCCCAAGGTATACCAGGCGCGCTTCCTCTCGCCCGTACACGACATCTACCCGGGTGCCGAGGATGCGGCGTGCCGGAATGGTGAATTCGTGCCGGTTGTGGGCCACCCGCAGGGCATTTGTCCCCACTACCCGCACGCGCTCTGGCTCGACACTCTCCAGCAACTGCGCGAAACGGCCAAGGCATTCCAGGCCGCGTTCGATGGCCTCACCCGACAATCGATCGTCTTCGAGCCCGGCTCCCAGCTGGACCTTTTCGGCCAGCGCTTCGATCGGGCGCATCTCACCGTGCTCGATTTTGGCGATGATCAGGTGAAAGGAATTGCTGCCAAGGTCGACGGCCGCGAGCAGGCTGCCGTCCGGTAGGGTGTCTGTGGTTTCTTCAGGCAAGGTAAGCTTTTCCCGGGTGTCGGTCGCGTGGCCTCATGGTAATCGATAACGCCAGCTGGCGCACTGCACGCCATGGCGAGCTATTGGGCCGGGGGACATACCAGCGGGGATGTAGCCGCAGGTAGGGCGGTGGCGCACAGGTCCTTGCGAATGTGTTTCTGCACATTGGTGCAGGGGTTCTCGCTGGCCAGCGCTCTTTTCAAAACACTTTCACCGACGACGGAGAGTCCGCCGGTCATCACCGCCGCCCAGCTGCGCCAGAGCAGGCCGGTCGCATTCGGGATAATTTTAGGATCGGTGAGGGCGCCCTCGATCTCCACAGTATTGGAAAATACGTTGCCGATTGAGAACCCGACTCCTTTTCGGCTGCTGGAGCTGAAGCTCAAATGCAGTAGCTCTTTCTTCAGGTCGAGATCGATCCGTCCCACGAGGTTGGCAAGGTTGGTGCGGGCGGCGTAGCCATAGGGGGTTGTACCCATACCATCCTTGAATACCGCCAGGGTAACCCCGCACTCAAGCTGTGGCTTGGTCTTGTCTGCACCGGGGATCAGCGTGTTGAAAGCCGCACTGGCGACATCCGCGGTGAGCAGCATCATCTCGGTGTAGTCGAGGGGGCCGGCGCCAAGTTCGAGGTAAACCAGCCCGTTGGCGTTGGCGGCCAGCTCTGCCTGGCTGCCGCCGGTGCTGGTGAGGTCGAAATAGCCGCTGCGCGCAAAGCCGGCCTTGATAAGGTCACCACGCAGGTCCTTGAAAGTGCCGCTGAGCTCGACAGATGGCGGCTGCTGGTTGACATCGACGGCCATCCTGGCAAAGGCGCTGCCCTTGTTGAGCGTGCCGACACTCGCCTCTATGTTCAGTCGACCCGAGTTCAGGCTGGCGGAGAACTCCAGATCGCTGGCGCTGGCCTCCCGGCTGGTGAGTGAGTCGAGTTTGCCCTTGATGCCGGCCTGGTAGTTGGTCAGCCACTCGACAGGCAGGGGTTTGGAACTGAACAGCTTGTCGCCCGGCTTGGCCTCGCGGGGACCGGCAATCAGCCGCAAGGGCGCCATGACCACGTCGCCGATCAGCTCGGCGCTGACCCTGGCTGTCTTGCTGACGTCGGACACATCTTCCTTTTTGTCATTATCCTTTGGGCCCGCCGCTGCTTCGGCGGCCTCCCAGGGCAGCAGGGACAGGGAGCCGCCATCGATCTCAATCTCGAGGACGGGAGGCGATGTGCTGCGGTAGCGAACTGTGCCGGCCAGGTCTGTGCCGTCCCACAGAAAGCGGTGTATCTCAGCCTGCATGCCATCTGCTGTTTGCCCGGCGGTCATATGAATCTGGGCCGGTGTGCCGTCGCTAGTGCTGTCGATTGCGATGGTGGAGGTGAGCTGGATTTCACCACTGAGATTGCCCAGCAGGGCGGCTGTCGTGCTGCCCGCACTGCGCAGGGAGACAGTGCCGGAAAGCGGCGCACTGATCGCGGCCGGCACTTTGGCAAGGAGTAGTTGGTCAAGGTTTACTTCGAGCACTTTTGCATCAAGCGATAGCGTTGCCTTGTTTTTCTGCCATGTGACGCCGCCCCCGCTCGTCACCCGGCCCTGTTGCAGGGAAAAGTCCAGTTGTTCAAGCTTGACGCTGTCCGGTGCGGTTGAGACGCTCAGGGCGACGTTGCTCAGCGGTATTTTGGCTACCAGCAAGGATTTGGCCTTCAGGCTGACCCGACTGTCCCCGATCCTCCTGAGTGAGTCCAGCGAGTCCGGCGACGCCCCGTCTGTCGCGTCCTGTGATGTGAGTTCCGCCAGTTTGTCGAGGTCCAGCGTCTCCGATGTCAGTTCGGCCTCCAGCCAGGGCTTGCGGCCCTGTACAAGCGATATGCTTCCGGTGAGATTCTGCAGCCTGGAGTCCACGGCCAGCTCGCTGATCTGCAGACCGGTAATTCTCTGGTTTTCGACAACGAGTACAGCCTGACCTGAAACGTCCAGCTGCTCATTAGGTATCGGTGCGCGTTTCCAGTCCTGGTCAGGCCTGCGGTCGATGGAGAGTTTGGCATCACCCCGCATGCTCCTGAATATCTGTTCCATACCGTCGCCCCGGCTGCTGAACGTGATACTACCCGAGGTGCGACTGTCAGGTATGAGAGGCGCCTGCTTGAAGAGCTGGGAGATGCTGAAGCGCGACAGGTCGGCGCGCAGGCTAACCTCCGAAGGCTTGTCAGGAAACATGAGGGCATCGAGCTTCAGGCTGAGCACTTCCTCGGTGGTGCCGCGTAGATGGGCGGCGAGATCTGCCTTGTCCTGTGTTCGGGTGAAAATGATGTCGCCACCGGCGATATTGAGCGAACTGAACTGCAGTGCGGTTATATCCAGCTGCATGTCCAGATCCACTCCGGGCAGGATCTCGAGGTAGGTGGGCAGCTCTATACCCGGCAGGGCACTCGTGTCCGATTCCGGTAGCAGGAAATCGAGCTTCAGTTGTTCGGCACTGATCTTTGCCTTCAGTCGCTTCTGCGTATCGCCGGATAGTGCCGCTGAGCCCGAGATTCGCCCGTCTGCGACCTTCACCTCTATGCTGTCCAGGGCGACTTCCCCCGGCCGGTTGTCGAGCCTGGCTGTAATGCTGACCGGGGTCTGCACTGTACCGCGGTGGTAGCCACTCAGGGCTATGTCACCCTGCAGTGAGTTAAGCAGGGTGCCCCAGGTGTCGCCCTGGCCGGTCAGCTTGCCACTCCCTTCCCGCCAGAACCAGTCGACATCCATGTACGGTGCCCCGAGACTCTCACCGGCCCCGGCTGTCTCGACGTCCGCCGTCGCCGTCAGCTGCCAGCCCTTGTCCGTGCTGGCAATGCTCAATTGGCCCCGCAGCAATCCCTCGGCACCCTTGCTGGATAGCCCCGGGATAGTGACACCCTTCGGTCCGGTGATGAAATCCACCGAGTTGGCAGTGCCGACTTCGTCGTGCCAGCGAATTTCGCCGACGGTAATGTTGCCCCGGTGGTTCGGCAGGGACAGGCGCGGTAGCGCTGAGGCCAGAAGCTGCGCGGTCCCGTCGCCTGTTTTGTCTTTTGAATAGGCCGCTACCAGCGCGCGCAATTTATTCAGGTCGATCTGCTCGATGCTGGTCGTCGACCGGTCCGGAAATTGCCAGGCGCTGCCGTTACCCGTGTCCACCGTTGCCGACATGCCCGCCGCGCTGACCTTTGCGTTCAGGCTATAGCCCGATGTTTTTGCCGGCTTGATCCCGAGAGCGAGGTCGATGGCCGAATCTTCCCGCGCATGCGGCCTGGCACTGAGCTGAATATCCATGCGCTCAAGGCGCAGGAGCTCTTCCAGTGACTGCAATCCTGCTGTGACATCCACTGCCCGGGAGCTGCTGTGGTCCTGCCAGTTGAGGGTCGCACCAGGCGACTGCCGACGCCAGACAGGCGCTGTGAAGGTGTAGCTGTCACCGTCAGCGCCGACATAGCTCGCGCTGTCAAGCGTCAGGCTGTCAGGCAGGTAGGGGTCCAGAAAACGGTAATCCGCAGGCCATGGGTTATCGTTCCCGGGCCACAGATAAGGCTTGACCACCAGCGCGCCGCCACGGCCGCTGCGCAGTCGAATCTCGCCGTGCAGCAGGTCAGGCCAGGCCAGGGAAATCGAGACCTGGCTGGCGACAAGTGCGGGATTTCCAGGGTCGCCCATGACCAGCTTCGGGGTATGTACCGTGAGCGTCGCTATGCGGATTCGGGTCGGCGCGAGGGTAACCGGGATACCCAGTTCCCGGGTGAGCAGTTCAGGGAGTTGCGCGTCCAGTACGCGGGCAAGAATACGGTTGCCCCCGTAGAAAAGGGCCAGCGCGGCCAGCAGTATAAGACCGGGAATAATCAGTCGCTTCACTGGGTGGATTCTGCATGCAAACCAGGGCAGTCATGTTAACAGTGGCTTAAAGCACTTACCATCAGGCGATGTTACGGTTATCGGGTGAGGTGATTGCCGGGCTATTGCGCGCCGACACCGAAATGCTGGCGTGCCAGTGCAATTTTGGTCTCGTGGTCGTCGGTTTCCGCAGCGATTTTTTCTGCTATTGCCAGACGATGACGCAACCCCGCCATGTTGGCCACCTGTATGGCGAGCCCGGGTCGGGCGTTGAGTTCCAGCAGCATTGGGCCACGTGTCTTGTCCAGCACGATATCAACCCCAAGGTAGCCCAGCCCTGTCATCTCGACACAGCGGCTGGCCAGGTCAAGTATCTGGTCCCAGTAGGGTATCTGTAGCTCCGCGAAGATGGCGCCGGTGTCGGGATGTTGGGTTACCAACCTGCCGTATTGCACGGCCCGCACGGCTTTACCGGTGGCGATATCGATACCTACACCCACTGCGCCCTGGTGGAGATTGGCCTTGCCGTCGGAAGCGTGGGTTGCGCAGCGGGTCATTGCCATTACCGGCACGCCCTTGAACGCGATCACACGAATGTCGGGAACGCCCTCGTAGCTGTATTTTTCCAGATAGGGATCAAACTGGATCATCGCCTCGATCATGGCCCGGTCATTTCTGCCGCCGAGGCTGTACAGCCCGGCCAGGATGTTGGACAGGTGGCGCCGTACCTCGGCTGCGCTGATCAGGGTGCCGCTGGATTTGCGAAAGCTGTCTCCCTCGCGGCCGGTGATTACCAGGATGCCCTTGCCGCCGCTGCCCTGTACCGGTTTGATGACAAATGCCCCGCGCCCGGCAAGATCGCGCGTGGCGCCGGCAATCTGGTGCTGGGCCTCAATCACGCCATACAGCTCGGGTGCGGGAATCCCGTTTTCCAGCGCCGCCTGCTTGGTCAGTAGTTTGTCGTCAACCAGCGGGTAGTTGCGGCGCGGGTTGTACTTGCCGATGAACCCGATGTTGCGCCGGTTCATCCCCATGATGCCCAGTTCCTCGAGTCGCCGGGGGGAAATCAGCCGTATCACTTGGAGTTGTCCAGGTCACGGAACCGGTAGAGTTCAGACAATCGGTACCCGGTGTACTTGCCGAGCAGCAGAATGACCGCGAGCAGGCTCAGGGTGAGTTCCGGAAAATTGAAGGTCAGGTGCTCCACCACCCGGTTGGTCATGACCATGTAGGACAGTATCGCTACCAGCAGGCTGCCACCACCCTGCCGGAATACTTCCTTGAAGCCTTCTTCCTCCCACAGGATGGACATGCGCTCGATCGTCCATGCCAGGATGATCGTCGGGAAGAAGGTTACAGTCAGTGCCCGGTCGAGGCCAAACTTGTAGCTGAGGATGGCGGTGGTCGCCATCATGAAGATCACCACGATGATGACCGCGGAGATGCGCGAGACCAGCAACAGGTTCATGTGGCTTAGCCAGGAGCGGATCCACAGGCCCACACCAACCAGGGTGATGAACAGGACCAGCCCGGTCAACAGCTGGGTTTGCAGGAACGCCAGCGCTATCAGGATGGGCATAAAGGTGCCCGAGGTCTTCAGGCCTACCAGGATGCGCATGATTACCACCACCAGCGCCGCGACCGGTATCAGCATCAGGACCTTGAACACACCCTGCTGTTCGACCGGCAGCGCATAGATGGAGAAGTCAAGAAGGGCGTATTCGTGGGCTTTCTGCTCCATGCCGATTACTGTCTTGGCGGGCAGGCTGTTGCTGACCAGGGCAAACTCCAGCCTGGAGTCGCGGCCGCCTGAAACGCCCAGCACCGCACCATTACCGCGCTGCCAGATAAAGAAATTCTGGGGCAGGCCGATTGTGGCGTTCTGAGGGTCGATGACTACCCAATGGTCGCCGTTGTGGAACTCCAGCAGCGAGCTGAGGGTCTGGCGTCGCCGTCCGTCCTCGAGGCGAATGCCCCTGATTTCGTGGACGGGTATCCCGGCGTGGGCCAGCACCGCCTGCATGACGACTATCGGAGACTCCTCGAAGGTGCCCAGCAGGAACTGTGCGTCGCGGTCCTGTTCTTCCTTGTTGAACTCGGTGACCATCAGTGCCACGAAGCTCTCTGTATCGGCGGACTGTTCATGCATGAGGCTGATCAGACGTTCCATGGCGGTCGCCTGGTCATTCTCCAGCAGCGGCTCCTTGCCCGGTGTGGCGGGCATGTCCGGCAGGTCTGGCTCGGTGGGACGGTAGGCCTGCATTTTATAGTACAGGGTGGTGGGGCTCTCAAGATTCTGGCGTGTCCAGCGGGCTTCCCTGGAATTATTTTCATCAATGATGGTGAAACCAAAACCTGAGGAGGCAAAATGCTCCTCGAGTACGACCCAGCCGGCATGGCCTTCGGGCAGGTTCAGCGCTACCTGTACCGGCTGGTCCTTGCGTGGTTTGAAACTGATCTTGGATTCAATGGTCCATACCTCGCGGTACTCCCCGGGCAGCAGGGGAAAGCCCAGGGCGATAGCCTTGTAAAGCGTGAGCCCGACTCCCAGCAGAAACAGGGAGCCGGCGATCATCGCGATCTGGTTTCTGGACGCCATCATATAGTTGTTGCCTTATTATTTGCTGTCTTTTTTACTGACAGGATTCTGACGACTGACGTCCACGATAAGGGTGTCAACCAGCAGGTTCCTGCCGATCGACAGGGGGTACTCCAGGTTGTCACGATCAGTCAGGGTCACGTCAACCAGTGAGCGACTTTCCCCGATAGTGATCCACATGCGCACCACATAGCGGCGCTCGTCCTCACCGTCGCTCTGCTTTATGACGACCTTGCGATGCAGGCGCTGCTCAATTTTTACCTTCTCCTTGGTGGCCGGATCAATCAGTGAGAAGTGCACCCAGCGCTTGCCGTCTTTTTCCACCAGTTCGATGTCTTCGGCATAAACGGAGCTGGTGGCGGCGCCCGTGTCGATGCGCGCGGGCATGCGAATGTCACCCGGTTCAAGCGTGGCCCATTCCACTGCACCCACAATCGGAAGATCCAGTTTGCCGGCAGTCGCAGCCTTGGCCGGAACTGGAGCCGGGGTCGGTACCTTTACAATTTTCTCGATCACCTGGGGCTCCGGGCACTGCAGTGCCTGGGGCTCCACCTCCGGACAAACCGGGCAGCTTGGTATCTCGACCGGAGCGCATTCCACCGGTGCCGGTTTCTGGGAAACTGAACTACAGCCCGCGGCCAGCGAGAGGGTCAGGTACAACAAGGGTCTGGAGAGTCTGTTCATCGTCGTAGGGTAATTAATCGCAAGTAAGTTGTATATACAGCTGGTGTCTGTTCTTCAGTTGCCCGGGTTTTCCCGCCTACCCCGGCGGCAGCGCCAAAGCATGGGGTTATAAGCGAACGGTCTGTGCGACTGATCCGGTTTTTCTTTATAGGCTGCGCAGCTTAGCTGAAGCGCGCTTAACTGCAACTGTACATTATTGGCATTCCAGCAGGTTCCGGATGCGCGCCTGTCCAGCCTGAGTCAGGGAATAACCCAGTAAAATGATCGGGTATAAACTTGACTGGTTTACTGGGTTATGACAGGCTTGCATGTCTATCACCTACCACCTGGAGCAACAGGTCATGCGACTGACGACCAAGGGACGATATGCAGTAACCGCCATGCTCGATCTGGCCCTGAACCACGAGCAGGGGCCTATCCGTCTGGCCGGTATTTCCGACCGGCAGGGTATTTCCCTGTCATACCTTGAGCAGCTGTTTGCCCAATTGCGCAGGCGGGACCTGGTGAAAAGTGTACGTGGTCCCGGCGGTGGTTATCGCCTTGGGCGCCACGCCAGCGCGATCAGCGTGGCAGAGGTGATAGCCGCTGTTAACGAGGACACGGACACCACCCGATGCCGTGGCGCCGGTGACTGCCAGGAGGGTGAAACCTGCCTGACCCACCACCTGTGGATGGACCTTTCTGACCAGGTCAGGGAGTTCCTGGGGGGCATTTCACTGGGTGACCTGGTCAAGCGACAGGATATACGCCGTGTGTCCCAGAAACAGCAGCGCAAGAGCAAGAGCCAGTTGCGCAAAGACGACCAGATCCCCGCCAGTAATCTTTAGGCTGTCCCGGTTGCCGGGCAGCCGGCAAACGTCCAGAGGTAAGCATTCATGTCACAAGAACACATCGACCAGGCCATCTCGCGTGAATACGCGGCCGGTTTTGTCTCGGCTATTGAGTCAGATACCTTGCCGCCGGGTCTTGATGAGGACGTCATCCGGTTTATCTCCGCGAGGAAGAACGAGCCCGACTGGCTGCTCGAGTGGCGACTTGAGGCCTATCGCGGCTGGCAGCAGATGACTGAACCAAAATGGGCGCACGTGCACTATCCGCCCATAGACCTGAACGAAGTGTCATATTACTCCTCGCCCAAGAGTATGCAGGATGGCCCCAAGAGCCTCGACGAGGTGGATCCCGAACTGCTCGCCATGTACGAGAAGCTCGGTATTCCCCTGCATGAGCAGGAGATGCTGGCGGGTGTTGCCGTTGACGCGGTATTCGACTCGGTGTCGGTTGCCACCACCTTTCGTGGCAAGCTGGCCGAGGCAGGGGTTATCTTCTGCCCGATATCCGAGGCGGTGCACTCGCATCCCGAGCTGGTGCGCAAGTATATCGGCAGTGTGGTGCCACGCAGGGACAACTATTATGCCGCGCTCAACAGTGCCGTGTTCAGCGACGGCTCCTTCGTGTATATCCCCAAGGGCGTGCGCTGCCCGATGGAGTTGTCCACCTATTTCCGCATCAATGAAGCCAAGACCGGCCAGTTCGAGCGCACGCTGATTATCGCGGAAGAGGGCAGCCACGTCAGTTACCTGGAAGGCTGCACCGCGCCGATGAGAGACGAGAATCAGCTGCATGCGGCGGTCGTTGAACTGGTTGCACTCGATGGTGCCCAGATCAAGTACTCCACGGTACAGAACTGGTATCCGGGCGATGCCCAGGGTAAAGGCGGCATTTACAACTTTGTCACCAAGCGCGGCGTGGCCCATCGGGATGCCAAGATATCCTGGACCCAGGTGGAGACAGGATCCGCCGTGACCTGGAAGTATCCCAGTTGCATACTGCGGGGCGACAACAGTGTTGGTGAATTCTACTCGGTGGCCCTTACCAACAATTTCCAGCAGGCGGACACCGGAACAAAAATGATTCACCTGGGCAAGAATACCCGGTCGACCATTATTTCCAAGGGCATTTCCGCGGGCCAGAGTTCCAACGCCTACCGCGGTCTGGTGCGCATGAGCCCCAAGGCAACGGGCGCGCGCAATTACACCCAGTGCGACTCGCTGTTGATCGGGGATCGCTGCGCGGCGCACACCTTTCCGTATATTGAAAGCCGCAATCCATCTGCCGTGGTAGAGCACGAGGCGACCACCTCCAAGGTGAGCGATGACCAGCTTTACCTCTGCCAGCAACGGGGTCTGGACGCGGAAAAAGCTGTGTCGATGATAGTCAATGGCTTCTGTAAGGAAGTGTTCAAGGAGCTCCCCATGGAGTTCGCGGTTGAAGCAGGAAAACTGCTGGAAGTCAGCCTGGAAGGCTCGGTCGGTTAACTGTGGCGCAGGTCGGCCACGGCCAGTGACCGTTTCATATGGATTGGAGAGATCGTTTTGGGAGAAACAGTGTAATGCTAGAGATTGAAAACCTGCATGCCAGTGTGGATGGCACGGACATTCTCAAGGGGCTCAACCTCTCGGTAAAGGCCGGTGAGGTGCACGCCATAATGGGCCCTAACGGCTCCGGCAAGAGCACGCTCGGGCATGTTCTTGCAGGGCGTCCCGGCTATACCGTAACGGCAGGCAGTGTGAATTTTCTTGGACAGGATCTGCTCGCTCTCGAGACCGAGGAGCGGGCCCGCCTCGGTCTGTTCCTGGCATTCCAGTACCCGGTGGAGATACCCGGTGTCAGCAATATGGAGTTCATGAAAGCGGCGGTGGATGCGCAGCGGGAGCAGCGCGGTGAGAAGCCTGTGGATGCGGTGACTTTCATGAAAAGCGCCCGCGAGACCTGCAAGGCGGTTGACCTGGATCCCGGCTTTCTCAAGCGCGGTGTCAACGAGGGCTTCTCCGGTGGTGAAAAGAAGCGCAACGAGTTACTGCAGATGATGATGTTGCAGCCCAGGCTGGGGATACTCGATGAAACGGACAGTGGCCTCGATATCGACGCGCTGCAGGTGGTAGCCCGCGGTGTCAATTCCATGCGCAGCCCCGAGCGGGCATTTGTCATGGTCACGCACTACCAGCGGCTGCTGGACTTTATTGAGCCGGATTTCGTTCACGTGCTGGCGGGCGGGCGTATCGTGCGCTCCGGCGACAAGTCACTGGCGCTTGAGCTCGAGGCCCGTGGCTACGCGTGGCTAGAGGACGAGGTTGCCTGATGTCTGATTTCATGCGGCAATCCCTGGACAGCGCCGCTACCAGCGCGCCGCCCTGGCTGCAGGACTACCTGCGGGCCGGTCGTGCCCGCTGGGAGTCTGCGTCCCTGCCCACCCGCAAGACCGAGCAGTGGAAATATACCGGCCTGCAGGCGCTGCAGCCCAGCTACGCGCCCGCCGCCGATGGTGCTATCGTGCTGGCGGATGCGGGCGTTGAACTGCCGCGGTTTGGCGGGTATCGCATGGTGTTTGTCAACGGGCATTACTCTCCCGAACACTCGGATGCCCAGCTGCCGGTTGGTGTATCCCTGGTACGGTTTGCCAATGCCGACACCAGCCAGGCGGCGCGCATACGCAGTTACCTCGGTACTGTCGTCGGCCAGGACCAGGCATTGTTTACCGCCCTCAATGACGCTGCCCTGGCGGACGGCGTGTTCCTGGACATCGCACCGGGGGCTGTGATCGAGCAGCCCCTGCATGTGGTCTGGTTGAGTGGTAACCAGGCCGAGGCATTCAGCATCAACCAGCGCCTGCTGGTACTTTGCGGGGAGTCCAGCAGCGCCAGCCTGATAGAACATTTTACCGGCGCCAGGAGCGAACAGCAGAGTTTCACCAACGGTGTCACGGAGTTACTGCTTGAGGCGGGCGCGACGCTCTGTCATTACCGCCTGCAGCTGGAAGAGGCCGAGGCCCTGCATATCGGCAGAGTGCATGCCCGGCTCGGGGCGGATGCAACCCTCAACAGCTTTCACCTGGCACTGGGCAGCGTGCTCAAGCGCGTGGATGTGGTGGTGGATCACAGCGGGCAGGGTGCTCACTGTGAATTGAATGGTGTTTACCTGCCCCGCGGCGAGGAGCACGTCGACTATCACACCTGTATCGAGCACCGGGTTCCGCACTGCACCAGCAGTGAAGTTTTTCGCGGCATCATAGGGGATGCGGCAACCGCCGTGTTCAACGGCCGCATCCATATCCATCGGGACGCCCAGAAGACGAAGGCTGAACTGAGCAACCGCAACCTGCTGACGAGCACGCGGGCGGAGGTCAACACCAAGCCGGAGCTGGAAATTTATGCCGACGACGTCCAGTGCGCCCACGGCGCGACCGTTGCCCAGCTGGATGAGATGAGCCTGCACTACCTGCGCACCCGGGGAGTTGCCCGTGCCGAGGCGCAGGTGATGCTCAGTTTCGGCTTTATCAACGAGGTTATCGACACCGTGCGCTGCGAAGCCCTGCGAGACTACCTGCGGGTATTGCTGACCCGCCGTTTTGCCCGGGACCCCGCTCTGGTGGGGAGCGTCTCGTGAGTGCCCGCGCGGCAAACGCATTGCCCGGCTTCGACGCTGAAAGTGTGCGCCGGGACTTTCCGATACTGGACCAGCAGATCAACGGACATCCGCTGGTGTATCTCGATAATGCGGCCACGACCCAGAAGCCCGAGTGCGTGATCGAGGCCATCAGCAACTACTACCGGCGTGACAATGCCAATGTTCACCGGGGCGTCCATACGCTCAGCGACCGCGCAACCCACGCCTTCGAGCAGGCCCGGCAGGCGGTGGCTGATTTTCTCGGCAGTCCCCGGGTGGAGCAGGTGATCTGGACCAGCGGCACCACGGCCGCCATCAACCTGGTTGCTCACAGCTGGGGGCGCAGCACCCTGCGGCCCGGTGACCGCGTGCTGGTATCCTGGCTTGAGCACCATTCCAATATTGTGCCCTGGCAACTGGTGGCAGCGGCGACCGGCGCCGAGGTTATTCCCATTCCCGTGACCGATGCTGGCGAGATTGATCTGCGCTCGCTCGCTGATTTGCTGGACGGGCGGGTAAAAATGGTGGCGGTAAACCACGTGTCCAACGCGCTGGGCACCGTCAACCCGGTGCTTGAGATTGTCAGTATGGCAAAGGCGGTCGGCGCCCTGGTGCTGGTCGATGGCGCCCAGTCCGTGGCCCACTGGCCGGTTGATGTTCCGGCACTGGGCTGCGACTTTTTCGTGATGTCAGGGCACAAGCTGTTCGGCCCCACCGGGGTCGGCGTGCTGTGGGGTCGTGAGGCGCTGCTGGAGGCCATGCCGCCCTTTATGGGCGGGGGCGAGATGATTGAGCGGGTCGCTTTTCCCACCACCACGTTTAACAGCCTGCCCTTCAAATTTGAAGCTGGCACCCCCAATATTGCGGGGGCGATCGGGCTGGCTGCGGCGATCGACTACCTGGGGACCATCGACCGCGAGGCGGCGATGGCGCACGAGGCGGCATTGCTCGCGCGCACACTGGAACTGGCCGCGGAAGTAGAGGGACTGCGGCGTGTTGGCACACCCGCCCATGCGGCCGGCATCTTCAGTTTCCTGTTGGAGGGGACCCATCCGTCCGATGTGGGCATGCTGCTGGACCAGCAGGGTATAGCCGTGCGAACCGGTCACCATTGCGCCCAGCCCCTGATGGAACGCCTGGGCATTCCAGGGACTGTGCGGGCGTCCTATTCGATTTACAATACGCAGGAGGATGTCTCTCGGCTGTTCGAGGGTATCCACAAGGCAAAGCGCCTGTTTGCCTAGAGGAATGTGCAATGAGTGTTGAAACCTTTGACGTGAAGAGTGAACTGGTGAGTGTGACGCCAGCGGCGGCCGAGCATTTTCGCGCCAGCCTGGCGGCCAGGGGCTATAGCGGTGTGCGTATCAGTGTGCGCGAAAGCGGCTGTACCGGGTTCAAGTATGTGATGGACGAGGTTGAGTCGGGCGGCAGCGAGGGCGATGTCGCGGTAGATCTCGCCAATGGCGTGACACTTTTTCTGGAGCCGGCGGCGCTCGCGTTTTTGCGCGGTACCCAGATCGATTACACCCGCGAAGGTGTCAATCGCACCCTGAAATTCAACAACCCGAACGTGACCGCCGAGTGCGGCTGCGGCGAAAGCTTCAGCGTGGAGTGACAGCATGAGCGCCCAGGAACGCACGATACTGACCACCCGCCGGGACTGCCCCGGCCGGCTGGTTCCTGTGGGCGACCCGGTAATGATTCCGGCGAACACGTTCGTAACCCTTACCCAGGCACTCGGCGGCAATTACACCGTGGTTTATAACGGCAATATGGTCCGGGTGGACGGTACCGACGCCGACGCGCTGGGCTTCGAACCGCTGCACCTGGATTTTCCCGCCCCCGCGGATGGCCAGATCGACGAGGCCCAGGTATGGGAAGCGCTCCATACCGTGTACGACCCCGAGATTCCCGTAGACCTCGTCAACCTGGGCCTTATCTACGATGTCAAAGTCGATCAGGCCGCCGCCCGGGTGGATATTCGCATGACCCTTACTGCACCCGGCTGCGGCATGGGGCCGGTGCTGGTGGGGGATGTGGAGTACCGTGTCGCCCAGGTACCCAATGTGCGCAAGGTCGCTGTTGAGCTTGTTTTCGACCCGCCCTGGCACCGGGAGATGATGTCAGAGGAAGCGCAACTCGAAACCGGCATGTTTTACTAGGATGGCAGTGACCGCAAACGGCGATAACCCCTTCGGGTACAGTATATCCAGCGAGGACATCCTCGACACGCTGGGATTTTTTGACAGCTGGGAGGATCGCTACAAGTACATCATAGACCTGGGCAAGGACCTGCCGCCCATGCCGGCGGCGCTGCATACCGAGGATCGCCTGGTGCGCGGCTGCCAGAGCCAGGTCTGGATAGACACCCGGCTGGAGAGCGGCCGCCTGCAACTGGCGGTCGACAGCGACGCCTTCATCGTCAAGGGGCTGCTGGGCCTGGTGCTCGCCGCCTACAACAACAAGGCCCCCGAGGACATTATCGCCTTCGATATCGATGCCTACTTTGAGCAACTCGATCTGCTGCGTCACCTGTCACCCAGCCGCGGCAACGGCCTGCGCGCCATGGTGAAACGGGTGCAGGATATAGCCCGGGAGGCGGCCTGAGTCAGGTTGGCCTATTATTCACAAGGTGAGACGCCCTTTGAAGCCGGCGTAAGCAAACCGGGGAAGCAATCATGACAGAACTCAAGCGTCGTACCTTTGTCCAGCGTGCCGCGGTACTCTCCGTGCTGGCCTGCCTGCCGCCGGCGGTGGTGGCCCGGATCATCAGCCAAACCCCACCCACCAGCCCGTTTAATGCCGACTCCACCGCGGAAGAGGTCACCGCGGGGCTGGACCTGGCGGGCAGGACCTATGCCATCACCGGCGCCAATTCCGGACTCGGCCTCGAAACCATGCGGGTGCTGGCGATGCGCGGTGCCCATGTCATCGGCATCGCCCGTACCATCGAGAAGGCCGAACAGGCCTGTGCCAGCGTGGAGGGGCAGACCACGCCCGCTTTCCTGGATCTCGCTGATTTCGAATCGGTGGTCAACTGCGCCAGTATGATCAGGGCGATGAATATCCCGCTGGATGGACTGGTCTGTAACGCCGGCATCATGGCCCTGCCGGAGCGGGAGCTTGTCGCTGGCATGGAGAAGCAGTTTGTGGTCAATCACCTGGGCCACTTCATCCTCATTAACCAGCTGATGGAGACGGTGATGGCTGCGCCCCAGGGACGTTTCGTCATACTCAGCAGCAGGGCGCACCGGCGGGCACCGGACGATGGTATCCAGTTTGAAGACCTGGCATTTCAAAACCAGGAATACAGCAGCTGGGGTGCCTACGGGCATTCGAAGCTGGCGAACGCGTTGTGCTCCCTGGAGCTTGCAAGGCGCCTGTCGGGCACCAGTACCACCTCCAACAGTGTCCATCCCGGGGTCATCAATACCAACCTCGGGCGGCATATGCCCTGGTATATGCGCTGGGGGGGCAAGCTGTTAGGCTGGGCGTTCATGAAGAGCATAGAGGAGGGGGCCGCCACCCAGACCTATGTGGCTACCAGCCCGGGACTGGTGGGCGTCAACGGCTACTACTTCGTTGATTGCAACCCCGACCCTGGCGACACCCCGCACATGCAGGACGAGGCAATGGCCCGTCGGCTCTGGCAGCTGTCTGAGGAGCTCACCCGGGACTATCTCCCGGACAAGGTGATCATTCCCGCATAACCATTGCCAGCCGTTCAGGCTGGCGCCAGCGGCCCCCCAGCAGGCGCCACAAGTAGGCCAGGGCAATGCTCAGGAGCATGGCGACAAAGATCCACCAGGAGACCAGCGGCTCCAGCTTGAGCACCATGATGACGTAGTACTGTGCGACGACCATCAACCAGTGCAGTGTGATCGAGGTAAGCATCACCCAGCGGGTGTCTCCGGCGCCCCGCAGCGTGCCCCCGGCAACCATGATCACCGCATCCGCCAGCATATAGGTACACAGCCCGATCATCATTTTACCGGCGAGTTCGGCGATGGCGTCAAACTCCGTCCCGGGAGTCCGGAACACGTTTACCAGTGTCATTCGAAACAGCAGGAATACGACAACCAGTACGCCGGCGTAACCGAGGGCGAGAATGAAGGCCGAGGAAATGACCTTGTTTGCCTGGCCCATATCGCGCTTGCCGACAAAGCGGCCGATCAGGCTCATCACTGAGACGTTCAGGCCGATCAGGGGGATGAAGGAAAGCATGTCCCAGTTGAATACGATCGCCATGGCCGCGCCTGCAAGCACGCCGTAGGACTGGAACATCAGCAGGAACAGGTTGAAGGTGGCCATGTTCAGAAAACTTTCGACGCCCGAGGGCGCACCCAGGCGCAGGTAGCGCCGCATGATACCCCGGTCAAACCGCAGTGACTGTCTCACCTCGAACTGTTGCCGATGCCATCGCGACAGATAAAACGCCAGAAATAAACCTACCCCGAACACAGTCGCAACCACCGTGCCGAGTGCGGCGCCGGCGATACCCAGCGCGGGCAGGCCGAACTTGCCGAAGATAAACATCCAGGAGAGCGGGATGTTGAGCATTACCGCCATCACGTCAGCAATCATCACTATCCGGGTGCGGCCGATACCCACGAAGTACGATGCGAGACAGGCCTTTACCAGATTGAAGAAACTGGCTGTCATCAATACCTGGAAATAGATACGCTCCAGTGGCACCTGGGCCGGGTCGTGGCCCATCAGGGAAAAAGCGCGGCCACCGTAATATCCCGCCAACACCAGAAAGGGGATGCATAGCGTCGCCAGCAGCAAACCCTGGGTTACCACCCTCGGGCACTTGTCCAGTGCGCCCGCACCGTAATACTGGGCGACCAGCGGGTTGGCGTAGGTGATCAGGCCCATAAACAGTGAGAGACAGAAAGCGGAGGCGACCCCGCCGCCCATCGCGGCGGCAATGTGGGTGGCGTCCAGGTAAGACATGAACCAGCGGTCGGTGAATATCATCACCGCGAAGCTGCCCTGGGAAACCACCATGGGCAGCGACAGCCTGAGCAGTTCTTTAAGAGTGGTTAGCGACAGGATACTCATGACATTGCCTGTGGCCCGATTTGCGGCAGGCCCCAAAACATCGGCTTCAGGGGGTAATCACGACACGGGGGGTCCTGGCGGGCATGCGGGTGGTTAATTCGTAGCCGATGGTGCCCGCGTACCGGGCTACCTCGCCCAGGGGCAAGCCGTCACCCCAGAGGATAACTTCGTCGCCGATGCACACCCCCGGCAGTTCGGTGACGTCCACCGTGATCATATCCATCGACACCCGGCCTGCCAGCGGTGCCCGGCGCCCGTTTACCAGCACCGGTGTTCCGTTCGGAGCGAGGCGGGGATAGCCGTCGCCGTAGCCCGCGCAGATCGTGGCTATGCGTGATGGCCTCGACGCCACCCAGGTGGCGCCGTAGCCGACCGACTCTCCGCTTTGAACCTCACGCAGTGATATCACCGCAGAGCTGAGTGTCATCACCGGCTGCAGGGTGTGGCCGCCGGCGTTTTCCCCGACCATGGGCGAGTTGCCGTAGAGCATATAGCCCGGCCGCACCCAGTCCAGGTGGCTTGCTGGCCAGGCCAGCACCCCGGCGGAATTGGCAGCACTGCGCTCGCCCGGCAAATTCCGGCAGGCGTGCTCGAAGAGCGCCAGCTGTGCCCGCGTCTGGTCGCTGGCCGTATCATCGGCGGAGGCGAAGTGCGTTGACAATACAATGTCATCGCGGGCATTGGGGCTTGCCCGCAAGCGGCGGTAGAACAGGCCCGCCTGTTCCGGCGCGACGCCCAGGCGGTGCATGCCGGTATCCAGTTTGAGCAGGCAGCGTACCGGTCGCGACAGGCGGGCCTGCTCCAGCCACACCAGCTGACGCTCGTTGTCGATGGTCACCCAGAAGTTCCGCTCCGCGGCGAGGGCCAGTTCGGCGGCTTCAAACAGTCCCTCGAGCAGCAGCACGGGCGCATTGATTCCACCATCACGCAGCTCTTCGGCCTCTTCAATACAGGCCACCGCGAGCGCATCCGCCAGGGTATCCAGTTCACGGGCGATGGTGAGCGCACCGTGGCCATAGGCATTGGCTTTTACGACGGCCATTACCCTGGAGTGGGGTGCGAGTTGCCGGACCAGGCCGAGGTTGTTGCGCAGGGCCGCCAGGTTCAGCCTGGCCTGGTTAGGACGTGCCATCAGAAATCGAATTTATGCGCTGAATACAGTGTCTGGGCGGCCAGCCAGACGTCGCCCACCTTGCCGTCGCCTACCGGCCTGCCGTCGATCTCGACCACCGGCGCGATCTCCTTGCTGGAACTGGTCAGCCATACTTCATCTGCCTGTTCCAGCTCTCGCATGTTGATAACCCTCTCCTCGACGGGAATGCTGCCGTCCCGGCGCAGGATCTCCAGCAGCATCAGGCGGGTTATGCCCGGCAGTTTCTGGTGGTCCAGCAAAGGGGTCGCCACAATACCGTGCCTTACCACGAACACATTACACGCCGCGGCCTCGGTGAGCTCGCCATCCTGGTTGTAGAGAATGGTTTCCTTATGGCCCAGGGCGTGACCGTGCTGGTAGTGCATGACATTTCCCAGCAGTGCGGTGGACTTGATGTTACAGCGTTTCCAGCGCATGTCCTCCGTGGTTGCCACCGTGTAGCAGGTCGCCGCGGACTTGTCAGGTACGGGCGCCGGGGGAATCTCAAAAACGAAGGCGTAAATCGTCGGCTCGATATCCTCCGGATAGGCATGATTGCGCCGGGTATCCGCGCCACGACTCACATGAAAATAGATGCCAAGATTGCCGCCGCCGTTGCGTGCAATGAGCTCATTGGCTATCTCCCGCCACTGCTCATGATCGACTCGCATTGCAATTTCTATGGCGTCAAGACCATCCTGCATGCGATTCATATGTGGCGTAAAACCCACCAGATGGCCGTCATAGGAGGGAATGACCTCGTAAATGCCGTCGCCAAACAGGAAGCCGCGGTCCATGGGCGATATCCGTGCCTGGTCCATGGGCAGATAAACACCGTTCAGATATACCGTACTCATCAACTTTTCCTTTTCGTCGTAATCGGGTTCAGCGGCCAGCGAAGCCGGTGAGGATGCGCAGCTCCTGTATCACCCCGATGCCTTCCGTCGCATCCAGCCCGTCTTCGGTCAGGGTATTTGCGCGGGTAACGCCGTCCACACTGCCACGAGCCGAAAGGTAGTCGAGGATGTCGAGCGGCGAGATATCTGCCAGCAGGTCACGCCCGGACCATTTGGCGAGCAGGGCAATCAGGCCATAAGCACCCCAGTTGGATACATCAGCCACCAGCAGTTCGTCGCAACCGGTGACCGCTGCCCTGATATCGAGGGTGGCGATCGCCGCGCTGATATTGCCCATGCCTATCTCATTGCCACCGTCGCCGATTGCTATGGTAGGGCAGCTGGCAAGCGTGACAAAGGGATCAAAGAAAGAGCAGCGCTCGGTGATGTCCTCGCCGCGCATGTTGTAGTAGCGCCCGTCCTCGGCGAGCCCGGGGCGCTCTATCGAAATAACTGCCGCTGGTTGCAGGCGCTGCAATTGTGCTGCGGCTTCCTTCTGCGCTGACTCGGGATCGCGGGCGCTCAGTGCCAGCACCCGGTAGTCTGCGGCAATTACATCGGACAGGGGCGGGCCACAGGCGATTACCGGCTCAGCCCCCAGCGCCTGCAGGCAGTCATACAGGGCGATTGCGCCGACCGGTCCGTCGGTCTCGAAAGTATCGGTGACAGGGAAGCCGGTCCCGATGATCACGGTACCGCGAATATCACGCAGTAACCGGGCGGCACGCAGGTAATAATCCGGCGGCAGCGCCGCCCTGGCAACCTGCATGTTGCGCATATTGCGAGCCACCATCAGCTCCTCGATTGCCTGGCTCAGGGAAAGATCGTTCAAGGCTTGTGCTCCAGCAGTGTTTGAAGGTTGGTGACACTTTGTGCGAAATGCAGCGCGTTGTGGGCACCATGGGGACTGATGGGGGCAAAGTGAACCGTGCCTCCGGGTTGCAGCTGCGACAGCCGCGCGGCGTCCAGGGACAGGGCCGAACCGATCTTGGGATAGCCGCCGATAGTCTGCCGGTCATTGAGCAGCACAATGGGCTGGCCGTCGGCGGGAATCTGGATCGCGCCGAAGCAAATTCCCTCCGACAGGATGCCGTCGATGTCGCAGGCAATGGCAGGTCCTTCCAGCCGGTAGCCCATGCGGTCGCAGCGATCGGACACCGTGTAGGTGTGGCTGAAAAACCTGCGTTGCTGGAGACGGCTGAAGTGAGCCTGCTGGTAGCCCGGAATCACCCGGACAGTCACCATGTCCTGGTAGTGTGGCTGGTGATTGGCAGGCAGATAAAGGCACTTGCGCTGTGAGCCACGGTCACATGGCAGCAGGTCCCCAGGCTGCAGTTTGTCACCGTCCAGTCCGCCGATGTGTTCGCGCATCACGGTGGCCGTGCTGCCAAAAGTGGGCTCGATACGAAAGCCACCGGCAACCCCGAGGTAGCTGCGGCAGCCGTGCAGGGCAAAATCCAGTGCGATCTCATCACCGGCTTTCACCGGGTGTACCGTCCACAAGGGCTTTTCCGCGTCATTGATCGTCAGGGGCATGCCGGCCCCGGTCACGCAGATATAGGTGTCCACCGCGGCGCGGAAGCGAGCACCGCCAAAACTGATCTCTACCGCGGTACTGGCCGGTTCATTTTGCAGCAGGCGATTGCAGCAATAAAACGCCTCGGGGTCGAGCGGCCCGCCATTTGTCAGGCCGATCCGGTGCTGGCCGAAGCGCCCACTGTCCTGCAACAGGCTCAGGACTCCCGGCCTTATGACCTCAATGCTCACGCCAGCTCTCCGCCAAGGGCTAGGAACCTGTCGCGGCTGATCGCCTCGAAGCGGACGCGGTCGCCGACGGCAACCGGCATGGTGGGCTTTGCGCCGGGGTCGAACATGCGGGTCGGGCAGCGACCGATCAGGTTCCAGCCGCCCGGGGAAACAGCCGGGTAAACAGCAGTTTGCCGGTCCGCAATGGCTACTGCCCCGCGCGGCACCTTCAGGCGGGGAGTGCTGAGGCGCGGGGCTGCAATACGCTCATCGACCTGGCCGAGATAGGCGAAGCCCGGGGCAAAGCCAATGGCATAGACCCGATACTCGACCGCGCTGTGCAAGCTCACTACCTCGTCAACGGAGAGCCCCGCCCGCTCTGCCAGCGACTCGAGGTCGGCACCAGACTCGGGAGCGTAATACACCGGCAGCACGACCGTGCGTCCCGCGAGGCTCTCGCTGTCGGACAGTTCATTGATTGCGGCGCGCAGCCGGTGGCCGACACTCAGATGATCAGTTCTCATGGGGTCGTAGATAACCAGCAGCGATGCATAGGACGGCACCAGATCAACCAGGTCATCTCCCAGGGCAGCCTCAACAGCGGCGCTGGCAGCGTGCACCCGGGCCGCGACCTCGGGGCTGACCTGCTCGCCAAGGTAGAGAATCAGGGCGTTTTCGCCCGCCGATTGCAGTTCCACCGGGGACTATGCCGCGTTGACCAGGGCGCGGATGGCCCGGATGGCCTGCACGCCTTCGGGGTTGTCGCCGTGCACGCAGAGCGTGTCGGCCTGCAGCGGCAAACGCTTGCCACCGACCGTGGTAACCGTGCTTTCGCTTTGCAGCTGTTCAACCTGAGCGAGCATGCGCTCCCTGTTATGCACGGCACCCGGCTTGCGCCTGGACAGCAGGCTGCCGTCGTCGTCGTAGCAGCGATCGGCGAAAGCTTCAAACAACATGCGAATCCCCAGTGCGTCTGCTTCCTTGCGGTGTTGCTCCGCAGCGGGTGTCGCCTGCAGCATGAGTGGCAGTGGCCGGTGATAGCTTTTCAGTGCCTGCAGAATCGCAGCCCGCACCTCCGGCTTTGCCATCATGTCGTTGTAGAGAGCGCCATGGGGTTTGACGTAGGCAAGCTCCAGACCCTGGCTGAGGGCCATTCCCTCCAGCGCAGACACCTGGTAGTGCAGGGCGGCGATCAGTTCATCGGCGCTGAGGTCCATGCTGCGGCGTCCGAATCCCACAAGGTCCGGATAAGCCGGGTGAGCACCGATGCTGACACCGTGACGTGCCGCCAGTGTCAGCGTGGCGCGCATCGTCAAGGGATCGCCGGCATGAAAGCCGCAGGCAATATTGGCCTGGTCGATGTGGGGCATGACCTCCTCGTCCAGGCCCATGGTCCAGCTGCCGTAGCTCTCGCCGAGGTCACAATTCAATAACATTGTAATTTCCTGTCCTTACATTACAGCCAGCCGGCTGTTGCGCAAATCGGTAACCAGCATACAGCCGGGGCTGTGGGTGATCGCAAAGGGCAGCCTGGCCCGCTCCAGCGCCACCTGGGGCGTCACGCCACAGGCCCAGAATACCGGCAGTTCATCTGCAGCGACATTGACGGGGTCGCCGTAATCGGGCAGCGCCAGGTCGCCAATCCCTATCAGGCCCGGGTCGCCCAGGTGAACCGGGGCGCCGTGAACAGCCGGGAAACGTGTGCAGATCTGTACCGCACGAATAGCATCGGCGGCCTTGAATGGCCGCATGCTCACCACCATTTTTCCGGCGAAGGGGCCGGCGGGCGAGCAGTCGATGGAAGTGCGGTACATGGGAACATTCACCTGCTCGGTCACATTGCGCACCTCGAGCCCGTCAGCCAGCAGGGCTTCTTCAAAGGAGAAGGAGCAACCCAGGGCGAAAGTGACGAGATCGTCTTGCCATAGCGCGGTGATATCCGCCAGTTCCTCGACGAACTCACCGTCGCGGAACAGCCGGTAGCTTGGCACGTCAGTCCGGATGTCGACATCCCCCAAAGGTGGTAGCGTGAAGTCGCCCGGGGCGTTTGAGGTGGCGATCAAGGGGCAGGGTTTGGGGTTGAGCTGGCAGAAACGCAGAAAGTCGGCGGCCACCGCGGCCGGCAAAATCACGATATTACACTGGACATAACCGGGTGCAAGCCCCGATGTGTTGCCAAGGTGGGCGCCGGAGCGAATGGCGCGACGCAGGTCACGGGGGGAGCTTACATCGTTCATTATGGGTCCTGTCGAGAGTTGATCTGCTGCCTGTGCTTCCCCGGGCGCCGAGGCCATAAAGAATTAGCCTTGCGCCGCGGTTGATTTGCAGGGATTTAGTTTGGCACAGATTCACAAATCTGGATAATGTCTGCGTCTTTGTGAAACTCCTGTGGAACTATGCTCTCCCGATTACTCGATGTTGTCAGTCCCGTTGCCGCGGGTAAAGACCGCTTTGTCGGCACAAATATGCACCCGGAGGCGTTCAGGGTGTATGGCGGGCAGGTGCTCGCCCAGGCGGTCAGCGCCGCGGTGGCGACCGTGGCGGAAGACCGGGTAATACACTCCCAGCACGCCTACTTCCTGCGCCCCGGGGATACTGCCAGGCCCATAGTATTTGAGGTCGAGCGTGCGCGTGACGGTCGCAGCTTCAGTTCACGTCGGGTGGTGGCGTTGCAGGCGGACAAACCCATCCTGGTGGCGACCATGTCCTTCCAGCAGGCCTCGGCGGGCGATGACTACCAGTCAGAGATGCCCGACGTGCCGCCACCGGAATCCCTGCCCAATGAACGCCAGCTCAGCCTGGAGGCGGGACGACTGGATGAAAGCTTCATGATCACCACCGGCGAGGATCTCGATATACGGGTGGTCGAGCCGATAGACTGGAACCGGCCGGTAGCCAGGGAACCGGTGTTGCAGGCCTGGATGAAGACCAGTGGCCCGGTGCCCGATACCCGGGGCCTGCACCACGCCCTATTGGCCTACCTCTCGGATGCTTTTCTGGTAGACGTATGCCTGATCAAGCACGGCAGGCGCTTTGATGACCCGCGCTGGCAGATCGCCAGCCTGGATCATGGCCTCTGGTTTCACGAGGATTTCCGGGTCGATCAATGGTTATTGCATGTGGTGGAGGCGGAGCGTATCAGCGGTGGCCGCGGCCTTGCGCGGGGAAGTTTCTACACCCCTGATGGACGACTGGTCGCTACCACAATGCAGCAAAGCGTCATGCGTTTGCTGTGAGCCGTTGTAAATTACCCGGCTATACTTCTATAGTGTCCGCTTCATCACTGTAATAATCGAGGACCCAGGTATGCCGCATCCCAGTATCACGGCGGAGACTTACCCGCACAAGCCTGCATTTATCATGGGCGCTTCAGGCGAGATCGTCACTTACCAGCAGCTGGATGAGCGCTCGAACCAGGGCGCTCAACTGTTTCGGTCACTCGGCCTCCAGCCTGGCGATCACATCGGTATGATGATGGAGAATAACCGCCAGTTTCTGGAGATCGTCTGGGCCGCCCAGCGCTCGGGAATCATTTTCACGCCGATCAGTACCCACCTCAAGTTGGCAGAGGCCAGCTACATCCTGGAAAACTGCGGCGCAAAATTATTCATAGGTTCGCTCGTGCTGGCCGATGTGGCTGCCGAGATTATTGCCAACTCCCCCGGTGACGTAGCCCACTTTTACATGGTGGGTGGTATCAAGCCGGGTTTCGAGTCGTGGGAGGAAGCCATCGACCTGCAGCCGGAAACTCGCATCGATGACGAGAGCAATGGCGTACCGATGCTCTATTCCTCGGGTACGACCGGCCAGCCAAAGGGCGTGTTTGTTCCGCCTGTCAGCAGTGATGTCAACACGCCGCATCCGCTGGTCAGCTCCATGGGGGCGGCATTCGGCTTCAGCGCAGAGACGGTCTATCTGTCGCCGGCCCCCCTGTATCACGCCGCGCCACTGCACTACTGCATGATGGTGGCGTTCCAGGGCGGCACCATCGTGGTGATGGAGCAGTTTGATGCCGAGCGCGCACTGCATCTGATTGAAGAACACCGGGTGACCCACAGCCAGTGGGTGCCCATCATGTTCATCCGTATGCTGAAACTGCCGCAGGAGGTGCGGGATCGCTACGACGTGAGCTCCATGCAGTTCGCCATTCACGCGGCGGCACCGTGCCCGATTGAGGTCAAGGAGCGGATGATCGACTGGTGGGGTGAGGTTATCGTCGAATACTACGCGGCCAGTGAGGGGATCGGCGTTACCATTATCGATTCCGCCAACTGGCTTACCCACAAGGGCTCGGTGGGCCCGGCGCTGGTGGGCGAGTTGCATGTCGTGGACGACGACGGCAATGAGCTGCCGGCGGGCGAAATCGGCACCATCTACTTTGGCGGCGAACACACCCGTTTCAAGTACCATAACGAACCCGAGAAGACCGCCGGCGCCTACAATGACAGGGGTTGGGCAACGACCGGCGATGTCGGCTATGTGGACAAGGACGGGTTTCTCTACCTGACCGACCGCAAGAACTTCATGATCATCAGCGGCGGCGTGAATATATATCCCCAGGAAATCGAGAACCTGCTGATCACCCACCCGAAGATCGCTGATGTGGCCGTTTTTGGCATACCGCACGAGGAATTTGGCGAGCAGGTCAAGGCAGTGGTGGAGCCCATGAATTGGGCGGACGCCACCGACGAAGTGGCGATAGAGATCATGGAGTGGCTGCGCGACAAGCTCTCACATATCAAGATGCCGCGCTCGCTCGACTTTCATCCCAAGCTGCCCCGTATGGACAACGGCAAGCTGTATAAGCGCCACCTGGTTGAGGAGTATCGCAGCGGAGCCCGCAGCGATGAAGGCCCCGGTCCAGACACCGACGGCTGACCGGGCTCGGCGACGCTGGCGCTGCGACATGCCGGCTCGCCGTGCGGTACGCGCAGCCCCCGGGTCTTGACCCAGGTCAAATCTCCGTTTTTTCGCAGCTTACAAACTACTGTGCGTCATATATTATTTGAATTATGCTTGTGCTCAGCAAGTATTGTTGGCGTACAGAAACCAAAGAGGTGCAATGGTGGCTAATTCACGAAAGCTCAAGAAACTCGAGCGCACGATGACCAAGAGTCGCAGCTACGATGAGTGGCGCCAGGCGGCTGTGGAACATGATGAGGTTTCGGGGAAGCGGCGCTGGCGCGAGATAGACCAGACCAATCAGTACGATTACGCGCAGATTCGCCTGCGCCTGGACCGCATACGCAGCCTGCGCGCCCGCCACGACCACCATGGCCTGCTGTTCACGCTCAACGAGGGCATTCATGGCAATATGGGCGGTATGGGCCGCAGCAGTCTGTATCGCCAGGCCAAGTTTGGTACCAAGAAACTCATCGAACAGTATATTGATGAGGTGGACGACTCCCTGCGCTACCTCGCAGAGCTGGATAATGACCTGATCAACCCGCAGGAAAAACTCGATTTTTTCTATCGGGCCAATATCTGCTACGGTCGTTCCGCACTGATGTTGAGCGGCGGCGGGGTGCTGGGCTTCTACCATCTCGGCGTGGTGAAAACACTGTTGGAACAGGGCCTGCTGCCCCGGGTTATCTCGGGCTCGAGTGCCGGTTCTCTGGTGGCGGGAGTGGTGGGCACCCATACGGACAGCGAACTCGAGCGTTTCTACCGCCCGTCCAATGTATTGTTTGAAGCAGAGCGTGAGGCCAGCACTTTTTCACGGATGTTTTTCGGTGCCAACCCGCAGATCGACGTGGGCGACCTCGGCCGCCTGATTGCCCGCATGATACCGGACATGACATTCCAGGAAGCGTATGAAAAAACCGGTCGCCAGATCAGCATAACTGTGGCGCCGGCCGAACCCCACCAGCGCTCACGGCTGCTCAACGCGATTACCTCGCCCAACGTGTTTGTGCGGTCGGCAGTGATGGCGTCCTGCGCGGTGCCAGGGGTATTCCCGCCCGTGATGCTGATGGCCAGGAATGTGCACGGGGAAGCCCAGCCTTACCTGCCGACGCGTAAGTGGGTGGATGGCTCGATCGCCGATGACCTGCCTGCCAAGCGACTGTCGCGACTGTACAGCGCCAATCACTATATTGTGAGCATGGTCAATCCCATCGCCATTCCTTTCCTGAAGAAAGAGGGCAGCCGCAGCGCGCTTGGGTCTGCTCTGGGCAGTCTCGGTGTCGGTATGGGCAGGGAGTTATTGAACTTCTACCGGGGTGTGGTGCAACGCCAGGGTGACAATTGGCCGCGCTTCAATATGCTGATGAACAGTGTGCACGCGCTGATGGACCAGGAGTATAGCGGCGATATCAATATCGTTCCCAGCTTTCGCTGGTACAACCCCGCCAAAATCCTGTCGCACTTGTCCGAGAAGGATTTGATCGAGCTGATGGAGGGCGGTGAGCATTCAACTTTTCCCAGCCTGGAGTCGATTCGTATCTGCACCAAGATCAGTCGCACGATGGAGGAAATCCTGACTCGCTTCGAAACCGGGGACCTGCGTCCCGATGCGACCGAGGTACATCGGCCGCGGGCTTCACGGCGCAGACCGCCGCCCACCCAGGCGGACCGGGCAGCTATTGGCGCAAATTCTGGCCGCGCGGCGAAGTCAACCAAGCTTGTGAAAGCTGCAAAGCCTGCAAAGAGAGCGGCAGCTCGCAAGAAGCCAGGATCTGCCGGCAAGGCCCCGGCCGCCGGCAAAAAGCCCAAGGAGGGCGAGCGGCCCGGGCAGCGGGCAGCATAAAAAAACGGGGCGAAGGCCCCGTTTTGTTTTTCAGTCGAGCAGTGCCGCCCCCATCTCCGCCAGCGGCACTACCGAGTCGCCCCTGGAGTCAGCCTCCTGGCTGGAGGCGGTTCCTATCTGGGCGCGCTTTACGATACCCTGGCAGATAGCGGCAAGGCGGAACAGCGAGAACACCAGGTAGAAGTTCCAGTTCTCGATGCCGTCCCGTCCTGTGCGCTCGCAATAGCGCGCGATATAGGCTTCGTCGCTGGGTATCCCCAGGGACGCGCGGTCGACCCCGGCGAGCCCCTTCACGCCGCCCTCGCGGGGCAGCATCCAGGCCATGCACTGGTTCGCAAGGTCTGCCAGGGGATGCCCCAGGGTGGACAATTCCCAGTCCAGCAGGGCAATCACGCGGGGCTCGCTGGGGTGAAACATCATGTTATCCAGGCGATAGTCACCGTGGACCAGGCTCACCGCACCGTCGTCTGCCGGCATATTTGCGGGCAGCCATGCCATCAGTGTCTCCATGGCTTCGATGTGTTGCGTTTCCGATGCCCGGTATTGCTTGGTCCAGCGATCTACCTGACGCTCGAAATAATTTCCCGGCCGGCCGTAATCGGCGAGGCCGACGGCATCGACGTCGACACTGTGCAGCGCGGCCATGGTCGCGTTCATAGCATCGTAGATGGCTGCGCGCTCTGCGTTGTCGGCGGCCTCGGGAATCACCGGGTCCCACAAAATGCGGCCCTCCATGTACTCCATGACGTAGAACATCGAGCCGATGATTGCCTCGTCCTCGCAAAGGATATAGGTGCGTGGCACCGGCACATCGGTATCGCGCAGGGCGCTGATCACGCGGAACTCGCGGTCCACTGCGTGGGCCGATTTCAGCAGTTCCCCCGGCGGCTTGCGCCGTAACACGTAGGACTTGCCGCCGGCCGTCAGCTTGAAAGTCGGATTGGACTGGCCGCCGGCGAATTTCTCCGCACTGACCGGGCCTCTGAAACCCGGAATATGTTGTTCGAGATAGTTGCAGAGGCTGGCTGTGTCGATGTGTTGTGTGCTCATAAATACAGGATCTTCTGTTGAAATTGACGCCTGTCGACGGGCGCAATGGATGACTTCATGGCAACTGCCCCGTAATGCCATGTCGGAGCTCGTCGCGGCAGCCGCTAAATGTACAGCAAAGATCATGTAAGCGGAAATGTTTGAGCCGCGCCGCCGTGGTCGTTATGCTGTCGCTACGGCGCTTCGGACCTGGGGCGCCGGCATGCGGCGTGTGGGTGCCAGGGGGCGCAATAGAGACAGTGGTAGAGCCGATCGGAAAGCGCGAGCAACGTGAAGTGATTGCTGCCACGGAGCAGTACGTGCGGCAAGCAGGTAATGTGTTTGGCCGCCGGTTCCGTGAGGTTCCCGTGCTGTTTGACCTGGCCGGCCGCACCGCGGGTATGTTCAAGCTGGTGGGGCGCCGTGGCTGGATCCGCTACAACCCGTGGATTTTTGCCAAGTACTACGAGGAAAACCTGCGCGACACGGTCCCGCACGAGGTCGCACATTTTATTGTGCACGAGCTGTATGGCACCCGGGGCATCAAGCCCCATGGCCGCCAGTGGCGCGCGGTGATGGAGCATTTTGGTGCTGACCAGGGTGTGACTTTCGACCTTGACCTCGAGGGCATTCCCCAGCGGCAGCAGCGTACCCACCCCTACCGTTGTGGTTGCAGGGTCCATGATGTCTCATCAACGCGCCACAACCGCGTGCTGCAGGGCGTGGGCAACTACCGCTGCCGAATCTGCGGCAGCGATCTGTCATACGCCGGCTAGATTTCGATTTCCAGCTCCACACCGCTGTAGCGGTTGGCTTCGCCATCCAGGTCCGACTTTGAGATCGCCGCCCGGTCGGGATTCAGTCCGGCTTCGTTCACCAGATAAGACTTGACAGCGACAGCCCTGGCGGACGCCAGTTCCAGCAGGTCTTCGTCGGGGAGGGGAATATCCTGTGCCAGCTTCCGGTACTGTTCGCTGGTGGTCAGGGTGGTTTCCCCGGGAACTGCGGCCTGGTAGCGCGCGGCGATGGCTGTTTCCCATGCCGGACCCTTGCTGGACAATTCAGCCTCGGGCAGCCCGTCGGCCAGTAACTGGGCCTGAAGCAGGTTTTTCTGCAGGCGTTCACGGTCAGCCTGCAGCTGCAGACGGCCGGTGATGGCGAGGCTCAACTCCGGCCGCTGCGACAGCGCCTCGGCCAGGTTGTCCAGTTTTTCCCTGGTGGATGCCTGTAAATCCGCAGAGCCGGACTTGAAGTTCAGTCTTTGCAGATCCTCTTCTGAGTCCACGAGGCTGGCGAGCAGGGTGAATGGCGAGGTCACTACCTTGGTGAGCAGATTGACGAAAGCCCCCAGCAAGACACTGCCCACGCTGAACTCCGGGTCATCCACGTTACCGCTTACCGGTATTTCCATGTCGATAACGCCCTTGCTGTCGGTCAGCAGTGCGAGGGCCAGCTCCAGGGGGAGGTCCAGGGATTTCTCGCTCTCGATCTTTTCCCCCAGCTTCATCTGGTCGATAACGATCTTGTTATTGCCCTTGAGTTGGTTCTCCTCCATGGCGTACTTCAGGTCCAGGTTGAGGACGCCGCGCTCGATGGCATAGCCGGCGTAGGTGCCTGAGTACGGTGAGAGCAGCGCCATATCGACGCCGGCGAAGGTCAGATCCAGGTCTATCGCGGGTGGGCTGCGCAGCGGCTGAGCCGTGCCAGCCAGTTTCACCGGCGCATAGCCATCTACCGAGCCTTTTATGTCGACCGCGGTTTTGGTGCCTTCATCGCTGCTTATGTCCTTGATATCGCCGTTAATATCACCAATGACGGTGCGGAAATGAATGGGCAGCGACTCGTCCATGAAGTCGATCTCGCTGTCGGTTATCCGGATCAGTGGGACCGTGACCGTCCAGGGTTCCCCCTCGGACATTTCTTCCTTCACTACCTCGGCCTCGTCGCCCACTTCCTGTTGCCAGACGTTCTGGGCGTTGATGGAGCCGTCCTTGTTGATGTGAATACGGCCGCTGTAGTTGTCGATAGACAGTTTGGCGAGCTCCACCTGGTGTTTCTCCATGTCAATTCGCAGTTTCTCCCAGCGCACGGTTTCCCAGGAGGTCAGTGATTGCTCGGCATCCGTGATCTTGCCCGCGAAGCCGTTGATAGCGCCATCCAGACCTATGCTTACAGGTGTATACTCGGCCAGCGTAACTTCCCCGTTAAGCTGCAGCGTACCGTCGGTGAGCTCCGCGTTCAGGGCGGCAGGCAGGTTGGGGTTGAACCACGCCAGCGGCAGGGCGCTGAGCTGGTAGGAGAGATTGCCCGCGCCCAGGGCCAGGTTGAGAGTGCCTTCCACGGACGCCGAGGTTTCGCCGTTGACAGACAGCTTGAGTGCGAGGTCGCTATCCCCCTCGAGCGGCCACTTGATGTCGCTTGCGCTCGCCTCCAGCGGCGTTATCTCCAGCAGGGCGGGCTCGGTGAACTCCGAGCGCCAGCGTACACCGCTGTTGTCCAGTTGGAACGTGTTCAGGGTGGCAGTCCAGCCGGCTTCACCCCCACCGCTGTCTTCATCTGCCGGTGGATCCTGCGTGTCATCACCCGGCAGGTTCAGGGAGAACAGCCGGGCCAGGCTGACCTGGTCGCCCTCGCTCCAGCCACTGATCGCCAGTTCGCTGATCACCAGTGCCTCCAGGTCAACATGCTGCTTCGGGCCATCCAGCTCGATGCCTGACAGTTTCAGCTTACCCAGCGCGACAGCCGTGTCCGGCAAGTCCGTGGTGGGTTTTGGATTGATGGCTATCCCGTCCAGGCGGATCTCGCCCTGGCTGACCCGGTAATCGACGCCCTCGCTCCAGTCGACCCGGTACCGTCCCTCGACGCTCGCGGTGCCCTCTGGCAGTTCGAACGCGACCCATGGCTCGGCAATGCGCCACAGGGCGGGCAGGTGCAGGTCGGTCACGGCAAGTGTTCCCTCGCTGAAAGAGCGCGGTATCGACACCTCGCCCTCCCAGTGCAGTTGGCTGCCGCTCTCGCCGGTGGCGTCAAGGACATAGGGCTTGCCTTCCTCGAGAACGGTGGACAATCCCGCGACCTTGAGTTCCAGTCCGTTCAGCTCGCTGCTGAAGGGTTTTTCCCTTGTCGCGTTGGTATAAACAAGTTGTTCTGAATTGAAGTTGAAGTTATGGATGGTGACCGGGAATATGCCGGTGGACTCCGCCGGAGGCGCCTCGGGATCAGCCGGCGGTAGCATATCCGAGAAATTGAAGCTGCCATCCGCGTTCTCGATCACATGCACATACAGTTGCGTGACCCCCAGCTCATCGAATACCAGGGCGCCGCTCCACAGGCTTTCCAGTGACAGGTTGACCGAGGCGCGATCGAGGCTGACAAAACGCGAGCCGTCCAGTTCCGGTATCGCGGTCTTGTTCAGTTCAAGGCTCAGGGTAAAGGGGTTGAACCAGATGATCTCGCTTTGTAACTCCCGTCCCAGGTATTTTTTGACCGCCCAGCCCGGCAGCAGGTTGAGCGCCGGCGTGACCAGCAGCAGGACAAACGCCAGGTACGACAGGTAAATGATGACCAGTATGCGGATGACTCGTTTCACTACATTTTTCCCTGCGTCTATGTCTGCAGAAGACTATAGCCAAAATAAGCCCGCTTTGTGGAGCGAAAGGCGAAAATTATTAGACCATGGGCCGCGGGTTTACAATCCCTTGCGATAACAGTACGGCGTCACCCCGGTCCATCCCTTGAAGGCGCGGATAAAGGCACTGGATTCGGAGAATCCGGCGCGGTAGGCAATTTCCTCGATACTCAGGCCCTGTTTTCCCAGGAAATGCAGGGCGGTGTCCCGGCGCAGGCGGTTTTTTATCTCCATGAAACTGGTTCCCTCACCAGCCAGGCGCCGGCGCAGGGTCTGGGGGTGCAGGTCGATAAGGGCCGCAACTTCGTTCAGCTCCGGCATGCCGTCCATTTTGTGCCTGAGAATGTCGCTGACCCGGCCTGTCCAGCTATCGGTGGCGAACTGCTGGGTAAACATGAAAAGCACCGGGTGTCGGAGGAAATGCCGCAGCGAGGTCTCGTTCTGTCTAAGCGGCTTCTCCATCAGTGAGTTGCTGTAAACCAGCGCTGCTTCGGTCTGCTCAAAGAGCACGGGGTCACCCATGAATACCTGGTGATATTCCTCCCGCCGCGCAACCGCCGGCTGCGCGAGGCAGACCGCCTGCAGCGGCAGCCGCTCCTGTACCAGCCAGTTTGAGAAGCGCTGGGAGTTACTGAGGAACAACTCGCTGTAATAGGCGCTCGCGCTGTCATCGCTGTCCACCTGTTGCAGGTAGAGGCGGGTTCTGTCGCCATCTGTTTCCATAACCGGATGCGGGCCGAATTCAAACAGCTGGTAGAACCTGCAATAGCGGCTGAGCGCCTGCCCGAGGGTGGCGCTGCCGATAACCGCATGGCACATCATCGACCAGCTGCCTATCGGCATGCGCCGGGAGGTATATCCCAGTGCTTCATCCTGCATTGCGAGCATGGTGCTCACCTGCAGATCTGCGAAGCGTTCCACCGAGATACGGGCTTCGTCCTCGAGCAGTAGTCGTGGCGAGATACGGTTTTTACGCAGTAGCGCGATCGGGTCAAGGTCGCGCTGCACTGTCTGCTTCAGCACGGCCCGTGCAAAGTGCACGGAAATTGAAGGACTGCGCAAGGCTGCTGGCGCGGCCTAGCCGGCCGCCGTTGTCAGGTGGACGGGCCTATGCTCCACTGAAGCGACCCGGTTGCGCCCCCCGCGCTTGGCCAGGTACATCGCGCGATCCGCCTCCAGGGACAGTTCATCAAGATTCACATTGCCCACCACGCTGGCCACACCCAGGCTGACCGTGACGCCGATTCGCTGGAAGTCGACCAGCAAGGGCCGCTGGCCGATCGCCTCGCGGATACGCTCGGCCAGCAGTCGGGCGGACTCCAGTTCGGTTTCGGGCAGGATGATCAGGAATTCCTCGCCGCCAGTGCGGGCGACAACGTCACTGGAGCGGGTCATGCGACTGATGATATCGGCCACCTGGCGCAGTACGTGGTCACCGACCTCGTGGCCGAAACTGTCATTGACCTGTTTGAAGTGATCAATATCCACCATGATGGCGGATGTGGGCAGGCCTCGCCTGGCGGCCTGGGCTCGACTGATCTGCAGGGCATCTTCCAGGCCACGCCGGTTGAGCAGGCGGGTCAGGGGGTCCATGGTTGCCAGGTTGGAAAGGTGTTGCTGGTATTCGATCACCACGCTGGCCAGAAAACCGATGGCAATCAGGGCATAGGCCGCGCTGTGTACTCCGAGCGTGATCGCCTCGCCGTGTGCCCGCTCGCCTGCCATCAGGTAGTAGTAAATGGCGAAAGGCATTCCCAGGGTCATCATGGCGGCGGCGTAGGCGATAATGGCATCCCCTATGTTGCGATAGCGCCAGCCGCGCCAGCCACAGATCAGGCCGGTCCCGGCAAAAAACAGCGCTACCACGCTGGCCTGCACCACGAACATACGGCCCGGCGGCAGAAAAAATTCACACAGGCAGGCCAGCAGGCAAATCCCGCCGAGGGCCATGCGACCCCGCGTGACCCCGGCCCTCTGTCCCGAGGCCATAAACAGGATGTAGCTGTTGAGGATGATCATTACCGACGGAACATTGACCGCCATCTGCATATCCGCGTTCTGCTGCAATGTAACCGCAATCCAGCCCAGCAGCGACGCCATGAAATACACGGTGTACAGGCCCAGCCCGGCAGGCGGTTTACTGGAGTCGGCAAGCACGTAGACAACCAGCATCTGGGCGCAGGTAATGGAAAAGATCAGCCCGAAGAGCATGAACGCCCAGTTTTCAGGAAAAATCTGCTGCATCGAACTCCCTGTGATGGCTCTGTCTGGTGGCTGTCAGTTTACGTCAATTTTCGTGTCGGGGCAGGTCATTGCCCCACCCGTGCAGGGCGCCCATACTCACCGGCCGCTACTATCCGCCGCCGCAGGGAGTATACCGTCGTGCACCGGGAGTTTACCGAAGAGCAGGCAATGTTCAGGAATGCCTACCGCAAGTTCCTGTCCACCGAGATTGTGCCACATATGGAAGCCTGGCGTGAGGCCGGAATCGTGGATCGTGATGCGTTTCGCAAAGCCGGCGAGCAGGGGTTCCTGATGATCTGGCCCGAGGAGAAGTACGGCGGCATGGGGGATCCCGATTTTCGCTTCGAGCAGATCATCATCGAGGAGACTGCCTACGCGAGAGCGGGGGACTGGTACAATTCCCTGCACAGCCGTCTTGTTGGGCCTTACCTGACGCGGTTCGGCAGCGAGGAGCAATGCCTGCGCTTCCTGCCCAGATGCGCCAGTGGCGAGTGGATCCTGGCCATCGCCATGACTGAACCGGACGCCGGCAGCGATCTGGCCGGCATGCGTTCCAGTGCCGTGGAGCACGAAGATCACTGGGTGCTCAACGGCTCGAAGACATTTATCTCCAACGGTATCAACGCTGATGTTGTAGTGGTCGCGGCCAAAACCGACCCGGAAAACAATCCCCACCATATGACGCTGTTCCTGGTTGAGCGGGGCATGGAGGGTTTTGAGCGGGGTCGCAACCTGAAGAAGATGGGTCTCAAGGCCCAGGATACCGCCGAGCTGTTTTTCAACGAGGTGAAAGTTCCGAAGGCCAATGTGCTCGGCCAGCCCGGGCAGGGCTTTGTCTACCTGATGAAAGGCCTGGCCGAAGAGCGCCTGATCGGGGCCGCGGGCTATCTGGCCGCCGCCCAGCTGTCCTGGGATCTCACGGCTGATTATGTCAGGGAGCGCAAGGCCTTCGGCAAACCGCTGGCGGCGTTCCAGAACACCCAGTTCAAACTCGCCGAGCTGCGCATGCAACTGGACCTGGCCCAGGTTTTTGTCGACCAGTGCGTCGTGGCCTTTAACAGCGGGAGGCTGACCGCTGTTGATGCCGCCAAGGCCAAGCTTGTGACCAGCGAGCTGCAGGTGGCGACCGCCGACCTGGGTGTCCAACTGCACGGTGGTCATGGTTATATGGACGAATACCCGATTAGCAGGCAGTATACCGACGCGAAGATATCGACAATTTATGCCGGCAGTTCCGAGGTGATGAAAATAATCATCAGCCGGGATTGTCTGGGCGATGACTACGTTCCATTCAACACCCGTAATTTTTAACGGGTAATCACAGGAGAGAGAATATGGATCTTGCAGGTAAAGTGGCAATTGTCACCGGCGGCGCCTCAGGCCTTGGCCGGGGCACTGTAGAGGCCTATGTGGCCAAGGGTGCCAAAGTGGCTATCTTCGATATGAACGAGGCCAATGCCAACGAAGTGATTGCCGAGCTGGGCGCAGACAATGTTGCATTCTGGAACGTCAATGTTGCGGACGAGGCATCGGTCAAGGCGGCCGTGGAGGGTGTCGTAGAGAAGTTCGGCGCGCTGCATATTTGTAATAACTATGCCGGTATCGGCAATGCCTGCAAAACCTACGGCAAAAACGGTGTATTCCCGTTGGACCAGTACATGCTGGTGATCAACATCAACCTGGTCGGCACTTTCAATGTGTCTCGCTACGCCGCCGAGCAGATGGCGAAGAACCAGCCCGTTAACGCTGATGGCGGTCGCGGCGTTATTATCAACACTGCTTCGGTAGCGGCCTATGAAGGACAGGTTGGCCAGGTCGCCTACTCCGCCAGCAAGGGTGGCGTCATCGGGATGACCCTGCCGATGGCCCGTGACCTCGCCAGTTACGGAATCCGGGTAAATACAATTGTGCCCGGCCTTATCCATACGCCGCTGTTTGAATCGCTGCCGGAACAGGCGTACAAATCTCTCGAGTCGAGCGTGTGCTATCCGCCCCGCCTGGGCAAGCCACAGGAAATCGCCCACCTTTCGGTGTTTATTGCCGAAAACGATTACCTGAATGGTGAGTGCATCCGCCTCGACGGTGCCATCCGTATGCAGCCGCGATAATAAAAGGAGACTCCAATGGGGCCACTGAACGGCTACACCGTGTTAGAACTGGCGGGTATAGGACCCGCACCCATGGGCGGCATGATGCTTGCAGACATGGGTGCGGAAGTCATTCGCATAGACCGCGCCGCCGCAGCAGGCCAACCGGCGATGAAGGATGTCAGCGCCCGTGGCAAGAAGTCCGTAGCGATAAACCTGAAGGACCCCCAGGGTATAGAAACCCTGCTGCAGATGGTCGAAAACGCGGATGTGCTGATAGATCCCTATCGCCCCGGGGTTTGCGAGAAGCTGGGTATCGGCCCTGATGTCTGCCTGCAGCGCAATCCCAAACTGGTGTTTGCCCGCATGACGGGTTGGGGCCAGGATGGACCGCTGGCCCAGTCCGCCGGGCACGATATCAATTACATTTCCATCACCGGCGCCCTCTATGCCATGGGTCGCAAGGATGAGAAGCCGGTGCCGCCGCTGAACCTGGTGGGGGACATGGGCGGTGGTGGTATGTTGCTGGTCACCGGTGTGCTGGCCGCCATGCTGGAGGCAACCAATTCGGGCAAGGGCCAGGTGATCGATGTCGCTATGGTGGACGGCGCCGCGCAACTGATGTGGATGTTCCATGGTTTCGAGGCGATGGGACTGTGGGATGCCAGCCGGCGTGAATCAAATATGCTCGATGGCGGTGCCCACTACTACGGCACCTATGAGTGCGCCGATGGTGCGTATGTGTCCATAGGCTCGATCGAACCGCAGTTCTACGCTCTGCTCAAGCAACATGCCGATTTGTCTGAAGAAGACTTCGGTGACCAGAACAATGCCGAAAAATGGCCTGCCATGAAAGAAAAGCTGGCGCAGGTGTTCAGGCAGAAAACCCAGGCTCAGTGGTGCGCGATTATGGAAGGCACCGACGTCTGCTTTGCGCCGGTACTGTCGTTTGTGGATGCCCCGGCCCACCCTGCCAACGTAGCCCGCAACACCTATATCGACATTGACGGCGTTACCCAGCCGGCGCCGGCCCCCCGTTTCAGTCGCACACCGTCGAAGGTTATGCACGCTGGTCCGGCTTCCGGTCAGGACACAGAGACTGTGCTGGCTGCAATGGGTTTCGGCGAGCGGGAAATAGCGGACCTCAAACAAAAAGGCGCAATAGCGTGACAATCGATAAAGCAGGAGCAGTCCTTGAGTAACTACGACACAGTGCAGGTGGAACGCAGGGACGGGGTGGCGGTCGTCTCTCTCAATCGCCCCGACAGCCTGAATGCCTTTAACGCCGGTTTACGCAGCGATTTGCGACGGGCGGTGCGCGAGGTAAACGACGATCCCGCTGTAAGGGTAGCCATCCTGACCGGAGCGGGTCGGGCGTTTTGTGCCGGTGCTGACCTGTCGGAAACTGCCGCAAACCCGGCAGACTTTCGGGTTGAGGACCAGCTTAATGGTGAGTACAAACCCATCCTTTTGGAGATGAACAGGGCCGGCAAACCCTGGATAGCCGCAGTCAATGGCGCGGCGGCCGGTATCGGCAGTGCCTTTGCCATGAACTGTGACCTGGTTGTGATGGCGGAAAATGCCTATATATACCAGGCCTTTGCTGCGATCGGGCTGGTACCTGACGGCGGTGCCACCTGGCATCTGGCGCGCACTCTCGGCCGCCAGCGGGCATATGAAGTCATCTCCTCGGGCGAAAAAATACGCGCGCAGAAATGCCTCGACTGGGGCCTGTGCAACCGCGTTGTTCCCGAAGACGAGCTGATGGAGCAGGCACTTGCCTGGGCGGGGGAACTGGCTGCCAAGTCGCCGCTGGCGCTGCGCTACGCCAAGCAGGCCCTCAACGCGGCAATGGAGATCTCCGTGGCCGATACCATCTCCTATGAAGCCACTTTGCAGCACCTGTGTGTCACCAGTGACGATGCCAAGGAAGGCGTGGCGGCTTTCATCGAAAAACGCGCACCCCGCTGGCAGGGTCACTAGTCGCGCCGCCAGCAGATAGTGTCACCGGGCATTTGCAGTACAGTGCACCGCTTGAGTTTTCGTGGGGTATGGCATGAACGATGAGACCCGGCCCGAGCTGAGCGCATGGCGCGAGCGCGTGGCCCGTACGTTGGACGAGCAGCGCAGCGAAGCGCGCAACAGGCGGCATGACAAGGGCTATCGCACGGCGCGGGAAAATATTGACGACCTGGTCGATGCCGACTCCCTGGTGGAATACGGTCAGCTCGCGGTGGCGGCCCAGCGCAGCCGGCGTGATTACCAGGATCTGCAATCGAACACTGCCGGCGACGGCATCATCACCGGCACCTGTACAATAAATGCCGCTTTGGTGGGTGCCGGGCGGGCGAGGGCGGCGGTCATCGTCAACGATTACTCCGTACTGGCTGGCACCCAGGGTTTCTTTCACCACAAAAAGCTGGACCGTATCTGTGAACTCGCGGAGGAACTGGCGCTGCCGGTGGTGATGTACACCGAGGGCGGGGGTGGCCGCCCGGGGGATACCGATGTCACTACCCAGATTGCCGGTCTCAACATCCGTTCCTTCAGCACCTGGGCGGGCCTCAGCGGCAAGGTGCCGCGTATAGCGGTAAATAACGGCTACTGTTTCGCCGGCAACGCGGCCCTGTTTGGCTGTGCCGACTTTACCATTGCCACGCGCAGTTCATGGATCGGCATGGCCGGCCCCGCCATGATCGAGGGGGGCGGACTGGGTAAATTCGACCCCACTGATATCGGCCCGATAGAGGTGCAGGAAAGGAATGGCGTGGTGGACATCGTCGCCGACAACGAGGCGCATGCCACTGCACTGGCCCGACAACTGCTCTCCTATTTCCAGGGCCCGGTGGATGAGTGGTCCGCGGTGTCGCAGGAGAGGCTGCGGGACGTGATTCCCCAGGATCGCCGTTGGGCCTACCCTGTGCGCCGGGTTATCGAGACCATCGCCGATACCGGTTCATTTCTCGAGCTGCAGCGGATTTTCGGGCGCAGCATTGTCACCGGCTTTATTCGCCTTGAGGGCAGGCCGCTGGCGTTGATCGCCAACGACTGTCAGCAGCTGGGCGGCGCGGTGGATGCGCAGGCGTCGGAAAAAGCCGCCCGCTTCCTGCGTATTTGCAATGCTCTGGGTTTGCCCGTGCTGTCACTGACCGACACACCGGGATTTATGGTAGGCCCCGACAGCGAAAAGCAGGGCGCGGTGCGCAGCATGTCATCGCTGTTTCTGGCCGGTGCCGCCATGACAGTGCCAGTGGTGGCTATTTTCCTGCGCAAGGGCTATGGCCTGGGCGCTATGGCCATGACCGGCGGCAGTTTTGTGCGGCCGCTGTACGCCGCTTCCTGGCCCACGGGTGAGTTTGGTGGCATGGGGCTTGAAGGCGCCGTTCGCCTCGGTTACAAGAAGGAGCTGGATGCCGTATCCGAGCCGGCAGAGCGTGAGCAGCTTTTCCAGCAGCTGTTGGCTCGCATGTATGAAGTGGGCAAGGCCACCGAGGCGGCAGCTCACCTTGAAATAGATGCCGTTATCGACCCGGCGGATACCCGCGCTGTGGTCCTGCGCGCCTTTGCGGCGGCAGGCCCGACGGGCAGTCAGGGAGTGTGTTAAGCGGCACAGCAATTGAGTGAATAACTGTTAGGGACATACTATGAAAAATTTGTTTGATGTAAGCGGGAAGGTCGCGGTTGTTACCGGTGGCTCACGCGGTATAGGCGCCATGATCGCCAGGGGTTTTGTCGAAAATGGCGTGAAAACCTATATAACCGCCCGCAAGGAAGATGAACTGCGAGCGACAGCGGAAGAACTCGGCACCGTGGGTGAGTGTATTGCAATACCCTCCAATCTCGGCACGCTCGAGGGCGTAACGGCCTTCGCAAATGCCATCCGTGAGCGTGAAAACCAGCTGCACATCCTGGTGAATAATGCCGGCGCCACCTGGGGTGCACCCATTGATGAGTTCCCGGAGAGCGGCTGGGACAAGGTGATGGACCTGAACGTCAAATCCCTGTTCTTCCTGACCCGGGAGTTGCTGCCGCTGCTGCGCGCGGCGGGCAGCGACGAAGACCCCGCCCGGGTCATTAATATCGGTTCGGTAAACGGTCTTGTCCACTCGCACATGGACAACTATTCCTACACCGCCAGTAAGGCCGCGGTGCATCACCTGACCCGCCACCTCGGCGCCGATCTGGGGCGCCAGCATATCAACGTCAACGGTATCGCCCCCGGTTTTTTCCCCAGCAAAATGACAGCCCACTGGGCGGACGATGCGGATGAAATGGCCAGCGCGTATCCCCGGGGCCGTATCGGCAATGCCGAGGATGCTGCCGGTACCGCGATTTACCTGTGCTCCCGGGCGTCCGCCTGGGTAACCGGGCATACCATCGTCCTGGATGGCGGCATAGTCGCCGCGGCCTGACGAACCGGCCCGCCCAGATGGACGAGACCGCGTTCCTGTCATTGCCGGACGGCTCTTCGATCGCCTACCGGCACACACCCGGTGATACACCGGGTGTACTGTTCTGCGCCGGTTTCAATTCAAATATGCAGGGCGTGAAGGCCCTGGCGCTGGAGCAATGGTGTCGTGACCGGGGCCGCCAGTTCACCCGCTTTGACTACCAGGGCCACGGCGAGTCCAGCGGCAGACTGGAGGAGGGTTGTATCGGGCGCTGGCGGGACGACACCCTCGCCGTGCTGGACAGTGTCACTTCGGGTCCACAGGTGCTTGTCGGATCGTCGATGGGCGGCTGGATCATGCTGCTTGTAGCGCTCAAAAGAGCGCAGCGGGTGCAGGCGCTGCTTGGTGTTGCCGCGGCGCCGGATTTTACCGACCGCCTGCGCACGTCCCTGAGCGCTGCACAGCGACAGCAGCTCAGCGACAGCGCTTATGCCGACCTGCCCAATTGCTACGATGACGGTGAGCCCTACCGCATCGGCCGGCTGCTGCTGGATGAAGGTGATGCCCACCTGTTGCTGGGCGGGGAAGTTCCTGTTGATGTGCCGGTGAGGTTGATCCATGGGCAGCGTGACGAGGACGTGCCCTGGCAGCTCGCTCTGAACCTGGCACAACAGTTGCGCGGGACGGACGTGGAAATCCAGCTGGTAAAAAACGGCGATCATCGCCTGTCGGAACCGGTCGACCTGCTGCGCCTGCAGACGACCCTCGAGCAGTTGCTGATCTGCTGACCGCACAGAGTCGTCGCGACCCCGCGCGGTTTTTACTCCCTTACTACTGCTATGTTATTCTCGCTTGCTGGCAAAAAAGCCGTGGCGCTGCTGTTTCGAGCTGGCTTGTCTTGCTGCAACTGCAACATTACAGGACTGGGAGTTGTGAATGATGAAATCCAAAACAGGGGCGCTTTCGGCGCTGTCACTGTCGCTGGTGTTGGCGGCAGCCCCGGGCTTGGCCCAGAAGGCCGGTCAGTCGGCCAAAGTCAGCACCGGTATCGTCGAGAACGTGCAGCGGGTGCAACTGGACTCGGAGGCGGGCAAGGGTGCAGTGGTCGGCGGAGCGCTGGGCCTGCTGTCGGCAGGTGGCAAATCCTCCAGCAAGAAAGCGCGCAACACCATCATTGGTGCAGGGGCCGGTGGCGCACTGTCGAGCGCTGCCCAGGGCAGCCGCGACGGCGTGGCATACACTGTTCGCACCGGTGAGGGCAGCAGCATCCGGGTTGTCACCGACCAGACCGAAATCCGCATCGGCGACTGTGTAGTGGTCGAGGAGAACGGCAACACGGCTAACGTTCGCCGGGTCACGCCCATCACTTGCGAGTCGGCATCGGCCAAGGCCAGGGAGCAACTGCAGGACAGTTTCGTGCAGGAAGCCAACCAGTGCCACAATGCCAAGCAACAGCTGGTTGAGGCCGCGACCGCTGATGAAGTGGACCTGGCGCGGCGCAAAATGGAAATCCTCTGCGCGGATTAAACGACCGGGCCGGGCCTTCGCGCCCGGCCCCGCTTCAGGCCTTGTTCTTTATTTCGAAATCTTCCATCACCAGACGCTGGCGGTCTTTCAGGCAGCTGCTGGCATCGTAGGGGTACAGGGAGGCGATATCACAGGCGACCCCGGGGTAGGTATTGTGCCACCGCCTGCCGCCGATGAGCGCGTCAGGAACATCTGTTGGCCTTGCATCGGCTGTAGAGGCGACCACGGGGGATTGTTGCGTCAGGTGGTAATGACCAGTCGCAGCGCCTGTAGTTGCAGATTGGCGTGCTCGATGTGGATCGCACATTCATCGATGCGAGCGCGCAGGTGGTCCACTTCCTCCTGCCGGATAGAGGGGTTGACCTGCTGCAGTGCTTCCAGCCGGGCCAGTTCCCTGCCCAGGTCTGCACGCATGGCCTGCTCCGCTTGCGCGAGAATGGCCTGCAACTGCTGCTCCGCCCTGGCGCTCGCCAGCGTCATCTTTGCCTCCACTTCCTGGTGAACCTGTTTGATTATGGCCAGTGCAGTGGATTTCTTGACGCTCTGGATAAGCTCGTTCAGGCGGGTGTGCGGCACCAGCTCAGCCAGGTCCTTACCGCGCGCGTCCACCAGCAGGCGCATTGGCGAAAGCGGCAGGAAGCGGTCCACCTGCAGGGCGCGTGGAGCGACACAATTGACCGTATAGAGTGCCTCCAGCAGCATGGTGCCGGGGGCGACGCCCTTGAGTTTGATGGTGCCGATGGCCGCGTTACCCAGTTCGGTGGAGTGCACCATATCGGTCGCCTCCAGGATCATGGGATGCTCCCAGCTGGCGAATTCCATGTCCTCACGGGCCAGCGCCTTATCACGGCTGAACGTGATCGTTGTGCCGTCCTCGCGCAGGTAGGGGAAATGCCCGGTAAGCATATGTTCCGAAGGACGCAGGATTACGGCCTGTTCCGAGTGGAACTCCTGGTCCACCCCAAAGGCCTCGCAGAGGTCTTCCAGGAAACGTTCCAGGCTGTTGCTTTCCTCGTTTGCCCTGATCTCCTCGATCAGGACAGCAGCGATTTCCGGTTTGCAGGAATTGCGTTCCAGCAGGCGGTCGCGGCCCTCGCGCAGTTCTGCCCTGGTTTGCGCGGTAAAATCCGCGGTGTCCGCCAGCAAGGCATCGAATTCCCCGCTGCGCTGCGCCAGCTGCGCAAGCAGCCGCTCACGGAATGTCTCGAATATCATATACCCGGCAGAGCAGCTGTCGGTGAACAGGTTCATGCCGCGGTCGTACCAATCCACCAGTGTTTCCTGGGCGGTCTGCGCCAGATAGGGAACATGGATTTCGACATCGCACTGCTGGCCGATCCGGTCAAGCCGCCCGATGCGCTGTTCCAGCAGGTCAGGGTTCAGGGGCAGGTCGAACAGTATCAGGTGGTGGGCGAACTGGAAGTTGCGCCCCTCGCTGCCGATCTCGGAACAGACCAGGGTCTGGGCGCCATTGATCTCGTCGGCGAAATAAGCCGCGGCCCGGTCCCGCTCGATGATGGACAGGTCCTCGTAAAACGCGGCGGAGCGGATCCCCGCCCGCATCTGTAAGTGATGCTCCAGGGCCACCGCGGTCTCCGCACGGGCGCAGATCACCAGCGCCTTGGCGGGTCGCAATTCCTTCAGGGTCTGCTCCAGCCATTTCACCCGCGGGTCGAAGGACAGCCAGCTGTCGTCGAGATAAGGCTGTTCCGGGTGTAGCTGCTCTTCGAGCTCGACACGGGCGCAGCTGTATTCCTCAGGCGCCGCCAGCGGGTAGCGGTGCAGGACCCTGTGTGGGAAGCCCTTTACCGCGGCGCGGGTGTTGCGAAACAGCACCCGGCCTGTGCCGTGCCGGTCCAGTATCTGTTCTATGAGGGCTTCCGCCGGCGCCCCGGGGTCCAGTCCGGGAGGCAGGTCAGAGGGCTTCTGGCCTGCTTCCAGGGCATCCGCCAGCTCACTCAGGTGGCGGTACTGTTGCTCCTCGGCCTTGAAACTCTCGAGGTCGTGGAAGCGGGAGGGGTCCAGCAGGCGCAAGCGGGCGAAGTGACTGGCCTGGCCGATCTGTTCGGGAGTGGCGGTGAGCAGCAGCAGTCCGGCGCTGGCGCGGGAGAGAGCCTCCACAAACAGGTAGTCTTCACCCGCGCTGTCGGCGGACCAGTGCAGGTGGTGGGCCTCGTCCACGGCCACCAGGTCCCAGTCGGCCGCCACAGCCTGTGCCTGCAGGTCGGGGCGCGACTCGAACAGTTCGAGACTGCACAGGACAAGCTGTTCACTTTCGAAGGGATTTTCGTCGGGCATTTCCGCAATGCGGTCGGCATCGAACAGGGAAAAATGCAAGTTGAAGCGGCGCAGCATCTCCACCAGCCACTGGTGCAGCAGGCTGGGTGGCACCAGTACCATGACCCGCGACGCCCGGCCGGTGAGCAGCTGCTGGTGGATGATCATGCCGGCCTCGATGGTCTTGCCAAGTCCCACCTCGTCCGCCAGCAAGACCCGCGGTGCATGGCGTTGGCCCACTTCATTGGCAATGTAGACCTGGTGCGGCAGCAGGCTTGTGCGCGAGCCCAGCAAGCCGCGGGCTGGCGATCGCTGCAGGCGATCAATATGCCCGAGGGTGGCTACGCGCAGGGCGAAGTCACTGTTCTTGTCAAAGTGTCCGTTGAGCAATCGCTGCTGTGGTGTGGTCAGCTGGACAAACGCGTCCAGTTCCAGCTCTGATATGGTCTGCGATTGCTCGTGGTGGTCGGTGCCGGTGTACACCAGCAGCCCATGGTGCTCAGCCACCCCGGTTACCAGCAATTCCAGGTTGTCGACTGTCGATATGCGGTCCCCGACCTTGAACCTCAAGCGACTCAGGGGGGCGCTCTCGGTTGCATAGGTGCGCTCCTCGCCCACCGCGGGGAAGGCGAGTGTGACCCGCCTGCCCTCGAAGTCGACGACCACACCGAGGCCGAGCTGTGCATCAGCGTGGCTTACCCAGCGTTGCCCCACAATGTATTCCATCAGGCGGCTCCAAAAAAAGCGGTTATGCTGTTGCGGTAGACCTGTCGAAGCATCGTTTCAACGTCCAGCTGTTTTACCTCTGCCACTTTTTCCGCTACCAGCGGCAGATAGAACGGGGCATTGGGCCGGCCCCGGTAAGGTACCGGGGTGAGGTAGGGGGCGTCCGTTTCCAGCAGTATTTGCTCCAGCGGGGTGGCAGCAATCACCTCCCGCACGTTGTCGGCGCGGTTGAAGGTGGCAATACCGTTGAACCCCAGCATGAAGCCTTCCGCCAGGCAGTACTCCGCCAGCGGCAGGCCGGAGGTGAAACTGTGCAAGACACCCTTGCGCCGCAGCAGCGGACCGAATGCCCTGAGGATGTCCCGGGTATCGTCATCCGCCTCGCGGGTGTGAATCACCACGGGCATATCCAGTTCCGCTGCGAGCTGCAGCTGCCGCTCGAAAACCGTTCGCTGGACGGCCCGGTCGGCGTGGTCATAATGATAGTCCAGGCCAATCTCGCCAATCGCCAGGATCCGCTCGTCCTTCGCCTGCAGCCTAATCAGTGCTTCCGTATCAGCATTGAAGGAGGCAGCCTCGTGGGGGTGAATGCCCTGGGTACCCCAGATATTGGCAGCTTCCCGGGTCAGCTCCAGTACCCGCCCCAGGTTGGCCGCAGATACGGCAATCGTGATAATCCGCTCGATACCCACCTGCGCGGATTGCGCCAGGGTAGCTGTCAGTTCATCCGCGTCGAGATAATCCAGGTGGCAGTGGGTCTCGATGATGGGAGTGTCGAAACGCGGTATCTCGCGCCGCTTGTTTTTGCTCATCTGGTATTCGCTAATGGAGTGGGTCGTTACTGCCCGCTGCTACCCGCTGGCGCATCTTGCGCGCGAGGGGTATGCGCAAGTCGCGGATGGTACACGTGATCTGCTCCCACAACCACCCGTGCAGGGGCGAGTGCGCGGTGCGGTTATGGGCGACGAGCGCATAGTCGATGCTCGGGGTGCCGCCGGCGAGGGGGGGCAGGGCGCACAGACCGCGGGTTGCTCCCTCATTCTGCAGAATATAGGCGGGTCCGGGCATGATGTGGTCGGTGCAACGCAGCACTTCCAGTGCAGTCAACAAATGGGATATTTCCAGTGATCCGCGCCCTCCGGACAGCAGCTGGTTATAGATCGTCGAACTGCGCTGTACTTCCAGCTGTTCCAGGTCGGAAATGTAAGGCCGGATCAGTGGGTAGCGGGCCAGGCGCTCAGGCGTCATCTCGCCCCGGGTGAGCGGATGATCGCTGCGGGCCAGCAGCGTGGTGGCGCTGGGGCCCAGTTTCTCCACCCGATAGTCCGGGCCGTAGTGGGCGTGCTCTACGTGAATGGCAAAATCCAGGTTACCCCGGGCCAGTTGCTCCAGCTGGTCTTCTACCCGGGTGACAACACGGATACTCAGCCGCGGTGCTTCCGCCGCCAGTTTGCGCACCAGCTCCGGCAGCAGGGCAAGCCCGATATACTCTGACAGTGCCAGTGTGACTTCCCCTGCATATGTCTGCGGATCGAAGCGGTCGCCCGTCACCAGGTGCTGGATGCCGGCGAGCACGCCCCCCAGCCCCGCCGCCAGTTCCAGGGCCCTGGGCGTGGGCTGCATGCCGTGGCTGCTGCGGGTAAAAAGCGGGTCGCCAAACAAGGCCCGCAGTCGAGACAGGGTTTTGCTCATGGCCGGCTGGGTGATATGCAGCCGCTTGGCCGCCCTCGATACGTTTTGTTCCTGCATCAATATATCGAGGGAAATCAGCAGGTTGAGGTCTATTTTTGAAAGTTCTATGGAGTCCATGGCGAATGGTATAATTCTGATTCATGGACATTATAAAATAAATACATTGGATGTATATCAGCGCGCTG
>JAHEBL010000001.1:25051-45898 GCA_024642265.1 Haliea sp. | reverse complement strand
CTTCGGCTTCACCTTTGTCTTCGCCTTCGCTGCGGCTGTTGGCCTGCTTTCGGCTTTACGCGCTGCGGGTGATTTTGCCTTTGGGGCGGCTTTTGCCTTTGCTTTTGCCTTCGAGGGGGCTTTTACCCCGGCTCTGGTCCCGCTGCCGGCTGTGGTCTTTGCCGCGGGCTTCGCGGCTTTTGCATTGCCCTTGGCCTGGGCAGATGTGTCACGTTTGGGTGACACCCCGTCCAGGCTCGCTGCTCCCTGTTTGGCGCCGGCCTTGTGGCCGACTGCTGCCCGGTAGAGGTCTTCATAGGAAGACACCAGAAAATCGTGGTAGGTCTGGGGGTCCGGCATGATATCCCGGTCGGCCAGCACCGACAGGGTGACTTTGCCGGCGTAGCTGAACACGAGGTGAAAAAGGCCCATGCCCGGTGTCAGTACGCCAAGCCCGTAGTAGTCCACCATTCTGGCGCCGGCACAGTAGAGCGGGAAGTCCGGCCCCGGCACGTTCGATATACAGGTCGAGACGTTCATCGGTATGAAACGGGACAGCTCGTTGCGTGCCCAGAATTTTGCCCCCGCCCTGCTGACCAGCGGTGAAAAGACGCCCGCCAGTTTCATGGCATCCACCATCGGACTGGCCTCACCACTTTCCTTGGCCTCGGCCGTCGATTGCTTGATGGCCTGCAGGCGATCTATCGGGTCGGCAATTTCTGTATGCAGGGACGCGAAAACGGAGCCCACCTGGTTGTTGTCCTCGGTGGAGTCCCGGCGGGTGCGCATGTTGAGGGGTATGGCGGCAGCCAGGGAGCCCTCTGTCGGAGCCTCACCCTTGCTCTGGAGATAACTGAGCAGCGCGCCGCCGATAATGCACAGTGCCACATCGTTCAGGGTAACGCCGGTGGCATTCTTGATCTCCTTGAAGGCTGCCAGCGGGAATTCCGCGGCATCGAACACCCGGTGCGGGCCGACCGAGCGGTTCAGGATTGTTTTCGGTGCCGAGACATCGGGCGCCGGAATCTGCTTGCGGGCGATATCCAGTGCATACTTGCCGATGGCCAGGGTGTTGCTGGCGGTACCACGAACCAGCTGCAGAGTATTCTTCACGCCGTTCACAGAGGCTCTCGACAGCAGCTCAGCCATGCTCGGATCGGTATCCACCAGGCGGGGTGCTTCTTCCGGTTCGTCATCCCCGTCCGGATTTGCCTGCAGGTCATGCAGGGCCGCCATAAAGGAGGAGCCGCCTGCGCCATCGACCAGGGCGTGGTGCATTTTGGTGTAGACGGCAAAACAGCCCGGCGGGAGGTTGGGTATGTTGTCCAGCCCCTCGATAATATAGGCCTCCCACAGCGGGCGTGACATATCGAGCGGGCGGGAGTGCAGCCGGGCGACCTGGATACAAAGCTGGCGCCAGTCCCCGGGTTCGGGCAGGGCGATGTGGCGCAGGTGGAATTCCACATCAAAGTTGGCATCCTTCAACCAGTAGGGCCGATCAAGCCCACCCGGGACTTCAATGATGCGGGTGCGAAACAGTGGCAGTTTGCTGAGGCGCCGTTCGAATCCCGCGATGACGTCCTTGAAGCGGACGAAACCGCCGGGCGCGGTGGAGGGATCGTAGATGCCCAGGCCGCCAACGTGCTGCGGCGTGTTGGTCTGCTCGAGGTTGATAAAAGCTGCGTCAAGTATTCCCAGTTGTTTCATGCAATCCTTCTGCCCGTCGGGCGAGCTCCTGGTGCGGGGCGCTGTCTCAGCGCCGCGAAGTAATCCCGGTCTGCCGGGTGTGTCCGGCGGTATGTCCTGCGCGGTCAATGGCCTTGCAGGAACAGCTTCCGCGTGGCATGTTGGCGCTGGAACGACCGGAACGTCGGACGGCCCTTATATCATCTTACGGCAGTTTTTCGCCAGAAAATGTGGTCACTTAATGACTGGTAACCTGAATAGTTGGCCCCGGTGTCACCGCGGGATCCTGCTCGCGGCAGCAGCCTGTTTTCTGTGCGGCGGCCCGCTACTGCCCAGGCTCGCCGTGGCGGCCGCACCCACTCCTTACGGGGAGTATTTTGTTCGCCTGGGCGAACACTGGACGGATGCCGGCAGCATCGCGAACGGGCCGGAGTCAACTCCGGGGTCCGCTGATCGGGATGACGAGAGCTACCAGCGCCGGCTGGGCCTGTTGGAGGCTGAAGGCGGGCCATACGCAGACACGCTGGCGGAACCGCTGGCCGACCTGGCGCGGCTGTACCGGCGCAGTGGGGACATCGCGCAGGCACAGCAGGTGTTTCAGCGCGCGCTGCACGTGGTGCGGATCAACGACGGTCTGTACAGCGAAAGACAGGTGCCCATATTGCGGGAACTGTTTGAGACCTATCGTATGACCGGCGATATGGCGACGCTGGATGCGCGCTACGACTATTTTTTCAGGCTGTATGGCAGTGGCCAGGCGCCCTTCACACCGCTGCGGCTCGGCGCGGCACTGGAATACCTGCGCTGGCAGAGAGAAGCGCTGCGCATGGAGCTCGATGAGCGCGGCACCGAACGGCTGGTGGCGCTGTACGCGCTGAATGAAAGGCTACTTCAGGATATCGATGCCGGCCCCGCAGTCGATTACCCCGACTACCGGGCGCTGGTTTTGAGCCAGCTGCGCAATCTTTACCTGCTGCTGAGCCGCTACGATCCCGGGCCGGAACCCGGCCTTCGGGGGTCGCAGTACATCATGCCGACAGCCTGGGACGATAAGGACATGAGCCAGCACCGCCTCGAAACATTGCAGCGCAACGCGCTTGCCCGCGGCCGCGAGTTGCTGGACGAGCTGATCGCGCGCACGCCACCGGCAAAGCCGGAAGTCCTCGCCGGGGCCTGGCTGGAGCTGGGTGACTGGAACCAGTGGAATGATCAACGCAGCGAGGCGCTGGCGGCCTACAGGCAGGCGGAAACAGTATTGCGTGAGGCCGGCGAGCAGTCCCTGTTGCAACAGTGGCTGGGCGAACCGGTAGAGTTGCCGGCAAACGGGGCCTTCTGGCAGCCGCGCCAGTCAGTGGAGCAGGCGCAGCCTGTTGTAGTGCAGGCGCGATATGATGTGTCGGCGACCGGCAGGGCGGACAATATTGAAACCCGCGCAATGGCGGGGGCCGACGAAAGCAAGGCGGGCAGGGTGCGGCGAAATCTTGCCCAGACCCGCTTTCGGCCGCGTGTTGTCGACGGGGAACCGGAGGCCGGGCTGCATCTGCAGCGCGACTACGAAGTCCTGGATTGAGCCGTCTGCTCAGGCGTTGTGGATCACCATGATCGCACCGCTGGCGCTTATCGGTGAGCGTGTCTCCCACTCCACCAGCTCCGCGCAGTGACGCTTCACACAGCGTTCCGCCATTTCATGAAACGTCGGTCGTTCCGGGTCTGCTATCAGTATCTGCTTCACGCCCGCTTTCACAGCGCGATTGACCATCTTGTAAACCGGCTCAACCAGTTCATCCCAGAAGCAGATATCGGCCGCGATAAGCATGTCGTAATTGGCCAGCTGCCGGGTCGTCAGTTTTTCGAAACGCGAAACAAGTGGTGTGGTGACAACCCCGTTCAGGTCCGCCGCGACGTCGAGGAAGGGGAATACATCGGGATCGGCATCCATCGAGGTGACGGCCGAACCGAGCTTTTTCGCACACCATATCCCCGAGGCACCCCAGCCGCAACCGACATCGATAACGGTGCCTGCGTGCTCCGGCGGGTTTTGCTTCAGGTAGTCAATGATCAGGCAGCTGGATTTCCATAACTTGTTGCCGTGAATGGAGGGGTAGTTGCCCTGCCGCTTAACCCGACGGATTTCCGGGTGCGATGCTGTGGGCATAATGACGCCGCGAAAGCGTCTCTCGGTGCGCGCTTTTTTCTTGCTCACTGTGAATTCCCGTTTTTTTCTGTTGTATCTTACTCAATCCCTTCAACGTCTTCCGCCTGGGGACCCTTGTCACTCTGCGCAACAACGAAGCTGACTTCCTGGCCGTCCCTCAGGCCACGTCGGCCGCCGCCCCTGATCGAGCGAAAGTGCACGAAAATTTCTTCGCCGTCGTCCTTGGTGATGAAGCCGAAACCCTTGGATACGTTGAACCACTTCACCGTGCCGTGCTCTCTGGCCCCCCCGGCGGCGCTGTTACTGGTGGAGGCTGGCCGGGCTTTTGCCGGTTTGGCTGCTGCGGCGGGTTTCTGCCTGTTCGGCGCGGGCGCGGCACCGCGTCCTGGTATTGATACCAGTAATGCAGTTGCCACGGTGGCGCCACAGAAAGCCATAAACAGGACTGGCGCCGCGTGGCCACTGCCGGCCAACCAGCTGGTTAAGGCGGTGGCGATGGCGGCGACCGCGATGCTGATGACAATTTTGACAATAAGATTCATGAATTTCCTCTCACAGGTTTGAACCCCAGGGCGGCGGGGGGTATGGATGCGGCGCAAGTTTAGCACCAATCCGCTTTCGGGGTAGGTGTCGCTATGGAATATGGGGCAATAAAAACCGGTTTGGAAACACTGCAGCAGCCCCGCGGCATAATTGCCGGCGGTCGCTGTATGCTCTCAATTGTTATTCCGGGGCTTGGGGCCGGTCTCTCGCCGGCGCGCTCGAACGCTACAGCTTCATAACGTCCTCGGCCTGCAGACCTTTAGGCCCCTCGACCAGTTTGAATTCCACGGCCTGCCCTTCATTGAGGGTGCGATAGCCGTCGCCCTGGATTGAGCGGAAGTGCACGAATACGTCGTCTTCGCTTTCCTGCCGGGTGATGAAGCCAAAGCCTTTAGCGTTGTTGAACCATTTTACGGTACCGCTTACGCGATCTGTCATACCACTTTCCTCGGACTTTCATTTTGCTTTTATTAAGTCACAACGACCGCGATGGACGCTGGAGACTGGAAATCCCTGATACCGAGGTGACGTTACAGTTGCCTTATGTGCTGTTGCTGTTCCTGTAACGTTGCCAGCGCCTGCTGTTGCGCTTCCATTTTTTCCTGTTCCCGTGCCACTACCTCGGCAGGGGCCCTGTCAACGAACGACGCGTTGCCAAGCTTGCCTTTGAGGCGCGACAGGTCTTTTTCCAGCTTGTCTATTTCCCTGCCCAGACGCTGCAATTCCGCGTCCTTGTCAATCAGGCCCGCCATGGGCACCAGTATCTCCAGTTCCCCTACCAGTGCCGTTGCCGCGACCGGGCTTTCCTCACCAGCGGACAGCCAGGTAATATCGGCGAGCCTGGCAAGTTTTTTCAGGAATTGTGCGTTGTGCCCCAGGCGTGCCTGGTCGCGCTGGTCGCCGTTCCTGAACAGCACCGGAAGCTCCTTGCCGGGTGCTATATTCATCTCTCCGCGGATATTTCGAATACCCACAATTACGCCTTTGAGCCATTCTATATCTGCGTTTGCGACGCTGTCCACGCCTTTCTCCCCGGCCTGTGGGTAGGGTTCCAGCATGATGGTAGGACCGGATTTGCCGGCCATGGCGCCAACGGTTTGCCAGATTTCCTCGGTGATAAAAGGCATAAACGGATGCAGCAGGCGCAGCATTTTTTCCAGCACGTGGAGCAGCGTATGCCGGGTGCCGCGCTTGGCGGCCTCGGCAGCGTTGTCGTCCCACAGCACTGGCTTGGAAAGCTCGAGGTACCAGTCGCAGTATTCGTTCCATACGAATTCGTAGAGGGCCTGCGAGGCAAAATCGAAACGGTAGTTTTCCAGAGCCCTCGTGACCTGAGCTGTCGTTTCCTCCAGCTTGCCGGTAATCCAGCGATCGGCGAGGCTGAAGTCCATTGGCAGCTCACTGTTAACGCCGCAGTCCTGGTTTTCGCAGTTCATCAGCACATAGCGTGCCGCGTTCCAGATCTTGTTGCAGAAGTTGCGATAGCCCTCAATCCGGCCGATATCAAATTTGATATCGCGCCCTGTGGAGGCCAGTGAGAAGTAGGTGAAGCGCAGCGCGTCAGTGCCGTAGGGCGCGATGCCTTCGGGAAACTGCTTGCGAGTCGCTTTCTCAATTTTGCTGGCGAGCTGTGGCTGCATCATCCCCGCGGTGCGCTTGCTGACCAGGCTTTCCAGGTCTATCCCGTCGATCAGGTCGATGGGATCAATCACGTTGCCCTTTGACTTGGACATTTTCTGCCCCTCGCCGTCGCGCACCAGGCCGTGTACGTAGACCGTATGAAAGGGCACTTCCTTACGAAAATGCAGGGTCATCATGATCATCCTGGCGACCCAGAAGAAAATGATATCGAAGCCGGTAACCAGTACCGAGCTCGGATGGAAAGTCGCCAGTTCCGGTGTCTCCTCGGGCCAGCCCAGGGTGGAAAATGTCCACAGAGCGGAGGAAAACCAGGTGTCCAGCACGTCCTCGTCCTGACGCAAAGTCACGCTGTCGGCCAGTTCATGTTCGACGCGCACCTGTGCTTCGCTGGCGCCAACGTAGAAATTTCCCGACTCGTCATACCAGGCGGGAATGCGGTGTCCCCACCAGAGCTGGCGGCTGATGCACCAGTCCTGGATATCGCGCATCCAGGCGAAGTAGGTATTCTCCCACTGCTTCGGTACGAACTGGATAGCACCGCTCTCTACCGCCTCAATCGCGGGCTTTGCCATTTCCCGTGCATCGACATACCACTGGTCCGTCAGGTAGGGCTCTATCACCACGCCGGACCGGTCCCCTCGCGGTACCCGCAGGGTGTGGTCATCGACCTTCTCCAGTAAGCCCAGGGCGTCCATGTCCGCCACGACACGCTGGCGCGCTGCAAGGCGGTCAAGGCCGCGGTAGGGCTCCGGCGCCTCGTCGTTAATGGCGGCGTCATCGTTGAAGATGTTGATCATCGGCAGGCCGTGGCGTCGGCCCATGTCGTAGTCGCTGAAGTCATGGGCGGGGGTGATCTTTACTACACCGGTACCAAACTCGCGGTCTACATAGTCATCAGCTATAACAGGAATCTCGCGACCGGTCAGTGGCAACGCGATTGTCCTGCCGATCAGGTGGCTGTAGCGTTCATCATCCGGGTGAACCGCGACCGCGGTGTCCCCCAGCATGGTCTCCGGACGGGTGGTGGCCACGGTCACGTGACCTTCTCCGCCGGCCAGTGGATACTGGAAGTGCCAGAGGTGTCCCTGCTCTTCTTCCGCCACCACCTCCAGGTCGGAAATGGCGGTGTGCAGTGCGGGATCCCAGTTGACCAGGCGCTTGCCCCGGTAGATGAGCCCCTCCCGGTACAGGCGGATAAACACCTCCTGTACCGCCGCGCTGAGGCCGGGGTCCATGGTGAAGCGCTCCCGCGACCAGTCCAGCGAGGAGCCAAGACGGCGCAACTGACGGGTGATGGTGCCGCCGGATTCCTCTTTCCACTCCCACACCTTCTCCACAAATTTGTCACGACCGAGATCGTGGCGGTTTATACCCTGCGCCTCCAACTGACGCTCGACCACCATCTGGGTGGCTATACCCGCATGATCGGTACCGACCTGCCACAGCGTGTTGTAGCCGCGCATGCGGTGATAGCGGATCAGTGCGTCCATGATCGCCTCCTGGAACCCGTGGCCCATATGCAGGCTGCCGGTCACGTTCGGTGGCGGAATCATAATGCTGTAAGCGCGTTCGCCGCCCTGGGGCGCGAAATAGCCGCGCGCCTCCCACTCCTGGTACCAGCGGGTTTCAATATCGGCGGGTTGGAAGGTCTTTTCCATTGCTATGGTAGTCCGTCGGGAGTTTGCGTCAGGGTTAACGGGCCGGGATTATACGCTAAAGGTCGTGCTTTTCGAGCTGGTAGCCGCGTTCCTTGTAGAAGGTCCAGGAGCGGCGCAGGGCTTCGAGACTGGCGGGGTCCTGCGTAACGACTTCTGCAACCCTGCGGAAACGACTGAAAAACCCCGGAATATCCAGCTGCAGGTTGATCAACAGGTCGTTGTGGCCCTGCGGTTCCTGGCCCCAGCCGATAGCGATAGTGTCGGACTGCCTGTCGCCGTGGAGGCCATGGGGCAGGAAGCTGGCGGGACGGTAGGTCCACAGCAGATCATCCAGGGTCCTGGCCTGCGCCTCGTCGGCGGCGTTGATAAAAATACTGTGGCCCTGCTGAAAAGCCTTGTCGGCAAGGCGCACGGCCACCTGCAGGCGTTGTGCCTGGTCAGCGGCCTGTACCACGTAGAAACCGACCCTGGTCACGCCTTGCCGGTCCTGGCAAAGTCGCCGGTCATCAGTCGGCGTGCTGCATCAGGTACTGGGTCAGCAGGCCCACGGGCCGGCCCGTGGCGCCCTTGGGAGAGCTGTCCCAGGCCGAGCCGGCTATGTCCAGGTGAGCCCAGTGGTAGTCCTGGGTGAAGCGCGCAAGGAAGCAGGCCGCGGTGACGCTGCCGCCACCTGGCCCACCTATATTCGCAACATCGGCATAGTTACTGTCCAGCTGCTTCTGGTAGTCATCCCACAGGGGCATGCGCCATGCCCGGTCGTGGCTCTCAACCCCGGCCGCCAGCAGTTGCTCAGCCAGTTTGTCCTGGTTGGCATACAGTCCTGTGGCGTGGGACCCCAGGGCAACCACGCAGGCGCCAGTGAGTGTGGCTATATCGATCACCACCTGGGGCTTGAAGCGACCCGCGTATGTGAGCGCGTCGCACAGTACCAGCCGGCCCTCGGCGTCGGTGTTCAGCACTTCTATGGTCTTGCCCGACATGCTGGTGACCACATCACCCGGCTTGGTAGCGCCGCCGCCGGGCATGTTCTCCGCCGCTGCGACGATACCTATCACATTCAGGGGCAGGCCGAGTTCGGTCACGGTGTGCAGCGTGCCGAAGACGCTGGCCGCACCGCCCATATCAAATTTCATCTCATCCATCTTGGCGCCGGGCTTCAGGGAAATACCGCCGCTGTCGAAGGTGATGCCCTTGCCAACCAGTACATAGGGTTTCTGGCCGGCTTTGCCACCCTTGTAATTCATCACGATCAATTTGGCAGGCTGGTCGGTGCCGGCGGTGACTGAAAGCAGCGAGCCCATACCCAACTCGCGCATTTTCTTCTCTTCGAGCACCGTGGTGGTGAGTTTGCTGTTATTTTTGGCGAGCACACGGGCCTGTTGGGCCAGGTATGTGGGGGTACAGACGTTGCCGGGCAGGTCTGCCAGCCGGCGCGCTTCGTTAATGCCCCGGCCGACTGCCGCACCGCGATCGAGTGCTTTCTGTCCGCTCCTGACGGTGCGGCTGTCCCCGGTGTTGACGATGAGTTTTGCCAGTTTCATGGGCGCTTTGGGTTTGGAGACCGTTTCGGTGTAGCGGTAAGCTGCGCAGACAAGCTGGCGGCTCATGGTTTCGAGCAGCCACGCGCTGTTGGCGTCTTTCAGGTGCAGGTCAGAGACATGCAGCACCGCGTCAGATGCCTTCGTGGCATTGACCGCCTTGGCCAGGGTGCGGGTGAATTCCCGCGCGGCGACCCGGTCGAAAGTAGCGGGGTCACCACATCCCACCAGCAGCAGCCGTTTGGCGCCTGCGACGCCCGGCAGCAGACAGCTCTCGCCGGATTTTCCGGAAAAATCCCCCAGTGCCATGGCTTTCTTTATCATCCCCCCGGAGGCGCCATCCAGTTGCTGGGCCTCGCGCGACAGCTTCTTGCGATGGTAAAGAGGCAGGATTACGCACTGGCTGCTGCCCTTGGTGGCATCGTCGATCTTGCGTGCGGTAAAGGTGAGAGCAGTCATGTAGGATTCCCGGGTTGTGGTCTGGCCGCCTAGTGTATGCCGTTAGAGCGGCAAACTGAACACAAAACCGGTAATCCCCTGCGGCGTCGTGCGAGCGTCAGCCGGGCTTGGCCGCAGAATCTCCTGCCTTCGGGGGCTTTGCCTTCTTTTTCCTCTTGCTTGGCAGCAATACCAGTTTGGTGCCAGACAGATAGTCGTGCCAGTAGTAGCGATTGCGATCCACCAGGCACCAGAGGTAACCCAGGCCAAGACAGGCCGCGGACAGTGGAGCCGTCAGGCTGCGCAGTACAACCTGGCCGGGGCCGGGGGCGGCACCCGTTAGCGTGACCAGCTTGATGCGCCAGGCCTGCATGCCCAGGGTCTGGCCATTCTTGAGCCAGAACCAGCAGAAAAAGGCCATCGCGGTGAGCAGCGCAAGCAGGCGCACCAGGTTGGCGTCGAGCTGCACTGTGCCGTCGTCTGCAGGCCCGAGCCCGAGCAGGGTTCGCACGCCCATCACCAGCGCCACACAGGTCATTATCAGCGGTAATACCAGCAGAATATCGTAGGTCAGGGCGGCCAGCCGGCGCGGCAAAAGCGGGGAGGGGAGTGTGCTGTCGTCAGTCATGGCACGCGCTCAGGCACCGCCGGGCTGTCCGGTACAGGGCCGCAGAGCAGTGTGACTGGATGGTGTCGCCCCCGCCGGTCATCAGTCTTCCAGCTTGAGGTGTTCCGTGGCCGGCGGTGGCTCGGCCGGTCGTCGACGGTACTGCTGCTCGAGCACGTCCTCCCCGGCGGGCGCCAGCGCGAACCGGGAGAGATCGAGTGCGGGAGGCGCGGCTGCCGGTGCAGCGCAGTCGGACAGGTCAGTGCCGTCCGGAGTCAATTCAATGGCGCTGGTATCGGGTGACAGGAGTGCAGCGGAGGAGGGCAGATTGGGCAGTAATTCGCCGACGCGGCCCTCGCTGAGGTGGCTGGTATCCGGTGGCGGCGGAGGAGCGGCCGCAAGTTCGGACAGGCGTTGTCCGCTCGCCATGACATCCAGGTCCGGTGCCTGTACAGTGCTTGGTGCAGGCGCCTTGCGCTCTTCGGGTAACAGTACCGACGTGCCCTCGGGAGCGAGCCGCATGCCGCTCTCTTCAGCTCCGATAGCTTCCTTTGCCAACGGTTTCGGCGCGAGCGTTTCCCGCGCAGTCGCCAGGTCCGGTGCCGCGGCCAGGGCGGCAATCCTCTCCGCGGCGGTCATGGCCTTCGCGGCGGGTGGGGTCGTGGCGGTTGGTGCCGGGCTCGCAGCCGCGGCTTTTATGACGGGCACGGCGCCGGCCTGCTCCATGGCCTGCTTGTATTTGAGTGCGGTGGCCTTGTCGCAATCGCGTTTCACCAACTGGGCCTTGCCGTCGAAGAGCTTGTCCAGGGTGGCCTCATCGGCTTTGAACAGCTTGCCTATTCTGGCACGGACCCCGGCGAGGTCCTGGCCTTCGAGCAGTTGTCCCGCGAAATAGATATTGTAGCGAGCTTCCATAAAATGGCTCCCGGCAGTGAAGCTTCGAGTATACGTAAATTTGCCATGTGGGTCTCGCCCCGGGGTCCTGTTTGGTGCGGTTTGTGACCACCATCGCGCACTTCTGCTAAGATGCGCCGCTGTGCTTGCCCGGTAGCGAAAACCCATGAGTGATCGTGTTCCCACACGTTTTGTTAACACACTGCTGCGTATGGTCGGGGACAGGGGCTACGATTTCAGTGGGATTCTAGCCGCGGCCGGGCTGGATTTTGATCCGCTCGATGAGCATGCCCCCGGTTACCGGCCGGAAATCAGTGCCATGCAATATACCCGGGTTTATCAGCAGGTACTGCACCTGCTGCAGGACGAGACCTTTGGATTTGCGGGCAGTGAGCTGACGGCTCCCGGTGCGTTCAGGATGATGTGCTACTGCATTATTTCCTGCCGCAATCTCGGCCAGGCGATCCAGCGCGCGGCGGAATTCTACCGCACGTTCTTTGACGAGCGCAGCCAGCTCTACGCCAACTTCAGTGAGCAATATGCCCGGGTGGGATATCGTACGGTCGATCGCGGCGACGACCCGCGCAACGTGGTGGCCGATGCTTATGGGCTGTCGCTGTGGCATCGCTTTTTCGGCTGGCTGTGCGGACGCCCGATTGAACTGAAGCGGGTCGATTTCAGCGGCACAGCGCCCGCGCGGATCGAAAAGTACCAGGAGTTGTTTGGCTGCCCTCTCTATTTCAGCCAGGCCAGCGACCTGTTGTATTTCGACAGCGCCTGCCTCGCCTGGCCGGTGGTGCACACCGAGCATTCCCTGCGGGAGTTCCTGCGTACCGCGCCATACCAGTTGCTTATCATGGACAATGACCCCGGCGGCAGGAGCCTGTCGGTGCAGGTCAAGGCGATGATGGGGCATGATTTCAGCGCCGGTTTTCCCGGTTTTGAAACCATCAGCCGCGCCCTGAATACCTCTGCACCGACCTTGCGACGCAGACTGAAGCGGGAGGGCACCACGTTCCAGCAGTTAAAGGACGAGGCACGCTGTGAAGCGGCCAAGCTCTGGCTCGATCGGGCCGAACTGTCGATCAACGAGGTGGCCCTGCAGATGGGATTTACCGATCCCAGTGCATTTCACCGTTCCTTCAAGAAGTGGACGGGACAGACGCCCGGCCAGTTCCGGGCGCAGCGTCGGCGCCGCGATTGAACGACTGTCAGGACCGCTGGTGCTCGGGTATAATCCCGGGCCTTTTCTGGTGGAGGTAGCCATGACAGTCCAGCAGGACATAGAAACACAGCTGATGCGCGAGTTTGCACCGCTGTTCCTCGATGTAAGCAACGAAAGTCACCAGCACAGTGTGCCGGCCAACTCCGAGACACACTTCAGGGTGGTGCTGGTGAGCGAACGTTTCGACAACAAGCGGCAGGTGGCACGACACCAGCAGGTGTATGCGGCACTGGCCAGTCAATTGGAGGGGCCGGTGCACGCACTGGCCCTGCATACCTACACGACCGCTGAATGGCAGGCACGGCAGGAACAGGCGCCTGTTTCTCCCGAGTGCCTTGGCGGCAGCAAGTCCACACAGGGGTAGGGGGTCTGTATGCCTGAGGTCATCGTTGCCGCACTTTACAAATTCGTTACCCTGGAGGACTTTCACGAGTTGCGTGAGCCATTGCTCGATGCCTGCAGGTCTGCGGAAACCTGCGGCACGTTGCTGTTGGCCCGGGAGGGAATCAACGGCACGATCGCTGGCAGTCGCGCAGGTATAGACAAGGTGCTGGCTTACCTGCGGGCGGACCCGCGCCTGGCCGACCTGGAGCACAAGGAATCGGTGGATGAGACTATGCCCTTCTACCGCATGAAGGTGAAGCTCAAGAAGGAGATCGTGACCATGGGTATCCCGGGTATCGATCCCAACCAGCGCGTCGGCACCTATGTCAGCCCGGGCGACTGGAATGAACTGGTGAGTGATCCGGAGGTATTGCTCATCGATACCCGTAATGACTACGAATATGGCATCGGCAGCTTTCGCGGCGCGGTTGACCCCCACACCACGACATTCCGGGAGTTTCCCGAGTACGTGCGCAGCAATCTTGACCCGCGCAAGCAGAAAAAAGTGGCGATGTTCTGCACCGGCGGTATTCGCTGCGAGAAGGCCTCGGCCTTTATGCTCAAGGAGGGCTTCGAGGAGGTCTACCACCTGCAGGGCGGTATCCTGAAGTACCTGGAAGAGGTGCCTGAGGAAGAGAGCATCTGGGAGGGGGAATGCTTTGTGTTCGACAACCGGGTGGCGGTCAATCACCGTCTGGAAAAAGGCCGTTACGATCAGTGCTACGGCTGCCGGCATCCCATCACCGAGCAGGACAAGCTGTCGGAAAAATACCAGAAAGGCGTGTGCTGTCCGCGTTGTTTTGACCTGCTTACGCCGGATCAGATGGCACGGTTTCGCGAGCGACAGAAGCAGATCGAACTTGCCAAGGCCAGGGGGGAGGCGCACGTCGGCGCCGCCTCACAGCCGCAACTCCAGTCCGGCAACTGACGCCGGTTCCGCGCGCTACCGCAGGTGGCGAACTATGGCGCTGCGAAAGGCCGCAACGGGCACGAAAGTGCTCAGCCCCTGGCTGTCGCCCTCTGATACCACGCCACTCAATTGTGGCGTGCCCGCGGGCGATAATTGCACCACGGCACCCCCGGAGGCCCCCTTGTGCGCAAGGCAGTTGGTGTCACTGACCCCGTATGCCTGGCCGGTTATCAGGCAGGCCGGATCAAATGTCAGGCGCTTGCCGCCCGCGCCCTTGCCCGTGTCCCGGGAGTAGCCCGCCATGCTGATGGCCAGGCCCGGGTTTGCGCGCCCGGGGTGCACCAGCAGCCCGGCCGCCTGGGCTGCGGGCACTGGCGTCTGCAGTCGCAACAATGCCCAGTCCGCGTGCATGCCGCCGCCGTCCGCCAACCTGTAGGCCTCCCGCTTTATGGCGCTGCCACGGCCATTCAGGAGGGTGAACGTTATCGGTTTGCTCAGGTCGTTGTAGTTCACCAGGCAGTGCCAGGCCGTGACGATGGTGTCCGCCTCGCGGCCGCTGCGTTTCGCGACCAGCGTGGCACTGCAGTCCTCGCGCAGGTGCCTGCGCCTGCCCTCGCTATAGGCGCTGCCAGGCACCTGTAGTTGACCCACCGCACGCAACCATTGCGGCGCCGCGCTCGAGAAGACCTCCCTTGAATCAGTCGCCGGTTCGTTCTCGCCGGCCAGGGCCGCCGCGCTCAGCATGGGCAGCGCCGTCACCAGCAAGGCGGCCAGCAGCCAGTGGGCCGGTCTGGATGATATTTTGCACTGTCGCATAGCCAGTCCCGCGCCACTTCCCCTGCGGCTTGGTCCTGCGCGCCGCTGCATTTAGTATGTAGGATCGATATTAGCACCGCGCGGCAAAGGGAATATATGGGTCTGCAAGAGGACAGGGTAGTGGTGGTCACCGGCGCCAGTCGCGGAGCGGGCAGGGGCATAGCGCTTGCCCTGGGCGCCACGGGCGCCACCGTATACGTGACCGGGCGTACCCGGCGTGAAGGGGAGGCGCCCCTGCCCGGGACTGTGCAGGCGACTGCCGCTGCCGTAACCGCGGCCGGTGGCCGTGGTATCGCCGTCTACTGCGACCACAGCGACGACGCCCAGGTGGAGCAGCTTTTTCGTCAGGTGCGCGAAGAGCAGGGCCGGCTTGATATCCTGGTAAACAATGCGACGGTTGTACATGACGCCCTGACCGCGGCGGGCCCCTTCTGGGACAAGCCGCTGGCGCTGGTTGATATCCTCGATGTGGGCTTGCGCTCTCACTACACCGCGAGCTGGTTTGCGGCACCGCTGCTGCTCGCCAATGGAGAGGGCCTGATCGTCAATACCTCCTCTTTCGGTGGCAGGATCTATATGCACGGCCCGGCCTACGGGGCCGGCAAGGCCGGCGTGGACAAGATGGCGCACGACATGGCGATCGATTTCCGGCCCCATGGTGTTGCGGTAATCGCCCTCTGGATGGGCTTGCTCGCCACCGAGCGCACCCGGCGCGTTTTTGCCGCCGAACCGGAAAAATACGCAGGCATGGCGGATACCGCCGAGTCACCTGAATTCACCGGTCGGCTGATTGATGCCCTGGCCCGTGATCCCGAGCTGATGAGCAGGAGCGGCAAGGTCTGGATCGGCGCGGAGCTTGGCCTGGAGTATGGCGTGACGGACACGGATGGCCGCCAGCCGGTGTCTCCCCGGGCATTTTTTGGCGAAACCACCCGTTTCGGGGAGGCGGTGGTCGAATAGAATCGATACCCCAAATAGAGGATGCGCGGCTGCAGCTATCGCGTTTTAATGAAAGCATCTTGGGCCATACATGTTTGATGGGAGATCGCAATGACCGTACATCACGATATAAAACACGACATAAAAACAGGTGAGAACATGAACCCTTATGGACTGGAAAGCCCCCGGGCACAGGAATTGATTGCCGCCGCCAGGGCGATGGGTCCCAGGCTGCGCGAGCGCGCCGCGCGTTGCAGGGCCGAGCGCAGGGTGCCTGACGAGACCGTGGCGGAGTTTCAGGCGGCGGGCTTCTTCAAAATTCTGCAGCCTGAGCAGTGGGGCGGGTATGCGATGGACCCCCAGGTGTTCTATGCGGTTGGTCTGGAAGTGGCCAGCAATTGCCCCTCCAGTGCCTGGATACTGGGTGTAATCGCGGTGCACAACTGGCAGCTCGCTGTATTCGACGATCAGGCCGCCCAGGATGTGTGGGCCGACGATCCCAGTGTGCTGATTTCCTCCTCCTACGCCCCGGTGGGCAAGGTCAAGGTCGTGGACGGCGGTTTTCGCCTCAGCGGCCGCTGGAGTTTTTCCAGCGGCTCCCAGCACTGCCAGTGGGCCTTCCTGGGCGCTGTTGTGCCCACACCGGAGGCACCGTTCGATATGGCCAACTACCGTACCTTCCTGGTACCGATCAGCGACTACCAGATCGTCGACAACTGGGACGTGGTGGGACTGCAGGGCACCGGCAGCCACGATATCGTGGTGGACGATGTGTTCGTGCCTGAACATCGCACCCACAAGTCCATGGACGGCTTCCTCTGTGACAATCCCGGCAACGCGGTCAACAGTGCCCCGCTGTACCGCATGCCCTTCATGCAGGTGTTCGTGCGCGCGGTTTGCACCGCCACACTGGGTGCCTGCGAGGGTGCACTGGACGAATTTATCGAAGTGGCAAAGACCCGCCAGACGGGCCCCGTGAAAATGAAGAACGATCCTTTCGCGCGCCAGCTGGCAGCCCAGGTCAAGACCTCGATAGAAGAGATGAAACTCACCATGATTCGCAACTTCGATGCGATGATGGATTGCTGTCGCACAGGGGAGCCTATCCCGGTAGAGGACAGGGTGCGCTATCGCTACGACTCCTCGGTGGTGGCGGACCGCTGCCTCGAACTGTCCGGTCGCATGCTGAAGGCCGCCGGCAGCGGCGGTATCCGGCTCGACAGCGGGCTGTTGGCCTATCACCTGGATATCCTGGCCAGCCAGGCACATATCGCCAATCACTCGACACCCTTTGCCGTGAACATGGGCGGCGTGCTGTTCGGCGAAGAGAACGTGGACTTCGCCATCTGACGGCTGCGGTGACTCAGGGAGAGCTCAATGGCAATGAAAGGACTGTTACCCGAGGGGCACTATGCGCAGTGTGCCAACGGCCACCGTATCCATTACCTGGACGAGGGGGAGAGGGGCGCACCGGTGGTCGTGTTTCTGCACGGCTCGGGTCCCGGCGCCAGCGGCTACAGCAATTTCAAGGGTAATTACCCGGCGCTGGTAAAGGCGGGTTATCGTTGCGTTATCCCGGACCTTATCGGCTACGGCTTCTCCGACAAACCCACCGACGTGGACCACCCCCTGTCATTTTTTGTCGAGTGTGTCCGGCAGACCCTGGACTGTGCCGGAATCGAGCGCTGCACGGTGATCGGTAATTCCCTGGGGGGCGCGATCGCGATCGGGCTCGCCCTGGAGCACCCGTCCCTGGTGGAAAAGCTGGTCCTGATGGCCCCTGGCGGCCTCAGTGAACTTCACGAATACCAGCAGATGCCCGGCATGCAGAAAATGTTCAAGGTGTTCGGCTCGGGCGAGCCGGTGTCCCCCGCGGTAATGAAGGACCTGTTTGCCACGGGCCTGATGTATGACCCCGTGCATGCCAGCGATGAACTGGTGGCCGAGCGCATGCAGATCATGCAGATCATGAACGGCCATGTGATGGCCACCATGTCGGTGCCGGTACTGACCGGGAGACTGTCGGAACTGGAGTGCCCGGTATTGGGTTTTTGGGGTCTCGATGAGAAAATGATGCCGGAGAACGGTATAATGGCGCTGGCCCGCAATACCCGACACTTGCGACTGCTGCTGGTCAGCGAGTGCGGTCACTGGGTGATGGTGGAGCACGAGGACATGTTCAACCGGACCTGCGTCGATTTCATCAGGAATGGGTAGTGCGTTATTTGCAAGGCCCTGAAGGGCCGCGGTCCCCGGCTCGCAACACCCCATAGACCTCGCCTCGCGCGGGGGTAACCCCGGAGCAGGTATGCACAGAAACAGGCTAGGCAAGAGTTCCCTCGTGGTTTCCGACATCTGCATGGGAACCATGACCTTCGGCAACCAGTGTGACGAGGCGGATGCCTTTCGCATCATGGATATGGCCTACGACGCGGGTGTCGACTTCTACGATACAGCGGAGATGTACCCGGTACCCCCTGACGCCAGGTACGTCGGTGCGACCGAGGAGATTGTGGGCAGGTGGCTCAAGACCAGGAGCCGCGACTCGATCATTCTTGCTTCCAAGGTGGCCGGCCCCGGCCACGGCTGGATTACCCCGCCACTGCGCGGCGGCAAGACCGGACTGGACCGGCATCACATCGTGCGGGCCGTCGAAGGGAGCCTGCGCCGGCTGGATACCGACTATATAGATCTCTACCAGACCCATTGGCCCGATCCGGAGTTTCCCTATGAGGAAACCCTGGCAGCGCTGGATGAACTGGTGCGCTCGGGGAAGGTGCGGGTGCTGGGCTGCAGCAACGAGACCAGTTGGGGCCTGACCAAAAGCCTGTGGGCGTCCGACCTGCACGGGCTGGCACGCTTCGACACAATCCAGAACAACTTCAGTCTCAATAACCGCCGTTTCGAGGATGAACTCGCCCAGGTCTGCAGGCAGGAGCAGGTCAGCCTGATACCTTATTCACCCCTGGCGGGTGGTGTGCTTACCGGCAAGTACAATGACGGTGCCCGACCCGAGGGAGCCCGCTTCACGTTCTACCTCGAAGGCGAGCAGCGCCAGCAGAAAATGGCCGCACGCTTTGTCAACGAGAAGTCCCTGGAATCCACCCGGCGTTACCAGGCCATTGCGGCGGAGGCGGGAATGTCGGTGGTCACCATGGCCACCGCCTGGAGCAAGCAGCACGACTTTGTCGCGTCGACGATCGTAGGTGCCACCAGCCCGGGGCAGATGCCGGATATACTGGCGGCGGCGGATGTCACCCTCTCACCGGATGTGCTGGCCCGCATTGACCGCGTGTCACTGGATATCCGCTACCCGATGGGTTAAAAACACAGCCCGGCCAGTGGTCGGGTTTGACATTTTCATACTGCCCGGGTGTGTTTGCCCGCGCTTCCATCCCCTGTCGGGAGCCTGCATTGTCAGAACTGGCCCTGGTGCCCATCGTATTCATAACCTCCTGCCTCACCGCGGTGATCGGCATGGGCGGGGGTGTGCTGCTGTTGATGCTGATGCCCGGGCTGGTACCTACCGCCGCCATCCTGCCGGTTCACGCCCTCACCCAGTTGGCCAGCAACCTGTCCCGGGCCGCGTTTGGCTGGCGCGCCGTGGACCTGGCCATAGTGCCGGCGTTTACCCTGGGCGCCCTGGCGGGCGGCTGGCTGGGCGCACAGATCTACCAGTCGCTGGATATGCGCTGGCTGCCCGCGTTCATCGGCGGCTTCATCCTGGTGTTCACCTGGCTGCCACTTCCCGTGGTGCGCGGGGGAGGGCAGCTGGCCCTGGCGTTGCTCGGGTTTTGCCAGACCGGACTGGGTATGCTGGCCGGTGCTACCGGCCCGCTTGGGGCCGCAGTATTATTGCGGCGCAATAGCGAGCGCGACTGGCTGGTGGTCAATACCGCCGTATATATGACTCTCAATCACCTGCTGCGGGTGTGCGCATTTTTCGCGATTGGCTTCAGTTTTGCGCCGTGGTGGCCGCTGGTTACCGGCATGGTTGTCGCCGGAATTGCCGGCTCCTGGGTGGGAACCCGGCTGCGTAGATGGGTGCCACAACGGGATTTCCACAAATGGTTCCGCCTGCTGGTAAGTGTGCTGGCGCTGCGTATGATAGCGCTCGCCCTGTGGTAACAAATCTGCACATGGATTTCTAAGCAGGTGGACAATCGGCATCGCGGTACTTTACTGGGCATAACGGCGTACCTGATCTGGGGTTTTGCCCCCCTTTACTGGATCCAGACCGAACCCGTCGACCCGCGTGACCTGGTGGCGCACCGGGTGCTGTGGTCACTACCGTTCGTGGCCCTGTGCCTGGCTATCGCGGGTTCGGGCCGACTGGCCCGCGCGCTCGCATTGCTGCGTCAGCCGCGCACGATGGCCATTATGGCCTGCGCAGCCTTGTTTGGCTCACTCAACTGGGGCCTGTTCATGTGGGCGGTGACCCATGAAAGAACAACCGAGGCCAGCCTCGGGTATTTTCTCTTGCCCCTCGTCAATGTTGTTATTGGTCTGAGCCTGTTTCGGGAGTCAATCGACGGGCCCCAGAAGGTCGGTGTGGCCTTCGCATGTGCCGCGCTTGTGCTGCAGCTGTTTGCCCACGGCGGCCTGCCGCTGGTAGCCCTCGGGCTCGCGCTTTCCTTTGGCCTGTACAGCGCTGTTCGCAAGGGTGTGCAGGTGGAGTCGATGGAGGGCCTGTTGCTTGAAATGTCGATCCTGGCGCCATTCGCGCTCGGCTGGCTGCTGTATCGCGACGGTGGCGGCTTCGGTCAGTACGGGGTAAGGGTGGACCTGTTCCTGTTGGGCGCCGGCGCTTTCACCGCGATACCGCTGATGTCCTATGTCGCGGCCAGTCGCCTGTTGCCGCTGACGGCCCTGGGGCTGGTGTTTTATGTGGGGCCCACCACCCAGCTGTTGCTGGCGGTATGGGTATTTGGTGAGCCTTTCGATACCATGCAGTTTGTGGCGTTTGGGCTGGTGTGGGTCGGCCTGGCAGTGGTGACGTTCAGTAAGCTGCGGCGCGCCCGGGCGCTGCGTCGCTATGCGGGCAGTGCCGTGCCCTGATCCCCCTGAACCGCAGGTGGTTTTGCGCAGGGTGCGATTGCCAATTAACCGTGCTGGAGAATCTTCAGGATGATTTATCGTTTGTTATTAGTTGTCAGCTGCATGGCCCTGAATGCCTGCGGTGGCAGTGGAGCGCGGGCGGCCCAGCCTGTGCCCGGGTTCCTTCCGGACGCGCGCCCCCTCGCCAAAACCATGGTCTACGACTGCAATGGTTACGACTTTATCGCGCGGCTCGGCCCTGGCGAGATGGCGATCTGGCTGCCCGATCGCTACCTGGTGCTGTCACAGGTGCGCAGCGCATCCGGCACAAAATACCAGGAAGGGGATGTCGAATTCTGGAGCCGGGGGGACGATGCGATGCTTATTATCGGTAACC
>JAHEBL010000001.1:0-24951 GCA_024642265.1 Haliea sp. | reverse complement strand
TTGCGCTGGTAGCGGCCCTCGCCGGCGGCAGCATGATGGCCCAGGCCTACCAAAAAGGTGATTTTGTCCTGCGCCTCGGCGCCGTGAATGTAGATCCGGATTCAGACAGCACCGATATCAACCTCCCGGGCGTGCCGACACTGAATACCGAGGTCGACGACGATACCCAGTTCGGCATCATTCCCATGTACATGGTTACCGACCATGTCGGTATTGAATTGCTGGCCGCTACTCCGTTCGAACACGACATTACCCTCAACGGCAAGGGTGTCAACCTGAATGCCGGCTCCACCAAGCATTTGCCCCCCACGATTTCCGCCCAGTGGTATCCGCGCGGCGGCAAGGATGGCTGGCAGCCCTTCCTGGGCGTGGGTGTGAATTACACCGTGTTCTTTGATGAGGAAACGGACAAGGAGCTGGACAACGCGCTCAACGCGATTCTGGGCGCTACCGAGACCAAGCTGGATCTCGATAACTCCTTCGGCCTCTCCGCACAGGCGGGTGTCGACATTCCCCTGTACAAGGACTGGGCACTCAGCCTTGCAGTCTGGTATATCCAGATCGATACCAATGCCAAGGTGAGCACCGATGTCGGCAATGTGCAGTTCAAGACCGATATCGACCCCTTCGTCTACCACATCGGTATTGCCCACCGTTTTTAACCCCATTTGACCGGCTCACCTACGGTCATTTGGCGCCTGGCCCCGCTAGTCTCTAGCGGGGCTTTTTTGTGGACAATATTTGGTGAGCAGCGCAGGGGGCGCCGCCAGCGGCATGGCTGCAGGCGATGACGAAAGGGACCGCGCCTGACCCTAACCGTGGTGCATATGCGAGTGATCCATCGGTGCATCGCCACCACCGGCGTGATTGCCATGTCCGCTGTGGGCGGCGGTGATGTACAGGGTCCAGGCCCCGGACGCGATAAGGAGCAGCGCGATAAGCAGTTTCAAGCCGCGCCGGCGCAGGAATGTCTGCAGGCCCTGGGCGCCAAAGCTGGTCGCCAGCATGGCGGGCAGGGTGCCCAGGCCAAACAGGAACATCATCAGCGCCGAGGTAGGCGCATGCTGTGCGGTGGCGGCCCATGCCAGGCTGCTGTAGATGAGGCCGCAGGGCATCAGGCCCCAGCACAGGCCGAGGGCAAAACCCTGGGTCCAGTGGCGCACCGGCAACAGGCGTGACGACAGGCGTTGTACCGGCCGCCACAGGTGGGCACCCGCTCTTTCCAGCAGCGCCATGCCGCGCCACCAGTCCGCCACGTACAGCCCCATCCCGATCAGCATCACGCCGGCCAGGTAGCGCAGTCCCACGGTCCAGGCGGTGATATCAATGGTGCCGGCGGCAAAGCCCAGCAAGCCGCCCAGCAGGGTGTAGCTGCCGATGCGGCCGGCGTGGTAGGCCAGGGTGACCGCGGGAGACCTCGGGCCGCCAAGGTTCAGTGCGGCGGCGATGCCACCGCACATACCCAGGCAGTGACCGGCACCGGCCAGGCCCAGTCCCAACGCGCTGGCATAACCCAACTCTGTCACGATTGCTTTTCTTCACTTGTGTTGTGGGGCGCCTGCCCATCGGCACTCTCCCGCGGTGGTTCGTCATCGGCGAGTATCTTCCATGCCTCCTTGTCCAGGTCATCGTACTGGCCGCTGTCGATCGCCCACAGCAGTAACTTGATCGCTATGGCGCAGAACAGAAGAGCTATCGGTATCAGCAGGTACAGGCTATCCACGGGGCTTACTCGTCAGTCTCTCGGTCTGTTATTTAAACGCAGGGAATTGGCAACTACCAGCAGTGAACTCAGGGACATGCCGATGGCCGCTGCCCAGGGTGGCACCAGACCACAGGCCGCCAGGGGAATCGCGCAGACATTGTAAGCCAGCGCCCACGCCAGGTTTTGCATGATAACGCGCCGGCCCTGTCGGGCTTTGCGCCAGGTTGTGGTTATGCTGTGCAGGTCGCCGTCTACCAGTACAAAATCCGCCTGGGTCCGGGCCAGGTCGCTGGCGCTGGCAACCGCGAAGGATGCGTCCGCCACTCCCAGCACGGGGGCATCATTGAGTCCGTCACCTACCATCGCCACCACGGCGCCGGCCTGCTGCAGCGACTGCACGTGGGCCATTTTCTGTTGTGGTTCCAGCCCTGACCTGACGTGTTCGATTCCCAGTTCCCTCGCCAGTATCGATCCCTGGCTGGAGCTGTCGCCGGTGAGCAACTGCACTTCCATATTGGCTTGCCGTGCGGCAGTGACCACGGCCGCAGCCTCCGGTCGGGTGCGATCGTACAGGCCGATCCAGGCCAGTGGCTGGCTGTCGCGACAGAGCGCTATCCAGTACAGCGGTTCGGCGGGCGCGTGTGCCAGCCCGGGGGCCTGGCCGCGACAAAAGGGTTCACTGCCCATTCTATAGGTGTGACCGTCCCGTTGAGCCTCGAGTCCGGCCCCAACCAGGTACTCCACCTGTTGCAGACCACCGGCGGGCTCCAGCTCGCTGAAAGCACGGGCCACCGGGTGGCTGGAATACTGCTGCATGGCCGCGGCGACAGCCAGTACCTGCTCCCGGCTTGCGTCGCCCAGCAATTCTATCCGGGCGATAGCCAGTGCCCCCTCTGTCAGGGTGCCGGTCTTGTCGAAGATTAGGTGAGTGGCGCGCGACAGTGCCTCCAGCGCGTTTTCCCCGCGAACGATCACCCCGGATGCGCGCAGTGCGCTGGCCGCGCTGGTCAGGGCTGCCGGTGTGGCCAGTGCCAGTGCGCAGGGGCAGCTGATGACCAGCACGGAAAGGGCGATCCAGAAGGCCTGCTCGGGGGCCAACTGGCTCCACACCAGTGCTGTCCCGGTAGTGATCAGCAAGATAGCGCCTACAAACCAGGAGGCTACCCGATCAGCCAGGCGGGCCAGCCGGGGCTTGCCTGTCTGGGCCTGCTCCACTGAGCGCTGCAGGGCGGCGAGCCGACTCTCCAGATAGCTGCCCAGTACACTGGCCTGCACCGCTGCCTCGACATTGACTGTGCCGGCGTAGATGGTGTCGCCGGCGGTGACGCGGCGGGGCAGGGGCTCGCCGTTGAAGGTATCCTCTCTCACGGCACTTGCACCGGTAGCCACCAGTGCATCTACCGGCACGGTGTCCCCGGCCTTGATCAGGACGAGGTCACCGGCCACCAGTTGTACCCGCGGGACTGTCACCCATTGCTCATTGCGACGGGCGGATACCGCGTCCGGCAGGGTGCCCTGGGCATCGAACCAGGTAATGTTGTGGCGTTGTCTGGCCCGGCGCTCGAGGAAGCGTCCCAACAGCAGGAAAAAGGTGAACATCACCACGGAGTCGAAGTACACCTGGCCGGTACCGGTAAATGTGGCCCAGGCGCTCGCCAGCCAGGCCAGGCCGATCGCCAGTGCCACCGGCAGGTCCATCACCAGGGCCCCCTGGCGCAGGTGCCGCCAGGCGGTGCTGAAAAACGGGCGGGCGGAGAACAGCACCACAAAGCTCGCAACCAACAGGCTGACCCAGCGCAGCAGGCCCTGGTACTGGCCCTCGATACCCTGGATATCGCCCGCGTGCAGGGCGATGGCGAACATCCCGACCTGCATCATGCCCAGCCCGGCAACAGCCAGACGGCGCAGTTCGAGACGGTATTCCCTGCTCATCTGCAGTCGCTGGGTGCTGGCCTGGAAGGGCCTTACCCGGTAACCCAGGGCATCGAGCCGGGCAAATACCTGGCTCAGGGGCAGCTGCGCGGGGTCAAAGCGTATGTCCAGTCGGCTTTGCTGCAGGTTGACCAGCGCCATGCTCACGCCTGGCAAGCGCATCATCGTCTGCTCTATCAGCCAGGTGCAGGCGGCACAGGAAATGCCACCCAATAACAGGCGTGCGGTTATTGCGCCGTCCGGGCCGGTCTCGCTGAAACCGGCTGCGAGCTGGGGGTCGTCATAGACAAGGTACTGGTCCGCGTTCGCTGGTGGCAGCTCCGGCGGGCGCTCGTTATAGGCCGTGCGCTGCTGGTAGAAAGTTTCAAGGCCACTGGCGCTGATCAGACCCGCCACGGCGCGACAGCCCGGGCAGCACATGGGGCGCATTTCTCCACCGATCAGGATAGCCAGTTCGAGCCCGGACGGAACCTCCTCGCCACAGTGGTAGCACAGCTTTGGTGCCTGTCTGGACGCCGGCTCACTCGATGGCGGCATTGCCGAGATCGCGCTGTTCTATATCGCCGTCCAGGCGCCAGCCGTCAGGCTGCTCCAGGGTGAGAGTCCAGTGCCAGCGTGGGGCGATGGCGGCCGGCAACACGGCCTGGTAGATACCGGGAGCGATCCTGGCCAATTCAAGCCGGAAGTCGCGGTCGGATTCCAGTGGGTGGGAAAGCAACAGGCTCAGCGATCCGGCATCAACCGGACCCGTCACGTGGGCGGTAGCATGTTTTTCGGAAAAATTCAGCGCAGCAGTGATGCCCAACTCCCTGCTACGTTCTTTTTTTTCCAGCTGGCGGTTGATGGCAAGCCCGTCCTTGTAATACTCGTCAACCACCAGGTCGTCTGCGCCCCGGTTGGCGATGTACAACATGACCAGGCCGCCAACCACCACGCTCGCCGGTAGCGAAATGAGGAACCAGGGCCAGAACTGGCGGTACCAGGGTTCGCTGTCGCCGCCGGGAAAAGTCGCTTTCATTACAGAGGCTTCATAAAACGTGATTCAGCAGTCGCCTGCAGGGAGGGTGTGGTCGGGGATACTGCCATGAAATCGAGCTCAGTGCTGGGTTGAGTCAGCACGCCGGGCTCGACCCGCACCCGCAGGGTGATGGTGCGCACCTCACCGCCGTTGAGGGTATGGCGCGTCTCACCGACGATGGTGGCGCCCTCTATCCCGGAGATGCTTATGTCAAACTGCTGCGTGTCGTTATCCATATTGACCAGCTGTAGTGTGTAGATGTTCTCAATGGCGCCACTCTCGGTGGTCAGGTACAACTGGTTGCGGTCGCGGATGGCTGTCAACTCAACGGGAATTCGTGTGAACACGTTATACCAGAATACGCCGACCATGAGGCATAAAACCAGCAGGTAGCCGATGATACGCGGGCGCAGCCAGTGGGTAGTGCCACCCTCGAGTTCGTGTTCACTGGTGTAGCGGATCAGCCCCCTGGGGTACTCCATCTTGTCCATTACCGAATTGCAGGCGTCGACACACAGGGCGCAACCGATGCACTCGTACTGCAGGCCGTTGCGGATGTCTATCCCGGTGGGACACACCTGCACACAGAGCTCACAGGCAACGCAATCCCCCATTGCGATGTCCTTGTGGTCCAGGTTGCGCTTGCGTGAACCCCTGGGCTCCCCGCGTTTTTTGTCGTAGGAGACTATCAGGGTATCCTGGTCGAACATCACTGACTGGAAGCGGGCGTAGGGGCACATGTACTTGCAGACCTGTTCGCGCATCCAGCCCGCGTTTATATACGTGGCCAGGGTAAAGAATACTGTCCAGAGGAATTGCCACTTGCCGGGTGACAGGGTGGCGAAGTCGTAGACCAGCTCCCTGATCGGGTAGAAATAGCCCACGAAGGTCATACCCGTAACCAGTCCAACAAACAGCCAGGAAGCATGTTTTGCTGTTTTCCTTGCGACTTTCTCAGCGGACCAGGGCGCCTTGTCCAGCTTTATGCGCTGGTTGCGGCTGCCCTCGGTCCTCTGTTCCAGCCACATGAAAATACTGGTCCATACAGTTTGCGGGCAGGTATACCCACACCATATCCTGCCGGCGAAAGTGGTTATCGCGAACAGCCCGAAAGCGGCAATCATCAGCATGAAAGCCAGCATGGGGGCATCCTGCGGCCAGAAAGTGAGGCCGAAGATATGAAACTTTCGTGCCGGCAGGTCAAACAGCACCGCCTGGCGCCCATCCCAGTTGAGCCACGGCAGCAGCAAATAGCCTAGCAGCAGCGGCCAGCCACTGAACAGGCGCACGCGCTGGTAAAAGCCCTCGATTTTGCGGGTATAGATTTTTTCGCGACGCTGGTAGAGGTCGATCTCGCCGACCTCAGCAGGCGCGACATCCTGGAGATCAATCAGATCCTTGTCCGACATGGTCCTGTTCCGTGGTGAAATGCTTACTCTGTGTAGCGGGGGGCTACCATCCATGGGCCCCCTGTTGCCGTTGTTGCAAACGTATTACTGCCTGCTCAACCCATAAACATAGGCGGTGAGGATATGGATCTTGTCTTCACTGAGGGTATCCTTGAAAGCGGGCATCATGCCGTTGCGTCCGCTGCGCAGCGTTTGCGCGATCTGCTCCGCGCTGCCGCCGTACAGCCAGACCCCGTTGGTCAGGTTGGGCGCACCCAGTGCAGGGTTGCCGGTGCCGTCGGGGCCGTGGCAGGCCACACAGTAAGTCTGGAACACCGTCTCACCGGCTGCGGCTTTGCCGGTGTCCACGTCCCGGCCGTTGAGGCTGAGTACGTACTGGGTGACATCGGCAATGCCCTCATCACCGATAATACTGCCCCAGGCCGGCATGACGGCCTGTCGTCCGTTCACCAGTGTGGCCTTGATGGTGGCCGCATCGCCACCGTAGATCCAATCGTCATCGTGCAGGTTCGGGAAGCCATATGCGCCTCCCGCGTCTGCACCGTGGCACTGGGCGCAGTTATTGGCGAACAGGCGCATGCCCATTTTCCGTACTGCGGGGTCGACTGCGATTTCCTCTACCGACAGGGCCAGGTAGCGATCCCTCATGTCCCGGTATTTCTCTTCTGCAGCGGCTACTTCCTTGTCGTACTGTCCCACCTGGGTCCAGCCTATTGCTCCGGCAAAATTGCCCATGCCGGGATACACGATCAGGTAGCCTATGCCCCATACGATGGTGATGACAAACATGTAGAACCACCAGGCGGGCAGCGGGTTGTCGAGTTCCTCGATGCCGTCGTAGACGTGGCCGGTGGTTTTGTCGGTGGACTGCTGCTCGCGCTTGCGATTGGCGAACAGGATCCAGGAAATGCCCACGATCGTTACGGTGGTGAGAATAATTATCCAGTAACTCCAGAAACTAGCCATTCCTTGCTTCCTCCTGCATTGTTTCCTTGTTCATCTCTTCATCCGCGAAGGGAAGGTTGGCGGCTTCGTCAAATGACTTTTTCCGTTTGCTGCTGTAGGCCCAGATGCACAGGCCGAAAAAAGTCACCATCAGAAAAACGGTACTGAGGCCTCTCAAGTCGTTGATGTCCATAGTGACCTAGCGCCTCGATTGCAGCAGGGTGCCCAGTTGCTGCAGATAAGCAACCAGGGCGTCGATTTCTTTTCTTCCGGCCACCGCCTCTGCAGCCCCGCTGATATCGTCGTCGGTATAGGGCACGCCCACCTTGCGCAGGGCAGCCATCTTGGCGCCGGTCAGGTCCGCATCTATCTCATCCTCGAACAGCCATGGGAAAGCCGGCATGTTGGATTCCGGCACGACATCCCGGGGGTTGTACAAATGTGCCCGGTGCCAGTCATCACTGTAACGTTTGCCTACCCGTGCCAGGTCCGGTCCGGTGCGCTTTGAGCCCCACAGGAACGGGTGGTTGTAGACGAACTCGCCGGCAACTGAATAGTGGCCGTAACGCTCTGTCTCGGCCCGCAGCGGACGTATCATTTGCGAATGGCAGGTATTGCAACCCTCGCGGATATAGATATCACGGCCTTCCAGTTCAAGCGCAGGCAGCGGCTTCAGGCCGGCTATGGGCTCATTGGTCTCCTTCGCGAATAACAGGGGAACCAGCTCGACCAGTGTACCGAAGCTGAGTGCGACGATAATCAGGATGATCATAACGCCGATATTTTTTTCAATTGCGTCGTGTTTCATGGTCCGCTCCTTAGGCCGCGCTTGCGACAGCCGGGGCCGCCTGTGGTTCAACATCTTTGCGGCTGGTCATGTACAGGTTGTAGGCCATCAGCAACATGCCCAGGAAGAAGATCGCCCCCCCCATAACCCTGACCACATAGCCCGGATAGCTCGCGGCCACTGACTCTACAAAGCTGTAGGTCAGGGTGCCGTCCTGGTTGTAGGCGCGCCACATCAGGCCCTGCAGGATACCGTTCACCCACATGGAGGTGATGTAGAGCACGGTGCCGATGGTGGACATCCAGAAATGGGCGTTGATCAGGCTGGTGCTGTACATGCGTTCCCTGCCGAACAGGATCGGAATGAGGTGGTACATGGCACCGATGGAGATCATCGCCACCCAGCCCAAGGCGCCGGAATGCACGTGACCGATAGTCCAGTCGGTATAGTGGGACAGCGAGTTGACCGTCTTGATCGACATCATGGGGCCTTCAAATGTGGACATGCCGTAAAACGACAGGCTGACCACCAGGAAGCGCAGGATAGGGTCGGTACGCAGTTTGTGCCAGGCGCCTGACAGGGTCATCATGCCGTTGATCATGCCTCCCCAGGAGGGCGCGAGCAGGATCAGGGACATTACCATCCCCAGGCTCTGGGCCCAGTCGGGGAGGGCGGTGTAATGCAGGTGGTGGGGACCCGCCCAGATGTAAACGGCTACCAGCGCCCAGAAGTGCACAATACTCAGGCGGTAGGAGTACACCGGCCGCCCCGCCTGCTTGGGCACGAAATAGTACATCATGCCGAGGAAGCCCGCGGTCAGGAAGAAACCCACCGCGTTGTGCCCGTACCACCACTGCACCATCGCATCGACGGTACCTGCGTAAACGGAATAAGCCGTGAACGAGTTCAGGGCAATCGGCATGGCCAGGCTGTTGATGATGTGAAGTATCGCCACTGCGATGATGAAAGCGCCGAAAAACCAGTTCGCTACATAAATATGGTCGGCCTTGCGCTTGGCGATGGTGCCGAAAAACACGATGGCGTAGAGCACCCACACCACAGTGATGAGGATATCGATCGGCCACTGCAGTTCTGCGTATTCCTTGCCGCTGGTGATACCCAGGGGCAGGGTGATGGCCGCAGACAGGATAACCAGCTGCCAGCCCCAGAATGTGATGGCGGCCAGTTTGTCGGATATCAACCGCACCTGGCAGGTTCTCTGCACCACATAGTAGGAGGTGGCAAACAGCGCGGAGCCGCCGAAGGCAAAGATCACCGCATTGGTGTGCAGTGGCCGCAGTCGACCGAAGGACAGCCAGGGCAGGTCGAAGTTCAGCGCCGGCCAGGCCAGCTGGGCCGCAATAAGCACCCCGACCAGCATGCCCACGATGCCCCAGACCACGGTCATCACGGTAAATTGGCGCACCACCTTGTAATTGTAGGTGGGGTGTTCCAGTGCAGAGTTAAGCTCGCTCATGGTTCAATTCCAGTTGAAGATTTCAATGCAACAAAAAAGTCAGGATGTCCAGCTTTCGATCAGTCCGTGAACGCCGGTGCCGCGCCGTACTCCCACAGGATTACCGAGCCGACCATCATGCAGATCAGGATGACAAGTGCCACGCCAACCACCGCACTGGAGAAAAGGAAACCGCGTTCTTCCGGGATACCCATGACGATAGGAATGCCCAGGTAAAGAAGGTACACCGACCAGCTCACCGCGGCGACACCGATCAGCAGGTCTATCCACAGCAGGGGGTAGAAGCCGACGAGCCCGGCGAGAAACAGCGGCGTGCAGGTCAGGCCCACAATGACGATGCCCTTGGTCAGCGTGGAGTTGGCACCGTAGGTGTCTGACATCCAGTGCACAAAATAGCCTATTACCGCCACCGAACCGAGCATGGCGAGGTAGAACAGGATGCTGATCTGGCGGGCACTTTCAATGGTCAGCTTGATGGTTTCACCCTGGTCACCCACGGTCCACCCGACCCGGCTGGTGCCATAGTACCAGGCGACCGCCGGCAGGATGGCGAAAAAGCAGGGGTAGAGGATCAGGGTCCTGAAGGAGCTTTCCGGAAGATCGGCGATGGTGCGCCACTGGGCGCTGGGCCTCACCAACAAGCCAAAAGTATGTTGAATCATTAGGTTGCAGTCTCCCCGAAACAGCCAAAGTGCTTGGCAAAAGCGTTATGATAATGTGTATGTGTTTTGCAGCCTTGATTTACGTCAAGGTAGTCGACTGGATCTAGGTGCCGACATTCGCCATTTTTTGCAGGGCTGCCACGTCCAGTATTCTGATTTCCTTGTTTTCGACGCGCAGGATCTCCAGCTTTTGCATGCGGCTGAAAACCCGACTGACGGTTTCGACGGTGAGACCCAGGTAATTACCAATATCCACACGGGACATGGGCAACCTGAACTGGGTTGCACTGAGCTTGCGCTTTGAATTGCGCGTGGAAATGCTCAGCATGAGCGAGGCGACCCGTTCATCCGCAGAATTCTTGCTCAGCAGCGTGATTAACTGCTGGTCCTCGGTGATCTCCCTGCTCATGAGCTGGAAAAAGTGGCGCTGCAGGTTGGGCATCAGCGAACTGAGCTTTTCCAGGGAGGTAAACGGGATCTCACAGACTGCGACGGTTTCCAGCGCCTTGGCGGAGGAGGCGTGCAAATTGTTACTAATCCCGTCCATGCCCAGTATCTCGCCCGGGAAATAGAATCCCGTCACCTGTTCACGGCCGTCATCGGTCGTCTTGTAAGCCTTCATGGCGCCCGAACGTACCGCATAGACAGATTTGAAAGCGTCGCCCTCGCGGTACAGGTGCTGACTCTTTTGCAGTGGTTTGCTGCGTTGGATGATGTCGTCCAGCTGCTCGATATCGTCGCTTTCAAGTGCCAGTGGCAGGCATATGCCATTCAGGCGGCAATTGCCGCAGTTCACCTGATAGTCGTGGATGCACGGTTTCAACGCGTTGTTGTCCCCCGCATCTGCCAATCTGATGGTCATGCCATACTCCTTGCTGAATGACCCCGTCATTATAGTGCAAAGTGTTGGCCGCCTGTACCCTGATTTTCAGGGGTCGACTTTCAGATAGTTGCAGAGAATCTCGGGGGGGGCTGGTCGCCGCGATGGGCGCCAAGGTAGGCATCGAAGGGCATGCAGATGTTGCGCAGGAAAGACCTGCCCTGGTGGGTGATCGTTATTTCACCATCTTCAACATGCAGCAAGCCGTCGTTCGCCATCGGGGCCAGCGCGGCCAGTTCCATGGGAAACCTGGCTGCGAAATCTATGCCGAACTGCCGGTTGCACTCGCCGATGTCCAGGCGCAGGTCACAGATCAGGCTCATGATGATATGGCGGCGCAATTTGTCCTCGCTGGTCACCTTGCAGCCCCGGTTAAAGGGCAGGTTTCCCGCATCCACAAGGCGATAGTAGTCCGCCACGTCCCGAGCGTTTTGCAGGTAGAAATCCCCGAGCTGGCTGATGGCGGAAACGCCGAGCCCAAGCAGGTCATCGGCCATATGCAGTGAGTAACCCTGGAAATTTCGCTGCAGCCGGCCCTCCTTTAACGCGGTCGCCAGCTCGTCTCGCGGCAGGACGTAGTGGTCCATGCCTATATACAGGTAGCCGGCATCCTGGAGGGTGTGACTGATCATCTGCTGCAGCAGCAACTTCTCCTCGGGCGAGGGCAGGGAGAGCCTGTCTATGGCCCGCTGGCTGCTGAAGCGCTCGGGAAGGTGTGCATAGTTATAGCAGGCAATGCGATCCGGGCGCAGGCTGATTACCTTGTGAAGGGTTTCCTTCATGGTGTGTCGGTCCTGGTGGGGCAGGCCGTAGATCAGGTCAAAACTCAGCGAGCGAAAGTGGTGCGAACGAATATTATCGACCAGCGGGGCCACGGTTTCATAGGGCTGTATGCGGTTGACCGAGCGCTGGACCTGCGGGTCAAAGTCCTGGATGCCAAGGCTGATGCGGTTGAAACCGACACCCTTGAGCAGGGCGATTGTGCTGAGGTCGACCGTGCGCGGGTCTATTTCTATCGAATACTCCCGATACTCCTTGTCCAGCAGGCGGAAATTGCTGGCAAGCGTGTGCATCAACTCGGTTATCTCGGCATTGTCGAGGTAGGTGGGTGTGCCGCCGCCCCAGTGCATCTGGGTGATTGGGCGGTTGCGGCCAACCAGCGCGGACTGCTGCTCGATCTCACGCTGCAGGCGATCGAGGTACTGCCTGGCCACACCTTTTTGCCGCGTGACGATCTTGTTGCAGGCGCAGTAGTAACAAATATCCCGGCAGAAAGGCAGGTGAAGGTACAGGGACAATGGCGCGCGCTTGTGGTCCCCGTCCCGCTGTTGCCAGGCCAGGTACTGGTCTGCCGGAAAATCCTGGCGAAACTGGGGCGCGGTCGGATAGGAGGTATAGCGGGGTCCCTCACATGCATACTTGGCCGCCAGTTCCATTTCCGCTCGACTGGCGGGGGATGCTCGGAAGTCGGTTTCCTGGATGATGCTTGTCATGTCTTGCGGTATCTGGTCACTAAGGCCAGCAAGTTAACAATATCGGGGGCCGGGTGCGTTGACATAGGTCAAACCGTGAGGTGCCCGGGGAGGTGGCGTTAACCGAGTGAGGCCACGCTCTTGATAATCATGCGAACCAGCTCGGCCTGGCGTGAAACACCGGTCTTGGCAAAGATGGATTTAAGCTGGGCCCTGGCCGTGTGTGGCGAGATGTTCTGGACCTGGGAGACCTCCGCGAGACTCAGCCCCCTTGCCAGCAGGATCGCCACATTGGCCTCTGCCGGGGTCAGTCCGAATAATTCCCCCAGGGTTTGCTGGGAGGCTGAATCACGCTGCTCGGGATCGCTGATGAACACCGCGGCACAGGGTCCTGCCTGGCCTTCAGCCCATTCGCTGACGGGCACCGGGCGGATGACCAGCCCCAGCGCTGAACGGCCGCCCGGGCGAGGCACGCGCAGGGCCTTTACCACTGAGGTCTCACCGGCCTGCTGGGCCCTGATCACGCTGGCCAGTCCGCTCTGCAGTTCCCGGTCAGTGCTGCGGCTTTCGATGCGAAGGTGCTTGCCGCTCAGGCAGAGGCCGTCCGCCTCCTTCAGCAGTGCCGATGCCAGCGCATTGGTATTCAGCAGGCGGCCCTTTTCATCGAGAATGATGGTGGCGACAGACAGCTGGTCAACCGCCCCGGCGTAGATGTCCCGCTCGGAGGTCATCTGGTTGAGCCGGGCATAGATCTCAATGGCCAGGCGCAGGTGCGGGGTGATAAGTGCCAGCAGTTCCCTGTCCCTGGTGCTGAAGGGTGGCTCCTCGCGGCGACGGGAAAAACGCAGTCGGGCGAGCAGGCCCTCCGGTTCTCCTGTGTCAACGCCCAGGATGCGAAACAGGCCGATGGGCTGCAGGTAATGCTGATAGTAGTCAGAGGCCATCAGTTCGGCATCGCCCAGCAGGTCGTCCAGGGAAATGATTCGATCCGGTGGCAAGTTGATGAAGGGGTCGAGGGAGAAGAACTGTTCGCGGTAGGCGGTGACTTCCCAGTCGCCGGGATCTGCGAGCGGGGAAGACCCCTCTCGCTGGTCGCTGGCGGGGCGCACGCAGTTGAGGATTATCCCGCGATCGCCGGCGGACGGCGGCCGCAATACGAGCGAAACCACCTGGGCATCAATCGCCTCGCGTAAAGCGGGCAGGGTGCTGTGCCAGGGGGGGCTTTCGACAGCGCCCCGGTAAATAGATTGCACCAGGCGGTCAAAGTCCTTGTTTACAAGGCGGGCGGCCACGTCGGTTCTCCGTCACTATTTTTCGATGGAGGAGAGGTCCTTGGCTACCTCCGATAGAGTCTTGGGTCTGCCAACGCCCCAGCCCTGCAGATAATCGACACCGATTTCACGCAGCTTTTCGACTATTTCGTCGCTCTCTACTGACTCCGCGATGGTTTCCTGGCCCAGGAAATGCGCAAGGTCGTTGATGGAGCGCGTGATGGCGTAGTCATTGCGGTTGCGGTGAATATTGGTGATGAAACTGCCGTCGATCTTTACATAATCCACCGGCAGTTCACGCAGGTAATTGTGGCTTGCCAGGCCGGTGCCAAAGTCGTCAATGGAAAACTTGCAGCCGATGTTGCGGAATGCCCGGACAAAATCCGCTGCCTTCACCAGGTTGGAAATGGTGCCTGTTTCGGTTATTTCAAAACAGATTCTGCTTGTGCCGACGCCGTATGCCGAAATCTGCTCGAACAGGTAATCCATGAAGCTGTCGTCGGTAACACTGGTGCCCGACAGGTTTATGGACAGGCTCGGAATCACTTTCTGGGCGTCCATCAAATGGCTGATCCAGCTGAACGCTTCGCGTATGACCCAGCGGTCGACCAGAGTCATGAAACCGTAGCGCTCTGCCGACACGATGAAATCCTGCGGCGATGCCAGCGTGCCGTCCCTGTTGGCCAGGCCCAGCAGCAACTCGTAGTGCAGTTGTTCAGCCTTTTCCCCCGTGATCCGGGTTTGCATGATGGGTTGCCCCTGCAGCACAAAACGATCTGTCGCAACCGCCTGCTCCAGGTCCCGTTTGACGCGCAGCTTCTCCTGGGTATACGTGCTGGGGGAAGTCTGGGTCTCCTCGAACTGCACTACACGGTTGCGGCCCTGCTCCTTGGCCAGGTGCATGGTCGTTCGCGCAAGGTTGAGTATCTGGCCTACCTCCGGGCTGTGCTCCCGGATGGGGACGGCACCGATGGAGACTGTGAAGCTGATTTTTTCACCCTCGATGTCGACGCTGCTGGCCTCGATATCCCGCCGGATTTTTTCGCCAATCTGCATGGCCTGTTCCATGGTGCGATCCAGCAGCAGTACTGCGAAACTGTCGGATTCGATCCTTGCGGAGGAGGATTTCTTGCTGTGTAACTGTGCCAGCAGCCTGGCGAATTCGAGCAATACCTGGTCGCCATGAATACGGTCATAGACCTCGTTGACCAGCTCGAACTGGTCGATATTGAGGTAGAGCACGGCGTGCTGAGAACCCTTCTGCTGGGCGTGGCGCAGGGCGCGGCCCATCTGGTCGAGGAATGTTGCCCGGTTGATGAGCTTGGTCAGGGAGTCGTGGTTGCGGGCAAAGCTGAGGGTCTTCTGGACATGTTCCAGGGTCTGGTAGAGGCTTTTATCGACAACCGAAAGCTTGTCCGCAGGGGCGGGGGGTTGCATGCCCCGACTGAGCTGCCTGGCGAGCTGTATATTGCTGATATCGGCTACTTTCTGGCCGCGTTCGTTAACGAATATGTAGCGATCCCTCTCCTCGCTGACCCAGGCCAGTTGCATGCGAACCTTTTTGCCGGCCTTGTCGCGGTAGCTCAGCCAGGTGCCCTGCTCCAGCTGCTCGACGCGCATAACCCAGCGCCGCAGCCGCGGCAGGTCTTCGACCTTGGCGCGCAGCTGGGCCGGTTCAGCTTGCGCCTCTGCGGCGGTCTCGGTGCAGTTGACAAACTCAACCTCCCGGTTGCCGCTCATGATATCCCGCAGCGAGTCCAGTACCTGCTGGTGGGACACATTGGTGGGTAAGCCCGAGGCAATCTGCTGTTCGATCATGTCGATCAGCGTGCCCGCTTCCAGACCCCGCTGGGTCATCATTTCGTCGTTTGCGTCACCCTGGTCCTGTTCGCTGAGCCACAGCCGCAGCTGGTCGAGGGTTTTAAGGTGGTCCTTCCAGCCCCTGCTGTGGGGACCCTCCTTTATATGGGTCAGTACCAGCAGGTCACGCAGGCCGTTATCGACCAGGTCCACAAGCACCTTTGGCGCATGCGCGGTCTTCACCTTGCTGGAGATCACCTTGTCGACAGCCTGCTGTGCCTTGAGTAATTTTTCCTGGCCTTCCTCGATCCGCACCACGCGCTCGACATTGCGGGACAGGGCTCGTTCCTGCTGGCTCACCAGCTTTTCGATTTTGAGCAAGGCCTGGTCGAATACCGTGCTGTCCCTGTCGTAGTCGGCGACGATCCTGTCGACGATCTCGGTAATCCTGCCTTCCAGTGCCTTGTTGGGGAAGTTGGCCGAGCCGGACAACTGTGCGAGCTTGTCTAGGGTGGCCCGGGCCGGGTGGCTGCGATCAAGGAAGAAGCGCGGGTCAAGCAAGGCCAGCTTGGCAAGCGGAATGTGCAGGTCCCCCAGCGCCGGCCTGAGCTCATGACTCAGGTCCAGCTGGGATTTGATGGTGCCGAACAGGTTGTCCACTAGGTCCAGCTGGTTGAGACTGTCGGCGGTGAGGCCGGCCGTATCCTTCAGCTCGCCCAGGGCCTCCTTGTTATGGGCGAGATACTCGCGCAGCGAGTTGCCCTGTTCCACTGCTGCGCGCACTCGAGGGTCGTGCTGCAGCGAGCCCAGTGCCTGGGCAATATCCCCGGCATTAGCCAGCTTGCGCTGCTCACTGCCGGGCGCAAGGGCGGCGCCGTCCCAGCCACCGCCTGCCGGGGTAGCGTCATAGGCTTTTTCCAGTCCCGCGGGGGACTCATCGGCGGAGCGCCGGAAGTTGAGCGCGTCGATCACCGACTTGTAAATATTGTCGTACTTGGCTTGCTGGCTGCTTGGTGATGAGCGCTCGCTCCCCTGCGAGCCGGAGATTGAGCGTGCCATTTCGGCCAGCGTGGGCTGGTCGGCGGGTTGGCTGGCAGGAACCGTGGCGGGTTGCTCTTCCTTGCGGGGTGCTTGCTCGGGCGCAGCGGGCGCCTTGCTGACGACCGGGCGGCGCGGCTTGCCGCGATCCAGCAAGGTACCTTTTGCGGCTATTTCCTCCTCCAGTTTGGGGCGTATGTCCTGCCTCGCGAGCGCCTGGTTCAGGTGCAGGTAGTAGTTCTTCAGGTCCCGCAGGAACTCCCGGGTGAAAAAATCGAATATTTTCAACAGCACCGCAGAGGGGTAGTGCTGGGCTGCAATAGTGTGCTGGAGTGCCTTGCACAGGGGGCGCACGTGTACCGGCAGCCTGACCCGGTTCGGGTCCCTATTGATGAGCGTTGCATAGCGGATCAACAGCGCTTCCAGCGGTACCCGGTAAATTTCCTCGCCATGGCTGGCCATCCTTTCGAGCGCCAGGGAACTTTCGAATTCCGCTGTATCGACCAGGTTGAGGTCGCTCGCTTCGTCCGCGCCGGATGCTCGCGCTTCATCCCCGTGCTGCGCCGGTGTGGGGTCACGGTAGAGTATGGCGAGTTGCTTTACGATATCGGCAGCCAGCGCCCCGCTGTTGCGTCGCACGGCGACTGTCGCATCGTAGAATATATTCTGGTCCGAACTCGAATGGCGAATCTCGGTGGACAGGTCGAACAGGTGATCGGCGAGATTTTTCAGGAAGGGTTTGAGCAGTTTCTCCAGCCGCGCCAGGCTTTCCCGTTCCAGGTTTTCCAGAATGACTGCGTATCGGGCCAGGGCAGCGGCGGATGCCGCGGGCTGCGCAGCGCCGCCCAGGCTGGCTAGTATTTGCCGCGCTGAGTCATCGCCGGCGTCCGTGAAGCAAAGGGTGAGGGTGTCCCGGGCAATTTTTTCCAGGGTTACGGGACTGGCCGCACCGTCTGTTATCACCAGCCTGGCCGTGTCGCCGGTATGCATTGCCGGTTGCTGCCCTGAGGCGGGCTTGCGCAGCACCCTCGCAGCGCTCAATTGCAGGCTGCCGTCCGGCAGGACCGACAAATCCCCGACCAGGCGCGTTCCGTCCGCCAGCTCGAGTTTGGCAGTGTGCTCGACCTGCTGGGCTAGGGGTTCAGGCATTTGACCTCTGCATGCTCGGCTGATCCCGGCGACCGGCAAGCCTGTTGACCTGCAAGTCCTGAATGTTGCCCCGGAAGTATAACCTTATCTGGCTCGCGGACAAACGGGAAGCGGGGACCCAATCACCCGATTCCGCCACTTCAGTCGCGGGCGTTCGCGGCAGCCAGGAATGCCGGTTTTTCCCCGCCGCCATGCACCGCAAAGCTCGTGCCGCTTATGTAGGAGGCCAGTGGTGAAGCCAGGAACAGGCAGGCGTTGCCGACATCGGCTGGCAGACCCATGCGACCCAGGGGTATGGTGGCTGCCACTGCGTCTATGCCCTGTGCGTCTCCATAGTGCAGTTCTGACTGCTCCGTTTGGGTGAGGCCGACAATAACCGCGTTGACGCGAACCCGGGGCGCCCATTCCACAGCCAGGGATGTGCCCAGGTTGACGAGGCCCGCCTTGGCCGCACCGTATGCAGCTGTGCCGGGGGAGGGTCGCAGGGTACTGACGCTGGCGATGTTGATGATGCAGCCGCCGCTTTCCTGCTGCTGCATGGCCCGGTTGGCGACCTGGCTGAAGTTCAGCGGGGCGATGAGGTTCAGCCGGATGATGGCCTCGGAAAAACGCGGGGACGCGGTCGCAGCGTCGGCGAAGGGTGCCCCCCCGGCGTTGTTCACCAGCACGTCGAGTCTACCGAAGCGCGCCAGCGACTGCTCCATGCACGCTTCTATCTGGTCATAGTCGCGCACATCGCAGGCAATGAATGTGGCCTCCCTGCCGCCCGCGTTCGGCAGCCGGTCCGGCTGCGAACGCCCGCAAATAAGCACCTGGGCACCCGCCGCCAGGAAGCTTTCCGTGATTCCCCTGCCAATTCCCTTGCCGCCACCGGTGACCAGTGCGACCTTGCCGGTAAAATCCAGCGGATTGCTCATCTATTTACACTCCTTCGGCCGCGCTGGCTCAACGACTTGTGGTTAGCCAGTGAATTACATAATATGCCCCGGCCGCGCCCATCCTAAACGAATTCATGGGGGCTGGACATTCCCGGGCAGCGAAATCCCGCTGCTCGCCAATCGTCGACAGGACACAGTGATATGACCACAGAAAATTTACCGGTGCTAGCCATACTCGGCGGCACGGGGGATCTCGGCACCGGCCTTGCGCGGCGCTGGGCCCAGGCGGGCTACGAGGTGATTATCGGCTCCCGCACCCTGGAAAAAGCGGAGGCGGCGGTGGCGGACCTGCGGGAGGTGATGGCAGAGCGCGGGGTGAGTGAGATCACTGTGCAGGCCATGTCCAACCCGGATGCAGCCGCGGCTGCCGACATCGTAACCCTCACTGTACCCTTCAGCCACCAGGTGAGCACGCTTGAGTCCGTGCGGGATGCATTGCAGGGCAAGATTCTCATCGACGTAACCGTGCCCCTGGTGCCGCCCCGGGTGGCCCGTGTGCAGCTGCCCCCCCAGGGCAGCGCCGGTCAGATCGCCCAGGAGTTGCTTGGAGAAGAAGTGGCGGTGGTGTCGGCCTTCCAGAATGTGGCTGCCGCCCACCTGCAGGAGGGCAAGGGTGTCGAGTGCGATGTGCTGGTCAGCGGTAACAAGAAGGAAGCGCGGCAGGAAGTCATCACGCTGGTCGAAGCAGCCGGTATGAGGGGCTTTCACGCAGGCATGATCAACAATGCCGCGGCTGCAGAGGCGCTGACCTCGGTGCTGATCTCCATCAACAAACAATATGGCTGCCATGCCGGGATCAAGATCAGTGGGCTGGGCGATGCCTGATGGCCGTCCGGCTGGAGTTGATTGCCCTTGAGGGCTTTCCCCTGGTGGAGCCGGGGGATGAGCTGGGCCAACTGCTAGCCGACTCCCTGCACAATAACGGCCTGCAACTGCAGCCGGGCGATGTGCTGGTGATAGCCCAGAAGATTGTCTCCAAGTCGGAAGACCGCTACGTGCGCCTGGCCGATGTGACTCCGCGGCCCGAAGCTGTCGCCCTGGCGCAGCGGGCTGACAAAGACCCGCGCCAGGTTGAGTTGATACTGGATGAATGCAACGAGGTTATCAGGGTGCGGCCCGGCGTTATCATCGTCGAGCACCGCAATGGCTACGTGCATGCCAACGCCGGGATCGACCGCTCCAATATTGCCAATAGTATCGAGGATCCCCGTGTACTGCTGCTGCCGCGTGATCCGGACGCTTCAGCACGGGCACTGCGCCGGGAGCTTGCCGCGCTCACTGGTGTCGATGTGCAGATCATTATCAATGACAGCGCGGGTCGGGCCTGGCGCAATGGCACGGTGGGTATCGCCATCGGCACGGCGGGCCTGGATCCCGTGCGCAACCAGATAGGTGAACAGGACATGTTCGGCAATGTGCTGCAGGTGACCGAGCCTGCGGTGGCGGATGAACTCGCGGCGGCGGCCTCCCTGTTGATGGGCCAGTCGACCCAGGGCCTGCCGGTGGTGCTGGCACGTGGGGCGGGATTGCAGCCCTCGGAAGAGGGCTCGGGCAAACTCATACGCGACAAGTCCACGGACCTGTTTCGCTGATGACGAAGGCACAGGATATTCTGGCCCTGTCAGGTGGCGTGGGTGGCGCGAAGCTCGCGCTTGGACTTGCCGATATCCTGGTACCCGGCCAGCTTCATGTGGTGGCCAATACGGGCGACGACTTCAGGCACCTGGGCCTGCACATCAGCCCGGATATTGATACCCTGCTATACACGCTTTCCGAGCGCGCCAACCCTGTCCAGGGCTGGGGCCTGGAGGGCGAGACCTGGAACACCATGGCGGCGCTGGAGCAGCTGGGTGCCGAAACCTGGTTCCGGCTGGGTGACCGCGATATGGCCACTCACCTGTGGCGCACCCAGCGGCTGCACGCCGGCCTGCGACTCAGCGCCTGTACAGCCGAGCTGGCCACGCGGCTGGGCGTGGCCAGCCATGTCTATCCAATGACGGATGACCAGGTGAGCACCACAGTCCACAGCGATCGCGGCGATCTGCCTTTTCAGCACTATTTTGTGCGGCACCAGTGTGAGCCTGTTGTCACCGGATTCAGTTTCGACGGCATTTCCGCGGCCCACCCCAATCGCGAGCTTATGCGTCTGTTGCAGCGCAAGGCTTTCGGGACCATTGTCATCTGCCCGTCCAACCCCTTTGTCAGCGTCGATCCCATCCTCCAACTGCCGGGCCTGTGGCTGGCTTTGCGGGAGAGCCCGGCGCCCGTGGTGGTCGTTTCACCGATCGTCGCCGGGCTGGCCATCAAGGGGCCGGCAGCCAAGATGATGGCCGAGCTGGGTATGGAGGTTTCGGCCCTTGAGGTCGCGCGTCATTATTGCAGGCGCTACCCCGGGCTCATGGACCGCTTCGTGATCGACGACAGTGACGCTACAATGGCCGGGGCTATTCGCGACCTGGGGGTCGATGTGGCGGTTACCAGTACGGTGATGAAGAGCAGGGCGGACAAGCAGGCGCTGGCGCGGTTCGTGCTGCAGCGGGACGGGGGCTGAGAACGTTGGTACAGGCACTGGTACCGCTGAAAGATCTCGTGCAGGCGAAAACCCGGCTGGCGGGTTTGCTGAGCCCGTCGGAACGCAGGGCACTGGCCCAGGCAATGCTGGAAGATGTGCTGGCGGTGCTGGCCGCCCATCCTCAGGTGGAGGGCATAACCCTGGTGTCCGATGATCCGGCAGCCCATCTGCTGGCTGCCCGGTTCGGCGCTGTGCACTGGCCCGAGAGCGAGCTGGATTGTCGAGGGCTGAATGCGGTCGTTGAAAAAGCCAGCGCCCGGCTGCTGGCCGGGGGCGGAGGCGACATACTGCTGGTGCACGGCGACCTGCCGCTGCTCACGGCCACGGATGTTTCCGCGGTGCTCGATGCGCGCCGGGAGCTGTCGGGTCTGGTGATCGGTTGCGACCGCCATGGCGCGGGCACGAATCTGCTGTGTTTCAACGCGGCAAGCGCGCCGGCGTTTGCGTTTGGCGCCGGCAGTTGCGCCGCGCACCTGGCGGCCGCCCGCGGTCGCGGCATTGCGGTATGCGTCCTCAATCGCGAGGGAACAGGGCTGGACGTGGATGAGCCCGAGGACCTGGCGGTGCTGCTGCGGCAACTGGACCGCGTCAGCTCCGGTCGCACCGCTGCGTACATACGTCGGGCCGGGCTCGACGCGCGCATTGGGCTGGCGCTGTCATCGCTGGTTTTACCCGAACAACAGCCGGACAGGAAAGAGGTATGCTGATGCGTCACTGGCAGGCACTCGAGGCGGCGCTGTTGGCTGGGAAAACCATCACGCCGGAGCAGGCCCTGTCCCTGGCCGACCACCCCGAAACCGCCCATCTGGCCGCCGTTGCCGGTGTGCTGCGTGACCGGGGGTTCAACAATGTGGTGACCTATTCGCGCAAGGTATTTGTGCCTCTTACGCACCTGTGCCGCGACGTGTGCCACTACTGCACATTCGCGCGCACTCCCAAAAAGATTGACCAGGCTTTCATGAGCGTGGAGCAGGTGCTGGACCTTTGCCACCAGGGCGCGCGCCTTGGCTGCCAGGAGGCGCTGTTTACGCTGGGCGAAAAACCGGAGCTGCGTTACAGCGCGGCGCGCACTGCGCTGGAGCGACTTGGTTTTGCCGACACCCTGTCCTACCTGCGGCATGTCGCGGCCAGGGTGCTGGAGGAAACCGGTTTGTTGCCTCATATCAACGCGGGCTGCATGACCGCCGCCGAAATCGCCGCCCTGCGAGAGGTCAGTGCCTCCATGGGAATCATGCTGGAGTCGGCTTCCACCCGTCTGTGCGAAAAAGGCATGCCTCACTATGGCTCACCGGACAAGGACCCGGCAGTGCGACTGCAAACCCTGGAGCTCGCCGGCCGGGCGGCTGTGCCTTTCACCTCGGGAATCCTTATCGGTATCGGCGAGACCCGCCGGGAGCGTATTGAGTCGCTGCTGGCGCTGCGGGCCGTGCACGAGCGCCACGGCCACCTGCAGGAAGTCATCGTGCAGAACTTCCGGGCGAAACCCGGCACGCTCATGGCGGCTTCACCCGAGCCCGACCTGAACGAACTGCTGTGGACCATCGCGGTTGCCCGCCTGATATTTGGACCCGCGATGAGCATCCAGGCGCCTCCCAACCTCAGCCCGGGCGTATTGCCGCAGCTGGTGGCGGCCGGTATCAACGACTGGGGCGGGGTGTCGCCACTCACACCCGATCACGTCAACCCCGAGGCACCCTGGCCGCACCTGGAGCAGCTGGCCCGGGAAACCGCCGCGGCGGGGAAGTTCCTGGACCAGCGGCTGACCATTTATCCCGCCTATGCCTGCGCGCCGGAGCGCTGGCTCGATCCGGGTCTGCGCACCGCAGTGCTGCGCCTCAGTGACGCCGGCGGCTTCGCCAGGCGCGACGACTGGGTACCCGGAGAGGAGCGACCGATCCCCTCCCTCGAGGCGAGACTGCTGCGCAGCGATCCGCCGGATGCGGCGGTATCAGCAGAAATCCGCGTTATAGTCGATCGTTGCCGGGACGGGGCCGATTTATCGGAAGCAGAGATTGCCCGCCTGTTCCAGGCCCGGGGCGATGATTTTGCCTGGCTGGTCCGGGCGGCGGATGCGCTCAGGCAGGCGGTCAATGGCGACACGGTGACCTACGTCGTCAACCGCAATATCAATTACACCAATGTCTGTTATTTCAAGTGCCAGTTCTGCGCCTTTTCCAAGGGCAAGCACAGTGAGGACCTGCGGGGTCTGCCCTATGACATCAGCGCGGAGGAAATAGCCGGGCGCTGCACCGAAGCGTGGCAGCGCGGCGCCACCGAGGTGTGCATGCAGGGCGGCATTCACCCCGACTACACCGGGCAGACTTACCTGGATATCCTCCACACCGTGCGCGCCGCGACGCCGGACATGCATGTTCACGCGTTTTCCCCGCTGGAGGTTTCGCAGGGCGCGGCCACCCTCGGGATTGGTATCGAAGCCTTCCTTGAACGGCTGAAAGAGGCGGGCCTGAACACGCTGCCGGGCACAGCGGCGGAGGTACTGCATGACGAGGTCCGCGAGCTGCTGTGTCCCGACAAACTCAACACTGCCCAGTGGCTGGAAGTGATCGAGTCGGCCCACCGGGCCGGTTTGCCGACCACCGCCACCATCATGTACGGCCATATCGACCAGCCGCATCACTGGGCACGGCACCTCTGGCATGTTCGCGAGTTGCAGCGACGCACCGGCGGTTTCACCGAATTTGTACCGCTGCCGTTTGTCCACATGGAAGCGCCCATGTATCTCAGGGGCAGGGCGAGGCGCGGACCGACATTTCGGGAGGCGCTGCTGATGCATAGCGTGGCCAGACTTGTGCTGCATGGGCTGATCGACAACATCCAGGCGTCCTGGGTGAAAATGGGGGAGCAGGGGGTGGCGGCCTGTCTTGCTGCCGGTGTAAACGACCTGGGCGGCACCCTGATGAACGAAAGCATCACCAGGGCCGCGGGCTCGGGTCACGGGCAGGAATGGGCTCCTGCCTGCATGGAAGAACAGATTATCGCTGCGGGGCGCCTGCCGCGCATGCGTACAACACTGTATCGCGACGTGCCCCCGGCACGGCGGCAAGCCGCCTTTGGCGCAGTGCCGCTTGCAGTGGTGGACAATGCACCTGCCAGCAAGCGGGCGCGTTCCAAGCGTCTGGTACCCATGCCAGCGGTGCTTGCCGATTGCGCTGCTCCGGATCGTGCCAGCCCTGTGTATGAGCAGGTGATGCTGATGGCGTCCTGTAACTGAGTCAGGGAGCCTGGCCGATGGGTAAACCGGTACAACTCGAGGGTAGCTGGCTGGCGCGCCTGGCACCCCAGTTCGAGCAGCCCTACATGGCGGACCTGCGAGCTTTTCTGCTGTCGGAGAAGAAAGCGGGAAAGGCGGTTTTTCCCACCGGTAGTGAAATATTCAATGCCTTTGCCCACACCCCATTGGAGCGGGTCAAGGTCGTGATTCTCGGGCAGGACCCCTATCACGGCCCGGGCCAGGCCCACGGCCTGTGTTTTTCTGTCAGGCCCGGCGTGCAGGTGCCACCCTCCCTGCAGAATATTTTCAAGGAAATCCGTGACGAGCTGGGCTATCCAGTCCCCTCCCATGGCGATCTCACCAGCTGGGCCGACCAGGGCGTGCTGCTTCTCAACAGCGTGCTGTCAGTGGAGAGCGGGCGCGCCGCTTCTCACCAGGGCAAGGGCTGGGAAACGTTTACCGACCGGGTCATAGATGTGGTCAATCGCGAGCGCGAGGGGGTGGTATTCATGCTGTGGGGCAGCTACGCGCAGCGCAAGGGCAGTATCATCGATCGGCAGCGTCATTGCGTGCTGACCTCGCCGCATCCCTCACCCCTGAGTGCCCATCGCGGGTTTTTTGGCTGCGGACACTTTGTTGCAGCCAACGAGTATCTCGTGGCCCA